>CP064970.1:1030387-1373850 GCA_016699305.1 Alphaproteobacteria bacterium
TCTGGGCGCGTATTGACGACCATAGGAAAGGCCTGCGCTGATGTGGACGATCCTCACAAGCTGGTTTTCCAGCAACCTTATCAAAATCATTGGCTGGGGCACGGTTGCTGCATCTGTGGCCGCCGTCCTCTTCGGCGCGCGCCAATCAGGACGCACCGCAGAACGCTATGACCAACTCAAGAAAATCACGGAGATCAAAGATGCCCAACTTCGCGCCGCGATGGATGCTCCTCGCACTCGCGCTGACCTTGTTAAGCGCCTGCGGGACGGCAAGTTCTAACCCCGCCTGCGTTTGTCCGCCGATTAAGGAATATAGCCGCGAGTTTCAGAAGAAACTTGCGGACGAAATTGAATTGGCTCCTGCAAATGCGGCATTTCCAGAAGCCCTCATAGACTACAATACTATCAGGCAACAATTACTGAAATGCGACTAAACGCATTATGAATACTGCGTCAATAACCCCGAAAGCGTGGTATTCGCCCTCACGGCATCATGTGGCACAATCAAGTAGCGCCAAGGCTTCCCGCCGTTCTCCGTTTCATGCTTTGTCGCTGCCTCACACCATTTGACGGCGGCACGGGCTTTTTGTTGAACAGCGTCGGCATCAACCTCATCGGCACGCTTGGTTTCGATAAGAAGCTTTTCTTTGGATGTCTCGACAACGAAATCCGGTTCATAGCCGTCGTTATCGTTGGTATAGATTTTGACGTCATTGCGCAGGGGCTTAAACCACTTCAGAACATCCTTTTCATCTTCCAGTAAAATGGCCATCTGCCGTTCGGTATCAGAATCAAACTTCTGTTGCGGATAGAGGCATTTCGAGAAGCCCTCAAACACCATGCCGCGAATATCGGAAACATTGGTTAGCGTCTGGCGGAAGTTCCTGACTTTCTCTCCCGCATCAATCGTTACAGCCCCCATCTTGGGTTGCTCAAACCCGCGCGTTACGGAGGCGTGAAAGTCCGTGTAGCCAAGCTTCACATGCGCATCCATCTGCGCGTGGATCAAATCGGCCAGTTTGGTACGGTAGAACTGAACGACATTCTTTGCTTTTTCTGCATCGCTGCTCAAATAGGAAGCGACATACGCAACCATCTGCCCCGACAATTTATAAAGCAGATCAGCGTGGTCATCGTAGGAAATGTCATCCTTATCGATAAGAACGGCGACAATATAATCTTCGAGCCGCGCTTCTTGGCCGATGGTTTCGCCCTTGGCCATCTGTTCGCGTTCAGAGGTGCGTAAATGCTGGATCAGGATTTTATCTTCAACTGGCTGCAAGCGCGGCAGGTCTTTTGTGTCGAGATCAAAATCCGTGAACTCGTAGCTATCGGCCCCGATAGGCGTTACCGTCACGCGCGGGATGTCGATGGTGTTCTGGACATAGGCCTCAATCTGCCTCCGCACGATGCTTTCGACGTTGGGCTTGTCAATGATAACGTCGAGCGTTCCTTGGGCAGGCGCAATTTTATCCATCACACGATCAACGATTTTCTTTTGCGTCTCCGGCTTCAATAACTCGCGAGAACTTGGCAACCGTTCAAAATCCTTGATAACCTCAAAAGACGCCTTGGCAATGGGGCGTTCTGCTTCTGTGAACAATGGCTTCTGTTCCGGCTTTACCGGCGCTTCCCCTGAAACCATCAACTCGACATTAGATTTAATCTCAACCGCTTGTTTAGGTTTTGCGGCAATGTCTTTGCCGATCACAACTCCCGCACGGATGATCGAGTGCTGATCGTTTGCCTCGCGGATGATCTCCTCAAACCTGTCATGCGCCACAATGGTCAAACGATCCACGGCGGCAACACCTGTACGCCTGCCATAGGGCAGACGAAGACCACGTCCAATGGACTGTTCAACAAGGGTGCGCGAATTGGCGGCGCGCAACGGCACAATCGTGTAAAGGTTGGTGACGTCCCAACCTTCTTTTAACATGTTAACATGAATGACGATTTCTGTCGGCTCATTAGGGTCTTCGACGGCAAGCAAACGTTGAACCGTTTCGTCTTTTTCCTCGCCACGTTGAGCCGAGTGAACGGTAATCACGCGATCTTTATAACGCCCGTCGAAGAACGCATCCGACTTAATCATAGCCATAAGGTTTTCGGCATGCGTTGTATCCTGTGCCACAACGAGAATGAACGGCTTCACATAGGGCCGATTGTTGTTGTCAGCATAGACCTTCAGCTCGGCCTTTGCGTTTTCGTGGATGCAAATGGCGTCTTCGAGCTTGATCTTTTCCAGCTCGTCTTCCGTAAAATTACGCGGGTTAAAATTCTCGCGCGTCGCAACCGCTGGTTCCTTCACGTAGCCATCTTCCATTGCCTTATAGAGAGGATAGCTGTAAATGACATTCTTGAACGGAATGGCCTTTGCGCCATTTTCGATTTGCGGCGTGGCCGTCAATTCAAGACCGAGAACAGGGTTCAGTTCATTGAGCGCCCGAATGCCCGCCGAAGCGCGATAGCGGTGCGATTCATCCATCAACAGCACAAGATCGTCGAGCTTAGACAGATATTCAAAATAGCTCTCACCCAGATATTCCGAAAGTCGCTTGATCCGAGGTGAAGCCCCGCCGCGCGTCTCGGTGTTGATCTTTGAGATGTTAAAAATGTTGATGTGGATATTGTCAGCATGGCCCAAAAGATCGGTTCCGCGAATGCCGCGCCCGCTTTCGTAATTATCGCCCGTGATGATTTCCGGCGGTGTAATGGCGAGTTCCGCAATGCCCTGAAAGACGTATTTCGGCGTGTTTGGCGTAAAATCGGCGATCAACTTGTTATAAATGGTCAGGTTCGGGGCCAGCACAAAGAAATGCTTCATCCCATACGCGAGATGCAGATAGGCAATAAAAGCCCCCATCAACCGCGTCTTGCCAACGCCCGTAGCAACGGCGAAACAGAGCGAAGGAAAATCGCGCTCAAAATCCTCGACCGACGGATATTCAGAAGCGATGGTCTTCAGCGCTTCCGCCACATCACGGTCTTTGTCGAAAGAGATAATCTCCGCCACCCGCGCGAGGATTTCGAGAGACTCCTTCTGCGGCGTGCGGAGAGACAGACGGTTTGAAATGGCATTGAGATGACGGTTCATGGGGATTATCCTAAGCTTTCTGTACGTTGACAGGCTTTATAATTTCCTGCTTGCGATCAATAATTTTCCGGACGTTATCAGGAATGTGATAGACAACACTTTTTCCTTGATGTGATGCTGTTAAAACACCCTTGTTCGTCAATCCAATGATGACGTTCTTATAATGTGTAAATTCCTCTGGCCGTCCCAAAAGCCCATGATATTGATCCCAGTTAAGTTGCCCCGTGCGTGTATTCTTGTTTACTAAATCCAGCATAACAACTCGCTCATCAGCATTTAGAGTTTTTAGTATTTGCTGCATTTGCTTGGCTTGTTGGTGACTGGCCCAAGCATCTTTTGCTTTATGAAGGCCCCATTCAATAGCTCCGGCGATCCCAAAAGCGATAAAAATATACCCAGTCCAAGTATAATCCGATGTGTCATTCGATGGAGCAAAAACACACAGCGCCGCCCCTACAAAAAGATAGTGCAAGGGCTTGTTTAGCTTATTCCATATCAATGAAATCCACTCCATCGACTATTCCTTTCCTTATGCTTCCTCATCTCCAAACAAAGACGGTTCTTTAGATTTCGCCTTCGCACGAGCCTTGGCCTTTTCCTTGCGAGGCGTGGGGATGTCCACTTGCTCTTCCTCGGCCAAGGGGAGGTTTTGGACGTTGAGGCTGTAGTCGTCGTGGCCCCATTCGCATTTGGTAAGAACGGCACGGGGGATTTTACGGAGGGTTAGGTTTTCAAACGCATCCGCTTTGCCTCGGAAGGCGGAACAGCAAATAAGAAGACTGCGCTTGTCGCCCACTTCTTCGGACAAGGCGGCGAGCTGCGCCTGATCCAGCGTTTGCGTTGTCACATAGATGAAGTCGGTCTCGGTTGAATGGCCTTGCTGCCAATAGATTGTCTCGGACGGCGCATAGGTAAAGCCCATCAGCTTGCACATCGCCTGTGTCAGCATGGCGGGATCATAGTCTTTGTTGATGACCGCTTGGCCGTATTTGTCCATCGAGATAAGCGATGGAGCCAACGCGTAATAGCGGAATCCACCGCCGCCCTTCCAACCCACAGCTTCGGTTATGCCGCCCTTGTCTTCGCCATCGATCACCTTTTTGAGGCGCGGAATGATATGCGTATGGCAATGCTCGCCGAGTTCGATCATGATCCACCGCCGCCCCATTTTGTGAGCAACCGCGCCCGTCGTGCCAGAACCAGCGAAGGAATCGAGGACGAGATCACCCGGATTGGTGGCCAAGAGAAGAATCTTTTGCAGAAGCCTCTCTGGTTTTGGTGTCCCAAATAGGTCGGTAACTTTTACGTCAGGAAATAGGTTCTTTAGCTCGTATTTTGCCTGTCTGTTGTGACCTGTTTCTTCAAGGTCAGTCCATAAGGTTGAAGGAGGGAGCCCCTCCATATCTGCGAGATAAGTGCGACGAATAAGGCGTGTATAGTCAGGCGAATAGCGAATCTCACCGGTTTTCATTTTCTCTTCAATCGTTTCACGCGACCAACGCCATCCATTGGGCGGATGCTTGATCTTATTTCCTTTCGGGGTAACAATATCGAACTGCAAATTGGTTCTTAGTCCGGGATTGTTTACTGGGTTTCCATCAAACCATGCTCCCCTTGGATCATTGTCTGGATTCTTAAAATGTTTTCTCTTATTCATATCGTTTAGAAATTTGGGCGACCAATCCGGCTCTTTTGCATAGATGAGAACATCATTGTGATCGAGAGAGAATTTCGTGACATTATTGTTGCTGTTGTCAGAGGTGCGCCAAACAACGTCTGAAATAAAACAAGAACGCCCAAACACCTCGTCGCAAAGCACCTTGAGATAGTGGCATTCGTTGTCGTCGATGGTGATCCAGATTGAGCCGTCTTCGGAGAGAAGGTTGCGCAGGATTTCAAGACGATCGCGCATGAGGCCGAGCCAGATGGAATGTTCCAACCCGTCATCGTAATGAGTGAAAGCCGAGCCGGTGTTATAGGGCGGATCGATAAAGACGCATTTGACCTTCCCCGCATATTCCTGCTCCAACGCCTTAAGCGCGAGCAGATTGTCGCCAAAGATCAGCTTATTGTCGAACAAATCATGATCCGTAACGCGCTTCTCCGCGTGATACGACTTTGTATCATCCTCCAACAAAATCCGAGGCTCCAACCGAGGCCTCTGATCCTTCCCAATCCACGTCAGTTCCAGCTTTTGCTTTTTTGTCATTGTTCACTTTTTCCAGATTATAGGGTTAGGTTGACAGCCAAATAACAATCAATCCTGCAATAACAGCCACAACAATTTCTCCGATCCATGAGCATAGTAACGACCATGTGCGGATAATCCAAATGGGTTTAGCAATTTTCGTTGCTACGGAGGTATTAGCGGTAGGTTGGCAAGGAGGTTCTACCGAGACGCATTGATCGATTGCGGGAAGATCAAGGGATAGGGTTCTCAACCAAGCTACAAACTCTTTTGGTTTTACGCGGCTGGCGTAAAAGGACTTGATGCGTTCTTCCTCAGCAGCTTTCTGATCGCAATCGAACAGGTGATCGTTAAAGTCGTGCAGTTTCAAGTCTTGTGTACGCTGTGCATCTAGGATATAGCCCATCAGTCGCTTAACGCGGGGCTTATATCGCAAGAAAGCAATCTTCTTTTCTTCTTTCGTATTGCTTTGATGCCCGAGGACATAAAGCAAAGCATCCGTCATTTTCCAAAGGGGCTCGGTTATCCGCTGTACAAATGTTTTTTGATCTATCGCAGGAAAATTCAGATTCTCTTCTTTTCGAGAGTGTTGAGACAGACCGTAGTATTGGATTTGATTTTCTAGTTCGTCATATATCTGCTTAGGAATTTGTATGCCGGTTCGTTCAGCCCAGATAAGAAAGCTTACCGTATAAAATTCTGGGGTCTTCTCCTTGTCTTGCTCAAAGGATTCAAAGTCGTAGTCCTTCACATATGCCTCGATTTCGCCTTTCTCTGCGGCCTTTAACGCACCGGCGAAACAATCCGCAGACTGCTTGTCTTGTCGAATAATCTCTTCTAACTTCTGGAGACCCACTGCCGTCTCACAGTACCTATAAAACAAATCGTTAAGTTGTTTTGACCTGTGCGCATCGTCGTCAAATTCAAGATGGAGGTACAAAACCAGCGCGGGCAAAGGCAGATGGTCGGGAACGGGAATTTTTCCCGCGCCCTCTGAAAGAAACCTTTCGATCATTAATTCTCTCATCCCTTCACTTCCCATGTGTCCGCTCATTATTCTCCAGCAAAATCCGAAGTTCCAACCGAAGTTCCCGATCCTTCCCAATCCACGTCAATTCCAGTTTTTGCTTTTTATTAGTCATTTTTTTGATGATCCAAGTTTTCTGATGGGTAGAGAAGAATGCGAAAATCCCTGTCGATATTTTTGAAAGCATCTCTCATAGCGGCATATCTTATTTCGTATTCCTGATTATAGGATTTGGCTGGTAGATCTGTTTTTCCCCCTTCACCCAACCAAGCATAAACTAAACTCATTGTCTCGATTAAACCCTCTATCGACGACCTTAGCTTATCTCCAATAAATATTTTGTTTGATGTGTAATTTTCATAAAAAGAGAGCAAGGGTGTTTTGGCATCTTGATGCGCCTTTTCAAGCTTCAGTTTTTGATAGGCATGAAATCTATAACTATATTCCACATTTCTGACTCTGGCCTTCTCCTCTTCTGAGAATGCTGCCTGTGCCAAAAACTCATTCAATCGTTCTAATGAAACATCCGTGCAATTCTCAATAGGTTTCAGTTGGAGGGTGCGATAATAGATTTCTTCGAGCTTGCGCTGCGCCATTGAGAGATCGTTCCAAAGCTTCGGAAGCATGCCGAATTCAATGTCATGAAGTTTTGATAACCGATTAAAGGTAGAATCTATACGAAGATTGAATTTGCTTTGTTGTTCCTGAAATTTTGCATCAAGCCCCATTTTCCCTAGAACCAAACAAACAAAAATGACAAACACAAGAATTAGAACAACATAAATGCCATATCTCTGAATTTCTTGATTTATAAAGATTTGAATTATTGGATTAAGCGTCTCCGTCATAATAGCCTCCATTCCACACAAAACAGCGGCGTCACTTCGTGCCTGCTGTCCTGCAGTTGCCGTTCTAATTGATTAATAAGCTCTTCGCGCCTTGCGTCAATTTTATCTTGGCTCGTGAAAAGTTCATGTCGTTTTTGGGAGCGGCGTTTTTCGAAGGCGGCTTTTTGTTTTTGGAACGCCAATTTTTCCGCCAAACTAATCAATTGCTTAGATTGACGGTCGGCCTCGCGGATGTCTCGGTCGAGCTGCTTCAGTTCAATCTCAAGACCGGTCTTCAAGTCCTCGGCCCAACGGTCGAGCTTGTCGAGTTCCTCTTCAAAATAGCGGTGATTGCTCACTTCCGATTCGTTTAGGAGGGCTGCGACACGCACTGAACGATCAGCTTCCGCCGCATTCTGGTGTGGACAGGTGGAAAATTCTCCCTCGACCGAGGCCGAAAGCAGGAAGAGCTTCTCGCCAAATTCCTGCGGCAGGATTGCGCCGGTTTCGTCGCAAGTGATGAAGATCAGGGTTTCGGTTTCTTCGAAGGTTTTGATCGTCAGCTTGTCGAGCCAGAGCCATCCCTGTTTGCCGCGCTGCTCTTCCAGCAACGCAATCTTGTGCGGATAGGAGGAAAGGTCAAAAAGCAATGTTGCCGAAGGCGTCTCAAGCTCACGCCCCTTTTGAATAACGCGCTCCCCCATAAGATCGGACATGCGATAGGGATACCCCGTCACCGGAACCTTGGAGGAACCGCGCTTCGGCGTTGCAAGAGGATCGACCGGCTCGGCGGCCTTGGTTTCCAGATAATGATAAATGGGCGTGCGGTCACCATCGCTTGGCCTTTTCCCACGCGCGATGAAGGCGGCATCGTCGCCGAAGATCAGCTTTTCATCGTTGAAGAAGAACATCCCGTCATAGATGAATTTCGTCAGCTCCCAGAAATGATGCGTGACGGTGTCGATGCGCTTTTTTGTCGCCTCCATGCTGAACTTCAGATGTTTGGTCACGTCCTCGTCGAAATGCTCGAACAGCATGGTGCGCGTTTCGGCGATACGGCTTTGGATTGGCTCTTCCATTTCGGATTGAAGTTGCGTGAAGGCTCGTTCAATCTCTTCCGGCCTGCGGCAGGTTTCAAAAATCTCCAGCACGCGCTTTTCAAAGTCTATGCCGGACTCAACGCGGCCAAGAACCTCATCCGAAGCACCGAAAACGCCGTCGAAAAGCTGAAACTTCTCTTTTAGCAATTCATAGATGCGCTGATCGGCCAGATTGTCTTTGTTCAGAAAGTTGATGACGACCACATCGTGCTTCTGGCCGTAACGATGGCAACGGCCAATGCGTTGCTCGATGCGCTGCGGATTCCAAGGCAGGTCGTAATTGACGATGAGTGAGCAGAACTGGAGATTGATGCCCTCGGCGGCGGCTTCGGTGGCAATCATCACCTCGGCATGGTCACGGAAGAAATCGACCAAAGCCATGCGCATATCGACGTTTTTCGATCCCGTAATGCGGCCTGTCTCGGCGTTTTTGTCGAGCCAAAACGCATAAATGTCTTTGGCAAGATCGTCCGTGTTCTGGCCGTTGAAGGTCACGATTTTGCCGCGATACCCGTTGTCTTCCAGATACTCTTTCAAATAACGCTGCGTGCGGCTGGATTCCGTGAAGACAAGAGCTTTGCGCGCACCACCAAGTTCCCCCATGCGAGCGAAGCCGGTTTGCAGCGATGTTAAGAGAGCCTTGGCTTTGGTTTCTATCTTGATCGAACGTGCTAGGGCTTCGAAACTGTTGATCTGCTCAATCTCGTAATTCAGTTTTTCGATGTCGATGTCTTTATGCTTGGGTGGGGCGGCTCGTTCTTCTTCCTCGCCATCCTCGGCATATTCGATGTCAATGTCCTGATCGGCTATAAACGCGCCACGCAGGTTCAGTTTTTCTTCCTTGCGGGTCTCGCGCATTTTCTCAAGGCGTGCTTTGATCGTTTTCAGCGTACCGACAAGCGCGAAGGACGATGAAGCGAGAAGTTTGCGGATGATGAGGACGACCAGTTTTCTTTGAGCCCACGGAATGGCGTAGGTATCTTGCTGGAGGAGAAAATCGGAAACTTCGTCGTAGAGCCTTTGTTCCTCGACAGATAGTCTGAACGGCTGTGTTATCGCTTCGCGGCGTGTGTAACGGATATATTCCAAAACCTGCCGCCGTAATGTGCGTTGAACAAACGGTGCGAGACGGGATTTCAGGTCGTCAATGTTGGGATTGCCGTTGACATACGCCGTTTTGAACGTGTCGATCCCGCCAAAAATCCGGTCGTCGATCAGCGAGGCAAGGCCGTAAAGCTCCATGAGCGAGTTTTGAAGGGGCGTTGCTGTTAAAAGCACCTTTTTATGATCCGCCAAGGCCGCCTGAATATTGCGGCCCATTTTATTGTCTTTCTTGAACAGGTTTCGAAGCTTGTGGGCTTCGTCGATCACCACCAGATGCCACGGCATAGCCTTCATCTGCTCGGCATAGCGATTGGCGAATTGATAGGAAACGATGACAACACCCGCAAAATCGAAGGGATCGCCATTTTGGCAACGCTCCGCATAATTGCTGCTTTCCAGTACAAGCGTGGGGAGGTTGAACTTTTCTTCCAGCTCAATCGACCATTGGCGGCGCAGGACGGCGGGACAAATGACGATGAGTCGCCGCTTATGTTCGGCCCATAGCTGGCAAAGCAAGATGCCGGCCTCAATGGTTTTGCCGAGGCCGACTTCGTCCGCCAGCATGACCCCCTTGGATAGGGGGGATCGAAGCGCAAAAAGCGCGGCCTCAATCTGGTGCGGATTAAGGTCTACGGCGGCGTCAAAAAGCGAAGTTGTAAGGCGATCAACAACCGCCGAGGCTTTCTTGGTCGAAATCTCGTGCGCAAAATACTTGGCGTGATAAGGGGTTAGGACTGCTTTCGAGCACCTATTTTCTGCCCCAGATTGTTCTTCGTGTGCTCTCATTCATCCAGTCTCTGATTCGTAAAGCCATCTACCCCTCCAGTTGAGAAACCTTAAGCCATAACGACAATAAAGGATAGCCGAATGTTTCTAAAAGCCTTGTCTTTTAGTGAGTTAGATCTTCAATCCACCTGTTGTGCCGTCAGGAACATTGCCTTTTCAAGGGCGGCGAAAAACTGCTGATAGGGCTGCGGATCCTCGATGGCAGTGATGTTGTACTGGGCGTTGGCGCGGACGATAGTCTGGGGCGTGCCGCGATCACGGACGCTGACGGTCATGCGCATGGCGTAACCGTTTAATTTTGTTCCACTTACTGTGCCGAGAGTGGCGTCGGCCTTGTCGATCACAAAGCCCAGATCTTGAAGCGTGGCGATGATGGTGCGCAGGGTCTTGGCCTTGTCGGTCGTGTCGAAGGCCCGGCTTTGCATGCTGCGCAGCGCCACTTGGCTTTCGGAGGTCTGAAGAACCTGATTACGGCTGTCTGTCTGGCATGCGGTCAGAAGCAAAAGGACCATAAAGGGAACTGCTACGGTCTTGATCGGATGGCGGGACATTGGCTTTCCTTTTGTTTCAATGCGTTAGATTTCGTTGGCCGTCAGGAAGACCGACTGCGAGAGCTTGTCGAAGAACTCCTGGTACAGCTTGGGATCGTTAAGCGGCTCAGTCGTTGAGACTTGCCCCTGATTGTTCCAAACCACGCGCTGGAAGGTCACACGCGCGGCGGTTTCCTTGTCGGCCACGGGGCGGGTGATCAGGCTGACGCGTATTTTCTGCTTCTCGTCATAGATCACGGGCGTGCCGATCATGACCCTCAAGAATATGACGGCGGCGACCTGTCCGGCCTCGGTGGCATCCCGATCTTTCGAGCCGACGACCACACCAAGGCCCGTTTCGCTTTCCTCAAGATTGAAGCCCAAATCCTGTAAAACCTGCGCGCCGGCCGACAGGAGCTTCTTTTCATCCTTGGTCTCGAACCGGCGGGTTTGGGATTGGCGCTGCTGGAGGCTTTCCTGCGTCAACTCCAGTGCCTCCTTGGGCACCGTTTGGGCACAGGCGGACAGGGACAGCAAAACAACAAGACAGAGGGCAAGTTTGCGCATCATGGCCCCCTTAAAAGCTGGAGGAGCGATAGGCGTAATCACGCACTTTGCCCGCTTCATCGAATTTCACGATAATGGTGAGTGTCCGTTGGGTCGTGCTGGAAGCGCCCGAACCGCTGCTCATACCGCCGCCAAGGCCGCCCAGCAGCCCCGCGCCGCCCGTTGCGCCAGCTCCGCCAAACACCAGCCCGAGGCCGCCGGAGGACGTGGAATAGACCTTTTCGGTCGAAATCTTGTCATAGACCCAGCTTTCCCGGCGGTTTTCATCGGTCGTCACCATGTTCGGGGATCCCAGTACCTCGACGACTTCTGCCGACGTCATGCCCTTGTGAAGCTCCCGCTGGGCGGCAGCGACCGTCAGGCGGCCCTTGTCTTGGTTGGAAACGTCAGCGCGGTGATCTTGGGCGGAAGCGCAGGCTGCCAATGGCAGGAGTAAGGCGCATAGCAAAACTTTGTTCATGGTGTTCTCCAGCGGGTCAAAGAAATCTTTCGAATTGTCTTATCACGCTGATGTGCCAATTCCGGTCACATTGCCCCTTGGCGGGCCGAGGTTTTTTGTGGCAGAGTAACAGCGAGAGCAAAACGGAAGCCATTCCCATGCGATTTGAAAAAGCCGAAGACTTGCTGAACCTTGCCTTTGCCATGCAATCGAGCGCCGATGGCGTTTCGCTGGCCGACATTGAGCAGATGTTCGAGGTTTCGCGCCGGACAGCCATGCGCATGTGGGACGCCGTGGTGCGGGTTTATCCGCAGACGGAGGAGAAGACCGATGCCTGCCGTATCAAGCGCTGGCGCATTCCTTCTGCGACAAATGGGCGACATTTGGCCCTGACGCCCGACGAACTGGCGACCCTCGACATGGCCGCCAAGGCCTTTAACGGGCGCGGGCTGCGCCTTCAGGCCAAAGCACTGCGCTCCCTGTGCGGCAAGATCAAAAGTTTTCAGAAGTGCGAAGCATCACGCCGGATTGAGCCAGACCTTGAGGCTTTGATTGAGGCCGAAGGCCTAGCTGCACGTCCAGGCCCGCGGCCCAAGATCAAGGTCGAGCATCTTCATGCCCTACGCGAAGCGATCAAGGCCTGCCAGATCGTCGAGATTCTCTATCGTGGCAAGGGAAAGAAAGAGGCTGAGGTCAAACGGGTTGCACCTTATGGGTTCCTCTACGGCCACCGGCATTATCTCGTCGGCGGCGGCACGGAGAAGGGGCGCGAAACCTCTCGCTACCACTTCATCCTTTCGCAGATCGAAGATGTCACCATCACAAAGCAGGGCTTCCGCCGCGATCCTGCCTTCAACATTCAAAGCTATGCCGAGGAATCCTTTGGCATCTGGAAGGAAAAGCCTGTCGAAGTCGTTTGGAAATTCACGCCGCGCGCCGCTGAGGCCGCCCGTGATTTCGTGTTCCATCCAAGCCAAAAAATCAGCGAAGGCAAAGACGGCTCCATGACCGTTCGCTTCAAGGCAGGCGGCATGCTGGAAATGGCTTGGCATCTCTATATGTGGGGCGATCAGGTCGAAGTCGTCAAACCCGCCGCGCTGCGCAAAATGGTAAACAGTCACGCGCGGAAGTGGGAAGGCTTGCCCTAGGTGATCGTAAACGAGGTTTAAATGTGTAACGCCTATAATCATCCATCATACTGTACCTGTGGTTGGGGTGGATGGACTTCTTTTGCCCGCCCATCAGATAAGGCCGGCAACGCCGCTGTAAATTTTTGGCGGTCTGCGTGGTCTTCGGGCCGGTTGGCAAGATACGAAACTTACACATGCCCCAATTACACTTGCTGGATATGCGGTGCCAAGGTGTTCTTCTATCACTCTCCTTTCGGCGGGCGCGTTTTCTTTGACGAACTTGGGCCGCCTTGGCCTCGCCATGCTTGTTTCGCAAAAACCGATTCCGCTTTTATCAAAGCCCCAGAGCCATCTGGCTATATTCTTCCAAGCGCAGCCCCTGCCTTTTGTCCCGCCGCCTGGAGTCGAGACGGATGGGATCCAATCGAAATTATCTCGTCCGCTCTTAGTGACAAGAAAGAGGATCAAGATTTTTATATGCTAGAAGTGCGCCGCGTCGCTGCGGCAGAGGGAACCTTGTGTCTAGGCGCGCACCTCAAGAAAAACATTGCGCGCGATACGCCTGTTTTTCTTAGAGAAACAGATATGATTGGCGTTTATGAAATCGATTATCTTGACGCCGAAAACCTAAACGGTTCCGGCGAGCGTCTCAAAGCCTATCAAAACGCGAATAGCGCGGCGGCTTATGAATATTGGCAGTTGGCAACCCTGGATAATGATCCCAAAGCGCAGAACTATGTCGCTATGCTTTTGCTTTTTTACACGCCTTTCAGATTTCTTAAAGGCGTTTCCGTTGATGACGCTCCGTCTATCATGGAGGCCAGATATTGGCTTGAAAAGGCAGCTAGCGGAAACGCCATTGAGGCTGTTTGTAATTTGAAAAGGCTCAATGAAAGACAAATGGAAGGGAAACCGTTCTTCCGCTCGGAATATCAGTTGGATTGAGCCTGCTATGGGAGGGGCGAACAACCGCTCTTGGGCCCACGTCATTAAGGGGTAAGGTTGATAAAAGGTTTCTCTATCGTTTTCATCCAACCGCGCCCGATCTTTTGGTCGCAATATACGGTAAACAACATCTTTATTAAGGTTCAATTCTTGCCCCTGAATTAACGCAAAGGTAAGGAAGTATGCGGCAATATCCCCTTGGGTAAGTGCGTCCTTTTGGTGAAACGGGCGGCGCTTGCCGCGTGGGGAAAACGTTTCGTTTCAAGCGATTGGGCGGGGATGACCGAGGGCACCAAAACACAGCTGAACAAACCATGGTTGCTTGCGACTACGGCGCTGTGCAGCCTCGTGGTGTTTGCGGCGCAGGCGGCAACCCCCGCACCCAGAACGCTGCCGCAAGGCGGATCAGTCGTCGCCGGAAACGCAGGCATCAGCACGTCCGGCGCAAACATGACCGTGAACCAGAGCAGCAGCTCGGCGGTTATCAACTGGAACAAGTTCGACGTTGGGTCACAGGCGAAGGTGCAGTTTAATCAGCCTGACGCGTCCTCGCGCACGCTGAACCGTGTTTTGTCGAGCGACCCGTCACAGATTTACGGGCAAGTGACGGCGAACGGTCAGCTTTATTTTGTGAACCCCAACGGCGTGATCGTCGGGCAGGGGGCAAGGATCGAGGCGGGCTCCATCACCGCGACCACGATGGACATCGGCAACGATGCCTTCATGGCGGGAGCGAATAGCTTCAGCCGAGGCTCGGCCACAGGCGAGATCGTCAACCAAGGAACGCTTGCCGCCGCGCCTAAAGGTTATGTCGCGCTGATCGGCGCAAAGGTTACAAACAAAGGCACCATCACCGCCCCGCAAGGCCAAGTGGCTATGGCGGCAGGGGACAAGGTCACCTTGCCCGTCACAGGCAGCGGCCTGATCGGCATCGAAGTTGATGCGGCCTCTGTTCAAACGGCTATCACGAATGAAGGCACGATCACCGCGCCTGATGGCAGTGTCTATATCAAAGCCGAAACCGCCAGCAGCCTTGGTGCGCAGATTGTCAACAAGGGCACGATCACGGCCAAGAATGTGGCCATGCAATCGGCCAGTGGCAGCGTGACAACCTCGGCGGCCAGCGTAATCGCTGCTGATAATGTAACCGCGCGCGCTAAAGTCTTGGATATTGATGGCTCTGTTCGGACCTTTGGCGATACGGCGCAAATTGGGCTTTATGCTGGGTATCTGAGCCTGCGCGGAAGTCTAGAGGCTCAAAACGCAAACGGAACCGGCGGCGCGATTGAAGCCGTCGGCACGCAAGAAACCAACCTGTTTGGTGCAAAGCTGACCGCCAGCGGCATGAATGGCGGCGGGACGATCAAGATCGGCGGAGATGCGCAGGGCAGCGGCACGTTGCAACGTTCGGCGCAGACGACGGTTGATAAAGCGACAACACTCAAAGCCAGCGCATTGGCGACAGGCGATGGCGGGACGGTGATTGTCTGGTCGGACGGTAAGACCAGCTTCGCCGGTTCGATCGAAGCCACGTCCGCAACTGGTAAAGGCGGCAACGCCGAAGTGTCCGGTAAGGTGAAGCTCAGCTATCAAGGCTATGCCGACCTGCGGGGCGCGAGCGGGACGGCGGGCACATTGCTGCTCGATCCAACAGACTTTACGGTCGCGGCCTCAGGCGGTGACATGACCGGCGCGGCGTTGTCGGCGCAGCTCGAAGGCGCGAACGTGACGTTGCTTTCCAGTAATGGCAGCAGCGGTACAGCAGGAAATATCAATATCAACGACACGGTATCGTGGAGCTCTGCGTTCGGCCTTACGCTTAGCGCGGCTGCGGACATCAATATCAATGCCGCGATTACGACAAGCACAGGCTTGTTGACGCTGACAACGGGCAGCGCAAGCTATAGTACTTATGTAAATGCAAACGTCACAGCGAACAGAATCGTATCGACCTATGACACGATTCTGGTTAAGGCTGAAACAGCAACAGTCGAATTAACGGGCAGTAGTCCAGCTTTGACGATCGCGGGAACCAGCTATACGTTGATCAACAATCTCTCTAGCTGCAACTCAATGACATTGTCAGGAGCTTATGCTCTCAACGCCAATATCGGAACAGCAACGGTTCCGATTGGATCCAGCGCAACGCCTTTTACCGGAAAGATCAATGGCCTTGGCCACACGGTTACAGTCAACATAACGGCCAGCGGCGATAATACAGGTTTGTTTGGATATGCTTCGCTTGCCTCGATCAAGAATATAGGTGTGAGCGGCAGCGTGTCGGCGACAACGACAAGTTACACGGGTGCTCTTGTCGGGTATAGTGTGAATAGTACGATTTTGAACAGCTGGTCGACGGCAACCGTTCACGGGCAGAATTACGTTGGCGGGCTTGTCGGCCAGAACACGGCCAATACCAGTAAAACCGCGTCAATCATCATGAGCTATGCCAAGGGCGCGGTGACGTCAGAAACGGGCAGCTATTATGTTGGCGGGTTGGTCGGCGAAAATCTGGGAACAGCCAGCGGCAGCAGTGCTGTTGTAACATCAAGCTACGCCATCGGAGCCGTCACGGGCACAAACTATGTAGGCGGCTTGATCGGTTATAATTACAGCAATACCAGTGGTACGGCACCAATTACATCCAGCTATGCGACAGGGAATGTTACTGCTGACTATTATGCCGGTGGTCTTATCGGCTATAACTATGGGCAGTCCAGCGGTAACGCTTCGATCAATTCCAGCTATGCGACAGGGGCGGTCGGCAGTGCCGCAGCGCAATATGCCGGCGGTCTTATCGGGTGGAATAATACAAACAACGGTACGGCTTCGATCGAGCTTAGCTATGCGACGGGCGCGGTGCAGGGGGCGTATTATCTTGGCGGTCTTGTCGGGTATAATTATGGGAATAGCAGCGGTACGGCTTCGATCGCGAATAGCTATGCAACGGGTTCCGTCACAGGCGATGCTGGCGGACAGGCAACAGGCGGTCTTGTCGGCTGGAATAAAATCAACAGCGGTACTGCGCCGATAACGGCCAGTTATGCCGTCGGCGCGGTTAGTGGCGGGACCTATGTAGGCGGATTGACGGGCTTGAATAGTGGCACGGTGACCAGCAGCTATTGGGACACGCAAACAACAGGACAGGCGACAAGCACAAGCGGTACAGGCATGACAACGGCCCAGCTTAAGTCAGCTTTGCCGTCGGGATTTAGTGCGGCCGTTTGGCGTATATCCGCCGGAACATCCTATCCTGACTTGTTGTGGAAAGGGATTCCGCAACAAGTGATTTCCGGTACGATCGGCAGCGTGCTTGCAGGGCAAACGATCCAGCTTGTCCTGAATGGTGCGGTTCTGGGGTCGGCACTAACAAACGCAAGCGGCGCGTTTACAATTAGCGTCAGTTCGGGCGCGGTTGGAGCCGGATCGTCCGTATTGCTCTATGCCGATAACAGCAGCTTTACTGGAACATATGTGGGTGTCGGGACAGGCGGCGATATGACGGGGCTGGCGCTTGGTTCAGGCGGGGTGAAGGTGACGGGCGCTGCGGCGACGGCGCTGGACGTGACGGCTTTGATGAAAAGCGCGGTTGGCGGTTTGACGGATAGTGATATTCTTTATACGACGGCAAGCTCCAGTGTCACGGTTGGTGGCAACTTGGCGGTGACGGCATTTGGCGTGGTCAGCCAGACAGATGCCTTGATTGTATCGGGAACGACCAGCGTTTCCGCGACGGGCTCTGCTCTGGCTTTCACGAACGCGGCGAACAGTCTGACCGGAACGGTAAGCGTTGCGGCAGCACAGTCTATTTCGATCACGAACAATCGCGCGACCTCTTTGGGCGCAATAACGGCCAGCGGCGATATCCTTGTTCGCGCGAACGGATCGATTGCGATCGAGAGTGGATCGGTTCTGACGTCGAGTGCTGGCGGAATTGATCTTGTGGCTTCCGGCGATCATTTCATAAATAACGGAACAGGTGCGGCGTTGTCCGCAGCGACAAGCTGGCATATCTATACGGCAAGCCCGACGGGCAATACGCTTGATGGTTTGAGTTATAATTACAGTCAATATGGCGCTTCTTATGGCGACACGTTGCTTGGAACCGGAAACGGTCTGATTTATGCGTCCAGTTTGGCCACAACGCAGGTTAGTGTAACGGGGGCAATAAGCAAGGTTTATGACGCGGCGGACACTGCGACAGTCGGGCTTGCAGACGTTGCTCTGACGACGACGGGGTTGAGCGGGGCGACTTATACTTACTCGGTTGGCGCGGCCTCGTATGACAGCAAAAATGTAGGAACGGGCAAAACGGTTACAGCGGCGGTTACGCTGACGGGAATTACAGAGGCGACCGGACAGGCCGTGTACGGATTTACATCCAGCCTGTCAGGTAGTGGCGCGGTTGGTGAGATCACAGCCAAAACCCTGACTGTGACTGGCACAACGGTTTCTGGCAAGGTATATAACGGCGACACGGTGGCGACGGTGAATGTCGGCAGTGCGGCGCTGGCTGGGGTTGTCGGCGTGGATGCGGTGAGCCTCGGGACGGGCAGTGCGGTTGGGGCGTTTGCGGATAAGAATGTTGGAACGGGCAAGAGCGTCACAGCTAGCGGGTTCACCATCACGGGCACGGATGCGGGGAACTATACGCTGGCCCAGCCGACGGGGCTGAGCGCGGACGTCACAGCGAAGACAATCACCGTAACGGGCGTGATGGCTGCTACAAAAACCTATGACACGACCGCGGCGGCGAGCCTGAATGTGGGAAGCGCGACCTTATCCGGCGTCTATGGGAGCGATGTTGTGGGGCTGGATGCGTCTGGTGCGAGTGGGGTGTTTGCGGATAAAAATGTAGGCACAGGAAAAGGCGTTACAGTTACGGCTTTGGCTTTGAATGGGGCGGATGCCGGCAATTATGTGTTGACGCAGCCCACCGGCGTTCAAGGCACGATTAACAAAGCAAACCTAACGGTCACGGGCGTAACGGCAGGCGACAAAGTCTATGACGGATCCTTGGCAACCAGCGTGGATGCGACGGGGGCCGTCTTGTCAGGTGTTTTGGGCACGGACGCGGTTTCCTTGATTACGATCGGCGCAAGCGCGGCGTTTGCCGATAAGAATGCGGGAACGAACAAGAGCGTCAATGTCTATGGCCTGGCGTTAACGGGCGTAGATGCCGCGAATTACGATGTCGCGACCATCGGCGTTGTTGCAGATATTTCGCGTAAGGACCTAACCTATCAAGTGGCGAATGCCACGACGAATAAGGGTCAGATTCAGCTGGGGGCCGTCACCTTTTCCGGGTTGGTTGGGGGAGACTCGGTTGGTGCTGTTAGTGAACTGGTCGATGCAGGTGGAAATGTTGTTTCGGTCAGCGCGTCTATACCGGCTGGGACCTATACGCAACGCGTGGCTTCGCTGACGGGGGGGCATGCTGCAAATTACCATTTGCAACAGACCGGAAGCACGTTTGGAACGCTTGTTGTTGGTCATGCCGTACATTCGGTCTCAGACGAAAAGCTCAACATGATGAATCTTTTGGGCATGTGGTATGATAAAGAACGTAAAACACAAGAGAAACCGTATGACCTGCAAGGCTTGCAGGTGCAGGAGTTCTTGTTGGAAAAAGGGCGGCAGATAGAGCTGATCCGTATCCCAAACGGGCCTAAAGGAAAGAAAATTAGAATCCAAAAGCTCGCGCAAAACACTTCCAGCCGAGCGTCTGCTCAATAATAAAAGTACCGATTTTTATACTTCGCAGATTCAACTAGCCAGCGCATAAAAGTGGGAGCGTAAAGCTGATAACCTCTTGGCAAGCAAGAGGTTAAGCATGGCAAACTATCGAAGGCTGACGGCGGAAGACCGATGTCAGATATACGCCCTGAACAAGCAGGGCAGCACGCAGCAACAGATTGCCGACCATCTGGGCGTCAGCCAGAGCGCGGTCAGCCGAGAACTCGAGCGGAACAGCGGAGGCCGAGGCTATCGGTTCAAGCAAGCGCAAGAAAAAGCTTCGGCGCGGCAGGCGGTGCGGTCCAGGCCGCGCAAGCTGACGAAGGGCTTGCGGCGGCGGATCGAGACCAAGCTGCGTACGGCCCGTTGGTCGCCGGAACAGGTCAGCGGCTGGCTCGCCGAACAAGGCGTATCGCTCAGCCATGAACGCATCTATCAGATGATCTGGCAGGACAAGCGCGAGGGCGGCGAGCTCTGGAAGACCCTGAGGCGGCGCGGCAAGCGGTATAACAAACGCGCGGGAAAGACGGCAGGAAGAGGTCTGATTCCCAATAGAATCGACATATCAGAGCGTCCCACCGTGGTGGAGCACAAGAGCCGCGTGGGCGATTGGGAAGGCGATACGGTCGTGAGCGCGGGCCACAAAGGCGGCCTTCTGACACTTGTCGAGCGCAAAACGAAGCTGACAAAAATCGCCAAACTGCCACGCGCCACAGCAGTGGCCACACGCAAGGCAACCGTGCGCAAGCTCGCCGCCATCAGCGAGCGCGTCCACACGATCACTTTCGACAACGGCAAAGAGTTTGCCGATCACCAGAACATGGCTTCTGCCTTGGGCGCGGACATCTTCTTTGCCAAGCCCTATCACGCTTGGGAACGCGGTCTGAATGAGAACACCAACGGCCTGATCCGCGACTTCTTCCCAAAGGGTACGGACTTCTCTACAATCACCTCCGCCGAGGTTGCCAAGGTCGAACGTCTCCTTAACGATCGCCCGCGCAAGTCTCTCGGTTTCAAGTCACCAAAAGAGGTTTTTCTAGCCGCCGCGGCCCCGTAGAATTTTATGCGCTGGCTAGTTGAATCTGCGCTTTGTTAAGTGTGCGCGCTCCAGATTTACGCGAAAAATTCAGCCCTTCACAAAGACCCAAGGAGAAAGCCCATGGTGCGTTTCGCCGGAATTTTGAAAAAGGTTATGCCGCTTGCTTTGATCGGCGCGATGGCCTTGGCTTCGGCGGCGCAGGCCAGCGAAGTGGACGGTTTCCGCTCGGCGCGTTTTGGGCAAAAGGAAAAAGAAGTGATCGCTGCGGCGGCCAAGGATCTGGGCGTGAAGGCCGATGCGATCAAGACAACGAAGGACGATTCTCTGAAAGTCACAGTTCTCTCCGCCAAGCTGCCGCGCTTCGCACCGGTTGAAACAGCCGCGACGGTTAATTATGTGATGGGCTATCAATGCAACTGTCTGATGCAGGTCAGCGTGTCGTGGGATCTTCCCGAAGGCAAGGATGTCGAATCCCGCAAAACCGCGATGCGCGGCGTTGGCGCGTTGGTTGGCAAGTTCCAAGCGCAGAAGTGGGGCAAGGATGAAACGGTTGTGAACCGTCTGCCCGGCGAAGCGAAGGAAGGCGAAGAAAGCACGATCATCTTCTTTCGTGGCCAGAACAAGGACGGCGGCGCGATCACGCTCGCGGGCGCTCCGGTCAAGATGGAAAAGGGCAAGGCAGGCGAAGGCTTGGTTGCCAATATCGACAACATCAAGGGCGTTTCGTTGATCTATGAAAAGGACGTCGCGAAGCCCGACATTTACCGCGTGGATGTCAGCGGCTTCTAATCTGTTGACGTAAAAACCATCGTGAACGATCGCTGTGAAAAGCCGTATCGACCTAGGTTGCGTTAGCTCCGTTTGCTTTTTACATGGGCACTATTGAGCCAATAGCGGGTGGATTTGCGTTCGCCGGTCCGGATAAGTACCCCTTTTTCGACAAGGTCGCGCAAGTCGCGAGTCACAGTCGCACGCGGTGCACCCGTGATTGTAATGTAGTTTTCGGCGCTCAAACCACCCTTGAACCCTTCGATGCCTTCGCGGAAAATGCGGGCGAGGGCTTTTTCCTGCCTTATGTTCAACGCGCCGCGCACCTTATCATAAAGCTTGGTTTTTTCGATTAGGAAATCGACCGTAGCTTGCGTATAGGCCTGTGCCGTTAGGATCGTTTTGGAAAAATAGGCTAGCCAATCGTCGATTTGGTTGTCTTTGTTGTTGCGTTCTAATGCATCGTAATAGGCTTTTTTGCGCTGCTGGATGGTATGCGAAAGCGCGATCAGCGAAGGCTGCCCCAAAGATTGAGCCAAGGCTTTTTCAGCCAAGCCCCGCGCGATCCGACCATTGCCGTCTTCAAACGGATGGATGCAGACGAAATAAAGGTGCGCGATGCCGGCGCGTGTTAAGGCAGACAGCGGCATGGCCCCGCCGGGCGCGGTCTTGTTGAACCAAGAGATGAAGCGCGTCATCTCCCGCGTCATGGCTTTGGACGGAGGGGCTTCAAAATGAATCTTTGGTTTATAGATCGCACCGGAAACGACCTGCATGGGCTCTTGATGCGTGCGGTAACGTCCGATGTCTTTCAAATTGGTTCGCCCCGACATGATCCTTGTATGCCAGTCAAAGAGCGTTTCATGCGTCAGGGGATCGGCAAAATGACGATAGAGGTCGATCATCATATCGGCGATGCCGCGCTCGGCTGGCGGGATTTTCCCTTTGTCCGAATCCAACCCGAAATGCCGCCGAATGGACGAATGCAGGCTCGCCCGGTCGAGAATCTCGCCTTCGATCTCCGAGGTCTTATAGGCCTCGTCACTCATTAAATCGACCGTCAGGACGGTCTTGTCCGCGTCGCCGATATGTTTATAACTGCCTTGCAGGATGCCGGATTGACGCAAGAAGGCCCCTTCCGCTTCCTCAAGCGAGGCTTTGTCGTAGGAGAATTTGGGCCAGTCTTCTTGTTGCCAATTCCAGATCATGAGTTATAAATCCCGTTATTATAGCTCACAATATAGCTTAAATGTGAGCTATAAGTCCAGTTCTTTATGCCTCACGAAAACCCCCTTGAAGCCATCTTAAAAGAGAAAAAGGGTTTCAAACTGGCAGTATGGATCAAAAACTTATTTGTATATAGATCAGTGGGTTAGAAAATATAGAACAAAACAAAATCGTTTATAATAGACCTGTTGCGAAAGTCGGTTAATTTTGGGCACAAAGGAATGGCCGATCCCGATGGACAGGGGATCAGAACCCTGAGATGAGATTGACGATACCCGCTATGGCGGAGAACTTGGCGGCGTAGGTCGCTTTGGAATAGCGGAAGCGCTCGGCGAAGAGCCGGAAGGACTTGATTTTGGCGAAGACGTGCTCGACGCGCACGCGAAAACGGCTCAACGCGTGATTGTAGGCGCGTTCGTCTTTCGTCAGTTTGTGCTTTTTCGTTTTCTTGTAGGGGATATCGACGTCGGGATGATCGCTTTGGATGCCTTGATAGCCGCTGTCGGCGTAAAGGTGAGAACCTTTTGGCAAGGGCGGGCCTCGCCGTCGGAGGGCAAGATCGTGCACGCGTCCGGGCGCAGGTTTTGACACGCTGACGATTTTCCCTTGCGCCGTGATGACAGCTTCGGTCTTGATCGTGTGACGCTTCTTTTTGCCCGAGTACCAGCCGCGCTGCTTGCGGCGCGGACGCTGGATCGGTTGCTCCGTGGCATCGACGATCAAAGCCTCGGCTTCCTCGCGGGCCACGCGGATGGACCGCTTCACGCCAAAAACTGCGGCCACAATCGGCTCGATCCGATGCAAGGCGCGGCTGATCGCCGCTTTGTCCACGCCGTACAAAAGGCCCAGAAAATCCTGCGTGATCGCGCAACGGTACAGGATCAAAAGCACCAGCAGATGGTCTTCCAACCCGCCGATGCCCCATGGGCGGCCCGTACGGTTCTTCGGCTCAACGACGCGCCGCTGCCAGCGGGTGCGAAGACGCTCGACCATCTCCAGAAAAAGCGAGGCCTCAACGCCCGTCAGCCGCTGAAATTGCCTCTTGCGCAAAAGCGCAGCACATCTAAACTTCGTCATCGGAGAGGCCTCCAACGCCTCTCCAACCTTGAATCATAAGGCTGTTAACAAAGATTCAACGCTGACTTTCGCAACAGCTCTAATCAATAAGATAATGTGGAGCAAGTTCGCTGCCAAGTATCATCCTCTCCGCCACGCCTATCCAAAATGGATAGGCCGTTTCTGGAACGCGATTGTTCCAACCAATTCAGAAATCTTCATATATTTCAACGGCAACTGGATCAGAGATTTTGAAACGCATTCTGCATCGCGCACATTTTCCGTGAACCCAGCGTGAACAGAGAGCAGAGATTCTCTACAGCAACTGGACTTTCAAAGAAAAGTCCAGTTGCATATCCGCCAAGCACTTACAGCGTTTTTCGTGAAAATAAATGGTAGGGGGATGAGATTCGAACATAAAGCATTCAAGTGCGTAGTTTGCACCGAAGTCCACGGATTTTCACTGGGGAAGATCGCTGACGACACCGAATTGCTCAAAACTGCAGGCCCATTTGAAAGAAGAATCAAAACGCCACTCCGTAAATTTGGGTTTTGTGGATAGTATTGACTGTTTCACTGTATTCGGATACAGTCAGAACACGTTTAATGAACCACAGAAGAGAAAGCTGTGCTCTATAAAGTTTTGTACTCACGCCGCCGTATTCTGCGAGCAATCCCCTTTTTGCTGGCCATGCCCATCGTCTTCAAGCTGTCAAAAGCTGTAGCCTCGGAAGACGAAATGGAGCCATTCAAAAAAATCGAAAAGGCTCTTGGAGGACGGATTGGGATAGCTGCCGTCGATACCGCCAACGGTCAGCGTATTGGCTATCGGGCCGATGAACGTTTTCCCTTGTGCAGCACATTCAAACTCTTATTGGTTGGCGCAGTATTAGCGCGAATTGATTCCGGCACAGAAACCCTCGACCGCATGGTCACCTATACACAGAGCGATATATTAGACTACGCTCCTATCACCAAAACGCATTTATCCGAAGGACAGATGTCCATAAATGAACTTTGCCAAGCCGCAATCTGTTATAGCGATAATACTGCAGGAAATTTGCTTTTGCAGAGCGTAGGCGGAACGCAAGCACTCAATCGCTACATCCGCAGTTTGGGAGATAGAATAACGCGCATAGACCGCGCGGAACCATCTATTAATGAGGCGGCCCCAGGAGATATCCGTGATACGACGAGTCCGTTAGCCATGCTCCAAGACATGGAAACCTTGCTTCTAAAGGATGCACTATCTCAATCGTCCCGAATGCTACTGGTAAATTGGCTGATCGGAAATACAACTGGGGATGCTCGTTTGCGTGCTGGTACTCCTTCGGCGTGGAAGATTGGCGACAAAACAGGGACAGGCGATCATGGCACGACAAACGATATCGCTGTATTGTGGCCTTCGAACCGGGATCCTCTGTTGATTGCTGCCTACACAACGGAATCCAATTCTTCTGCTGAGGAGCGTAATGCTGCGTTGGCTCAAATGGGGCAACTTGCGATCACGTTGTTGCCTGGCGCCTGATACGAGTATCCATTCTCAAAAATACTGTTAAGTTCGAGGACGCTATGCATAAATTCATTAAATCAAGGGATTGTAAAACCGCACGAGAGTGATTATTCTTTTTTTTATCAATAGGATAACAAGGAGCACGTTCTCCTCCAGTAACGTCCGAACCGCCACCCATCCAAAATGGAGGGGTGTAAGGCATGTTATCACAGCAATTTCAACAAGTTATAAGTGATTGGAAATTCTGAACCAATAAGGACATTTATCCGAATTGGATTGGATAAAAATTCCTCGAGTCTGGTTCGAAAAATATGGTTGTTAACGGTTAGAGATGCGAAAACTCTCTACGGAACCCTACTTTTCAGTAGAGAGAAGTAGGAGCAACTTCGTTAGACACCCGCTTAGGCGAATGTCTTGGTCCCCCAGAACAGGATGGTGTTGTGTGATTTACCACTTGTTTACCCCCCCCCCCCCATTAAGTATGGTTAACGGGGACGATTCGGCACGTCCCATCAAAAAAACGTTCACGGGCGGTGGAACCTATGTTCAATAACTTCGGTATCGGAAAGCGTATCGGTTTCTACATCATTGCATTGATAGTGGTTGCCTCGGGACTGTTTACTGCCAGCAATATAGTTATTCAGGCAAGACTAAAAGAATCGTCTATTCACGAAACGCTCGATAAAAACTTGACGGCTATTGAGATCGCCCTTGACGCAGAGGCAGTACGCGCTGAATCAATGGCCGCAATCGTTGCCGCTTCCCCTCTGGCGATAGAGGCCATGAAACTGTCGGATAGGGAAAAGCTATATGCAGCCTTCGGGCCTGTATGGAGCAAGACAGAAAAGCCCCTATCGCTTGAAGTGATACATTTTCATAAACCTCCGGCCACTTCCTTTTTGCGTGTGAATAAAAAGGACAAGTTTGGCGATGATCTTTCTTCTTTTCGCTCCACCGTTGTTGAAACGAATGCAAGCAAGAAAGCCATCAAGGGATTAGAAAACGGTGTTTCAGGCCTCGGCATTCGTGGAATCGAGCCAATCGCGGATGGTCAAGAGCATCTTGGATCCGTCGAGTTTGGCGTTTCTTTCGGATCAAGCTTTTTTGAAAAAATCAAAGCGACCTATGGGTGCGATGTTACGTTTTATCTTCAAAACAAGAAAGACAACACGATTAAATCGTTCGCTTCCACGCTTAAGGGGCAAGGCCTTGCAAGTTCGCAGGATATAAGCGAGGCCATGACAGGCAAGCGTCTTTATTCCACAACTTCTTTGGAAGGGACCGCTGTTGCGGTGCTTGTTGCGCCGATAAAGGACTATGCCGGAAAGGCCATCGGTGCAATTGAGATTGTTCAGGATATCGGCACGTTTGAGTCCGCTTTCCGCGAAACCATTTACATATCTCTATTTATCAGCATTCTTTTCTTCTTGGCCTCTTTTGCCATGATTGCAGTTATCAACCGTTCGATCGTTAAGCCGATCACCAGCATCACGAATGTCATGAATTGTCTGGCCCAGAACGATCTGTCTGTGACCATTCCCTCGATAAAAAGAAAAGATGAAATCGGGCATCTGGTGCAAGCGGCGGAGCGATTTAAAGAGAGCGTGATAAAAGGAAAGCAACTCGCAGAGGAACAAAAAGCAGAACAGTATAAACAGGGTGCCCGCGCCCAGAAGCTGGAAGAAGAAGTAAAAGCCTTCCAAAAATCCGTATCGTTGATTGTGTCCGGTGTGGCCTCTGCCGCCGACCAGCTCCACACCACGTCAGAAACCTTGTCGAAGAATGCCACAAATACAAGCGAGCAAGCGACCTCCGTAGCGGCGGGCGCGGAGCAGGCAAGCGCAAACGTTCAGACGGTAGCTTCATCGGCAGAGGAATTGACGGCATCGATAAGTGAAGTCAGCAATCACGTAACCGTTGTTCTAAAGGAGGCGGATAAAGCTGTCCAGCAAGCCAACCAAACCAACGAAACAGTAAAAAACCTTTCTCAGGAAGCGGAGAAAATCGGTTCCGTCATCGAACTTGTGCAACAAATAGCAAGCCAAACAAATCTGTTGGCCTTAAACGCCACAATTGAAGCCGCACGTGCCGGTGAAGCAGGCAAGGGTTTTGCCGTTGTTGCTTCGGAAGTCAAAAATCTTGCAAATCAGACAGCCAAGGCGACCGAGGAGATTTCTCTTCAAGTGGCAAACATTCAACAAATAACGAACGGCACAAGCAAAGACATTGACCAGATAAGCAAGGTCATTTCCAACATAAATGAGTATATGGTTAGCTCGTCCTCTGCAGTTGAGGAACAGCGCGCTGCAACTCAAGAAATCTCGCGCAGCATAAATGAGGCATCACACGGCACTCAAGACGTTTCCTCAAGTATCGTGAAAATTACGCAAGCTTCATCGGAGACGGGAACCCTAGCCCAAGAAACTTTAAATGCCGCTAAAAATCTGGCAACACAGTCAGGTGATTTGAAGCAAGAGGTGGAGGCCTTTATTTCGCGCATCCAATCAATCTGAGGGTCGTGAAACCATAATATGGCGCACAAAGAGGTTGCGAAAAGATGTCGATGGATTCCTGCCTAATCTTTATGAAGGGGTTATAAAACTGGGAGTCGACACGTTAAAATTAACCATCAACGGCTTGCGGAAGAAAATAAAGCTGCTTACAATCAACGAGTTAATTTGGAGCATGTTCGCTGCCACGTAACGTCCGCTCCGCCACCCATCCAAATTGGATGGGTGAAGGTCAAATTATACTAGCAATTTCAACAAGTTATAAGTGATTGAAAATTCTGCCTCAATGAGGACATTTATCCGAATTGGATTGGATAAAAATTCCTCGAGTCGGGTTCGATAAGTATGGTTATTAACGGTCAGAGATGCGAAAACTCTCTACGGAACCCGACTTTTCAGTAGAGAGAAGTTCGAACAATTTCGAAACTCAAGCGCTCGGTCAGCAGTCGTTGTGGAGCATGGTGCGTTCTAGAGTAAACAGAGACGTGTGGGCCATGCATCGTGGCTGGATCGTTCTTGGACGTGATGCGATTAGCAGTCATGGCTCTGGCACATCTGCAGAAAGACAGTAAAAGAATCCAACATCAACGACATTGCCATTCACATGATCCGGCGCTATGGTAGTGAGTGGTTACTATCTTATGGGGATCAAAAGTGAAAACTCGAACGGAACACCTTTCTGCAGATAAGCGAAAAGATGCTACGATTCAGGCTGTTTTGACTTTGGCAGGCTCCCAGAATCCCAGCGAAATTACTACAGCGGCGATAGCCGAGCATATGAATGTGACGCAAGGGGCTCTTTTTCGCCACTTCCCGAACAAAGAGGCTATTTGGGAGACGGTGCTGCATTGGGCCGCAAAAAAACTAATCAACTGCATAGACAAAGCGACTATCGAGGATTGCTCTTTTTTGAAAGCGCTGGAGGTTTTGTTTATGAGCCATGTCAAGTTTGCGATGGAACACCCCGGTGTGCCGCGCATGATGTTTGGCGAACTACAACGTGCCGGATCGACACCTGCTAAATGCGTTGTGCAGAAACTTATCGAGCATTATCGTCATCGGGTTCAGGATATCCTTAAGAAGGGAAAAAAAGCAGGTGAAATCGACTCGACCCTAGATGTAGAGGCGGCTTCGATCCTGTTTATAGGTACGATACAAGGCTTGGTCATGCAGTCGCTCATTGCGGGAGACGTATCACAGATGCAGCGCGAAGCGACAAAAGTTTTCAAGATTTATCGACGCGGAATCAGTAGAGGGATGTCATGAAACAGCTTGGTTTTCAGCGCCGCGTGTTTTTTGTAGGTGGCGTGCTTGGCCTACTGCTTATTCTGTTTGTGTACGTTGGCGTGCGCTCTGGGCCTTTAGCTCCTGTTGATGTAACAAGCACGACGGTTAAATCACAAAGAATATCCCCTGCAATCTTTGGTATTGGTATTGTTGAGGCGCGTTATACTTATAAAATTGGTCCAACGTCTTCTGGACGGATCAAAACCCTAGATGTTCATGTCGGTGATTTCGTCAAAGCAGGCCAAATTGTTGGCGAAATGGATCCGATTGATCTTGATGACAAGATCAGAGCTTTAGACTCTG
Source organism: Alphaproteobacteria bacterium (assembly GCA_016699305.1). Lineage (NCBI taxonomy): Bacteria > Pseudomonadati > Pseudomonadota > Alphaproteobacteria > Alphaproteobacteria bacterium. Next base: position 1,059,567 of record CP064970.1, read on the forward strand.
CTCGTAAGAAAGCCGAGGCGTTAAGAAATGAAGCCGAAGTTCGTCGCGCTTATGCACAAACCCAAGAACAGCGCTATATGAAACTGTCGGCTTCTCGTGCAACAAGTGACGAGACGTATGTTACAAAAAAGCAAGAGTTACAAATAGCAGAGGCAGCTTTTGTTGCCGCAAACGAAGAACTTGGTCGTACGTATGCGGAGCATGACGCGCTTCTTGCCCAACGCAATAATCTCAAACTCGTTTCCCCTGCAGATGGAATAGTTGCCCTTCGTGATGCCGATCCGGGGACAACTATTGTCGCGGGACAGCCTATTATTGAGATTATTGATCCGCAAACCTTATGGATTAACACCCGCCTTGACCAGACGAACACACAAAATTTAACGGAAGGGTTGCCTGCCGATATTGTCTTGCGTTCTCGAAAAGAACGCCCGCTGAAGGGCCGCGTTTATCGCGTTGAACCGAAGGCGGACTCGGTAACAGAAGAAACCATAGCCAAAATTGTTTTTCAGGAGATTCCTTCTCCTTTACCACCGACAGGAGAACTTGCGGAAATCACCATTCAATTGCCTGCGCTGGATACTCTACCAGTCATTCCGAATGCGGCCATTCACCGCGACGAGGGAAAGACGGGCGTTTGGACGTTACAGCAAGGCCGATTGTCTTTTGTTGTTGTTAAACTGGGAGAGTCCGATCTTGATGGAAACGTTCAAGTGAAGGAGGGAATTAAGGAGGGGGAAGAAATCGCCGTATATAGCGAGAAGCCTTTGTCCCAGCGCCATAGCATTCGCATCGTTCAAGAAATTCCTACGGTTCGAAAATGATAAGCCTTGCCGGACGGGATATTCTTCATTCGTGGGGTAAGTTTGTTTTTACCGGTATTGGCCTGGGCTTGTTGATTGGCGTTACGCTGACTATGGCTGGTGTCTATCGCGGCATGGTTGATGACGGGAAGGCTCTTCTCAATAATAGCGGCGCTGATATGTGGGTCGTGCAAAGGGGCACGCTTGGACCGTATGCCGAGGCCTCTAATCTAAACGACGATGTTTATCGCACTTTGAGGGCTATGAAGGGCGTTTCTGAGGCTGCGAATGTTACTTATCTGACGATGCAAGTGCGAAAAGGCGCAAGGGATGTTCGCGCCATGGTCGTTGGAATTGCGACAGGCCATCCAAATGGCACGCTCGGATGGCCCCCTTATCTTGTGTCGGGAAGACAAATAACAAGAGGACATTATGAAGCCGTTGCCGATATTGCCACGGGCTTTAATCTTGGGGATCAGATTTCTATACGAAGAAACACCTATCAGGTTGTTGGGCTAACGAGGCGGATGGTCTCTTCAAGCGGCGACCCCATGATTTTTGTTCCCCTGAAAGATGCCCAAGAGGCGCAGTTTCTCAAAGACAACGACGCCATCTGGCAAGGACGTCGCCGCACAGAGAACAATCCCTCTTTTAATCGTCCGAATGTTCCCGATCTGCTCGACGCCGTGATCGCCTCGCAAAGCACAAACACCTTTGTCAATGCCGTGCTGATAACCGTTAAACAAGGCTACGAGCATCGCGACGTTGCGGAAGCCATTCGCCGTTGGAAACGCTTGACGGTCTATACGAAAGCAGAGATGGAAGAGATTCTTGTTGGAAAACTTATTGCAACATCAGCCAAACAAATTGCAATGTTTCTTGTTATTCTTGCCGTTGTCAGCGCCGCGATTGTCGCCTTTATTATTTATACACTGACGATGGACAAGATTCGAGAAATTGCAGTTCTTAAGCTCATAGGCACGCGCAACAGAACCATCGCGGCGATGATTCTTCAACAGGCCCTCGCCTTGGGAATAATCGGGTTCGTCGTCGGGAAAATATCGGCAACCTATGCCGCCCCCTATTTTCCAAAATATATCTTGTTGGTGCCCATGGATTCCATCGCGGGGTTCTTCGCTGTTATGACTATATGTGTGCTGGCAAGTACGGTGGCGATACGCATAGCCCTTAAAGTTGATCCTGCCGAAGCGATAGGAGGCTAGGATCATGAGAACGGGAATCCATATCCAAGGGCTTAAAAAGTGTTATGGACAAGGCGAAACGGCAGTTGACGCCCTAAAAGGGATAGATATGGAGGTGTCTTCAGGCGAAGTGGTTGGCTTGATTGGCCCCTCTGGTTCAGGAAAAAGCACGCTCCTAAAATGTCTGGGCGCTGTCATCGATCCAACGGCAGGTCGCATGACGTTAGGTGATGAGGTTATTTATAATGATGGATGGAATGTTAAAGACCTGCGTGCGTTGAGGCGAGATAAGATCGGTTTTGTCTTTCAAGCTCCCTATCTTATTCCTTTTCTGGATGTAACGGACAATGTTGCCTTGTTGCCCATGTTGGCTGGTGTTCCAAACAAAGAGGCCCGACGGCAGGCTCTGGACTTGCTTGTTGCACTCGACATTCAACACAGGGCGAAGGCCATGCCTTCCCAATTATCTGGGGGAGAACAGCAGCGTGTTGCCATTGCTCGCGGACTAGTCAATCATCCCCCCGTCATTTTGGCTGATGAGCCTACAGCCCCTTTGGATTCTGAGCGAGCTATGACCGTAATTCGCATCTTAAACGACATGGCGCGCCAATTTGATACAGCGGTCATCGTCGTGACACATGACGAGAAAATAATCCCGACTTTCAAGCGCATCTATCGTATACGCGATGGCGCAACAGTTGAGGAGGTTGGCGAAGGAAAAAGCTCGGCTCTCTTGCCGCCCTCAACCCTTTTAAACCCAAACCAATGAGGAGAAAAAATGGAAAACCAAACCCCAATGACAGAAACGCAGAATCTGAAACAGATGTTATCCTTTCAGACTGGGGCTGTTGTAAGCCGAATGCTGGTCAAAAACTCTTCAGGCAACGTTACTCTCTTCGCCTTTGATGAAGGTGAAGGGCTTAGCGAGCACACGGCACCTTTTGACGCGCTGGTGATTGGCATTGAAGGACAGGCGGAGATATCCATTAAAGATAAAAGGCAGCTTCTTAATGAGGGAGAAACGCTGTTGCTCCCCGCCAATATTCCACACGCGGTTGTGCCGCAGGGAAAATTTAAGATGTTGCTCATTATGATTCGCGGCGAGGCAAAAGCAACGACGTAAGTCCTAAAGGAGATTTCTGAATGCTCGCAAAGAAAGTCGTGATAGTAGGTTATTGTTATTAAACGAGGAGAGGGCATCATCGCTCTCCCTATCGTTAGTTCGGATCCCAAACGCGCATTCGAAACGTATTAACCATCAGCCTCTTGTAGACAAAAATAAAGACGTGCATAATCAACGCGTTAATATGGAGCATGTTCTTCCCCAGTCACGTCCGCCCCGCCAGCCTATCCAAATTGGATGGGGTCTAGAGAGAATTTCTTATCCGCATCAAGCCGTTGCGACGGTTCGTCTTTTCAGAGAGTGCATCCGGATTGGATGGATTGAATAGAGTTCGTGTACCGCGCTATTTTACCCTGAACAGTCGGTGAACAGAGCGCAGAGATTCTCTACCACAACCGGACCTCACAGAGAGAAAACGGAAGGTTTTTATGCTCCTTGACCATCAAAACAATCATTCTCTTCTCACAATTGCGATTGTCAGCGATGTTCATCATGGGCCGGATCGGGGCACAAAAAAAGGATCGGATACGCTGAAAACATTCCAGCAATTTGTCAATTTTGTCGAACACACAAAACCTGATTTCTCTGTTGATCTTGGTGACCGCATTTCGGATACGGATCACGACACCGACATAAACTTTCTGAAAGAAATTGCACAGGAATTCAAAAAAGTTCCTGGAGACATATTCCATCTCCTCGGCAATCACGACATTGCGAAGCTATCTGCACAGGAAAATAGAGATGCTCTTTGCGGGAAGGTCGTTTCGTTCAGTTTTGACACAAAAGGGTTTCATATAGTCTTTTGGAACACAAACCCACGGCTTGATCAAACGCGCGGATTTTCTTCTCAAGAAGAAGATCTTGAGTGGCTAAGAACCGATCTTGAGTCCGCCACTCTTCCCACCGTTATCTTTACGCATCTGCCTTTAGACAACGGAAGCATGAGGGGAAATTTCTATTTCGATAAGGATTATCCCCATCATGCAGGTTACCCCGAAATTCAAGGAGAAAAGATACGAACCGTCATCGAAGAAAGCGGCAAAGTCTTTCTCTGTATAAATGGGCACGCTCATTGGAACGCCTATCATTGCATTGACGGCATTCATTATGTCACCATCCCTTCTTTGACAGAGACGTTTCTTACTTGGCCTCATCCTGATGAGGCGTATGCAAAGCTGTGTATCGGTGAACAAATCGAAATCGAGGTTTTCGGACGAGCGCCGATTTTTTATCGATTGCCCATCAAAGATCTGGCATCGCATTGGGTAAGTTCATTCAAGCCATACTCACCCAAGAAAGTTATGCCGAGTTGAACTAGTCTTGGTATCGGCGTTTTGAGCAATCAAAATGGACACCGATATCAAGAATTACGAAAAATCAATGGGTTACAAAAACGCATAAAAACTTTTGTTCTTTTAAATCATATACATAACAAGGAGCCTGTTCTTCCCCAGTCACGTCCGCCCCGCCATCCTACGCCTTTGGCTTCGGGTGGCAGGCCACCTTTGGTGGACTGACGCCCAATATAAAAAGTTGTAGGGTGTCTCCCGAAGCCTTTTGGCGTAGGGAGACCGTCTCCATGTGGTATGTCTATTTTCTTAGGCTCAGTAATGGGCATGTTTACGTCGGATCGACCAACGATTTGAAGCGGCGTTTTTCTTCACACCAATCTGGACAGGTTGAATCAACCAAGCCGCATCTACCCGCCAAACTGAAAAGCTACATTGCTGTTGAAACCGAAGATATAGCGAGAACGCTTGAAAGATACTTCAAATCCGGCTCCGGCAAGGCTTTTTCCAATAAGCGGTTTTGGTGAGAATTAGGCACCATCTGATTGCCAGATAGGCCAAAACTCTCTAAAAGTTATGGTAGCTGTTGACTCGGTACGGCGCGGTTAAGTCAACGGGTTAGGTATCTGGATGTATTTCGTGTGGTGGGAGGAGACAACCAAAAGGAGAATGCATCATGGTGGATTGGCTTTTTCCCTTAATCGGCGGCCTCGGCCTTGGTTCTTTGCTTAAAGGAATTGTTGACCACTTACTCGCGGCCAAATCAAAATCGAATGATCGCACATATCAAGAAAAAAAGGACTCATACATGGGGTTTCTTCAGGCTATCGCTGAGTCAACGTATGAGCCATCACTACAGAAAACAACTATGGCCGGTTTAGCAAAAGCGAGATGCGATTTGTTTGGATCGCGAGAAGTGAGGGATCGCATAAATGAATACCAAGTTCAGAAAGATAATCGCGAGTCCATTCTCAGTGAGATGATAATCGCAATGCGAAAAGATCTGGGTTTCTAATCACTCTGCGCTATATATTTTATACTGATCAATCTGTTGGCGCGATAGGATTTCTCGCGCCAGAACCCTCCGCCCCGCCAGCCTTCGCCCTAAGAAGGGCTTCGGCTGGCTTACGCCAGACGGAGCAAAACAAAAAAGGGAAGGCTGCCCTTCGAAGCCTTGGCGTAGGAGGGCTGGTTAGGACAGACAACGCCATGTTTTATGTCTATCTCATTCAAAGCGAAGCTTTTCCAGATCAACGCTACGTTGGATTCAGCACCGATCTGAAGGAGCGTTTGAAAACGCACAACGCGGGCGGCTCCGTTCATACGTCAAAATACAAACCTTGGCGTTTGGTCAGCTATCACGCCTTTGCCGATAAGCGCAAAGCTCAGGAGTTCGAATATTATCTCAAATCCGGTTCCGGCAGGGCCTTTGCCAATAAGCGGTTTTGGGGAGAACTTGGGATTGATGGTGCGAAGAATCTCCGAGTAAAACCTACGCTTCAGGCGAACATAACGAACTCAAGTTAACATTCCCCGACGAAAAGCCATTCATAAAGACAGCGACAAATGGGTGTCGTCGCCCAAACTGAATGGGGCCTAAAGGACAAAATTGACACACATACAGTGACCAAATCGCTTTCCGCAGGGCAAATTTCTTGCTTTGAGAAAAGCCCATGGATAACGTTTTTTATCCCTCTCTCGATCTCGTGAAATCCCATGCCACAAAAGCTGACGCTTGTTTTCGCCGCCGTGTTCCTGCTGCTAGCCATGGCGCCGCCTGAATCCGCACACGCTGATTTGATCCCATCGGGCGATGGTGACTGCTACAACACGGTGACTCATGTCATCACCAGCGGGGCCTGCCCAAGCTCGGGCGGATCGACCGCCCCGGAGACGCCATCGGCTTCTGCCCTGAACACACCATCGGCTGCTGCCGTGAACACACAATCGACCACCATGAAGACACAAGGCGCGTTCACGGCCATCCAATCAGCCAGCAGTGCTGCGGTCAGCGACCAGATTAACGCTGACGACAGTACGGATGACGGGCAGGATGACGACGATGCAAACGACGGCACGACGACCTCCGCGACCGACGTTGCCTATTGCGACTCTTCCCAGTGTTACAGCAGCAAGGGCAATGTGGTGGGTTCGTGCAATTCCCTGGCTGGTGTCTGTTATGCGGGCTATCCCTATGCCGACAAGGCCTGCGACACGTCTTCGGAGTGCAGCAATAGCGGCCTCGCCGACACGAATCATACCTATGACACGGGCTACCAGAGTGCGGGATTGAGCGATGAGATGAAAAAAGCTCAGAGCGCGCAAATGGCCTCAACCTTCTTTCAGGTCCTGGCTATTGTGGCGGCTATGCCTGCAGGGCTCGACGCTGTTTCTCAACAGATGGTCCGTCCTAAAAAAATCCCGTCTCTATATGATTATGGTTTGAGCTTAACGAGCCATTATGGCGAGTCGAATTTCTCGGGTTCCGGTTCAGGCGCAGGCGGGGTGCGCGACGAGAGAAACATCGGCTTTACGATAAAGGGCGGGGTGAGTACCGACGATTGGGGCGTGAGCGTGAGCGTTCCTGTGCAGCGTTCGCGGAGCGATGGCATCTACTCGGCCACCAATAACACCAGCTATGGCTTTGCCGTCACGCCGGTTTACCACCTTCTGCGTGAACCCTTGCACGGGCTGTCGCTGAATCTGGGGACCGTGTTCGGCTATGGCTATTACAATTACGATCATCTCCACAAGCTCAACGACCCGGCGGGGCCGTTTCGCCTCGGCGACTACGAGGATGACCAGAACATCCAGATGGGCGCCTTTTTCAAGGCCTCACAACATATGCGCGCCAACTCGGTGTTGAGCCTGGGGGCCTCCTATGTCAATCACCATGCCTTACAGAACAGGGGTGATGTCGGCCTCGATAACGCCGTGACCATGGTCAATCTTGGCTATCTCTACAAGCTTTCCAACAAATCCCGCATCACAGCAGATATGAAGATGGTTCATGTCAGCCAATACGCGCTCGACGCATCGTCCACATACGGTCAGGCCGATATCGGCTTCACACAGAAACTAGACAAAGACATCGCCCTGCGCGCCAAGGTTACGCGCAGCTTCGGTCATAGTGATTGGACATCGACAGACGGTATGCTCAACCTGCTTTGGACCGGAATGTAATACGAAGCATGTTGGCAAGACGCATCTTTGTTTTATGGATGTTGCTTTTTCCGGCGATGGCTTCGGCGGCGAATGCGCCGCCCGTTTTCTTTCCCGGCACAAACATGGCCCTTGAGGATGGCGACATCATCCTTTCCAGCACACTGAACTCGATCGATGTGCTGAACCGTGTATTTGGATACCCTTCTGGCCCCTATACGCACGCCACTTTGTTCCTGAACTTGCCTGACAAGGGGCCGCAACTGCTGAGCTTTCAGGCATCAGGTCTGCTTTATGTTGACCCGGCGGCATATATGGCGCGCGCCTATAAAATGGCGCTGGTGCGGTTGCGCCCAGGGTCTGATTCCAAGAGAATTCGGGACGCTTTTACGGAAGTCAGTCGGCGTAAGCTGGAATTCGATTTCGATATGCGCTGGCCGGCCATTGACAGCCCCAAAACCTATTGCGTGGGGCTGATATCCCAAATCTTCCGGGTTGCCGATTTGCCCGATCCCTTTCCTTTTCGCGCCGCGCGCCCGAATGATTTTTGGAGTCGCTGGGGACACCAGACGCTCAATCTCGATCTTGCTCAGATTGTCTCGCCCAATGCTGTTCTGGCCGAAAAGACGTTCGAGGTTGTGGCCACCTACCAGAACCCTGCCATCAACGCGACGGGTTATGAAGCCATGCAAAATGCGGTGGTGAACCGCATCGAACATTACCTTGATGTTGAGAAACGAAACTTCGCCGCGCCGAGTCTAGGCGATCTGCTTGTCTTGCGAATAGCCAAGCTCGGCCTTGTTGAGAACGCTCCCATTCTTTCGCGTCTGCCTCCCGAGAAACAACGCATTTTTGTGGTCTTTAACGACTTTATGGAAAGCGTGACGAGAAAGACCTTTCGCACCATGGCGCGCGATGAAGAGGCCGTATGGAGCGAGAAAGACGTGACTGATCTCACCGAAAGCATCGCCGACGCCTATCGTGACCGATATTTTGTTTCACCCTAAAATACGCCGTCTTTGTTTCTTTGGGGCGCTTGTCCTCCTGCTGGCGCCAGTAGAAGCACAAGCCGCATGCAGCGCATCCATGGCGCAAGAGCTGGCGCAAGCGACCATGACAAGGCTGCATGACCTGGTCGGCGGCACAATCCCGCCGCCCCCTTATATTGTGCTGCATGCAAGCGCCGCTGATCTTCCGCGGGGCGGCGAGGATGTGGTGGGTGTTTACCAGCCGCCTTTGCAAACCATGCACCTTGTGTGCGGTAAAGAGACGACGACGGATGATTTCACCACTGAAGTGCGGCACGAGGCCACGCATCATTATCTCTACGCCGCCTTTGGTCTTGTGCCGTTCTGGCTGAATGAAGGGCTTGCAACCTATATGGAAAGCGGGCCGCTGACGGAGGCCACGGCGAAAGATCATCTCAACCCTTCGCGGCTAAGAACTTTTCAAGCGCTGATCCGCCATGGCACTGCGCCACAGCTTTCGGATATTCTGAAAAACGCACGAAGCCATCTCGCGCTTTCCGATACCTATGCCGCCTGCTGGGCGCTGATTTTCGCATTGATGCATGATGATGATGCGCAACGCCAAGCTCGTCACCGCCGGATGCTCCGGTCCCTTTTGGCCCTGGCCGCATCACAGCCCGAAGGCATCAACGCAGCCTTTGTCGAAGAAATAACGCGCGATGGTGAAAGCTTGGAAGAATGGGAACAAAGCTGGCGTCGCGCTCTTTGGGCCTGGCGCTAACCAAAACAAAGGGTTTCAAATCATCGATCCCTTTTCGTCCCCCTGCTTGATGCGGGGCTTACCTCCGCCCAGCCATTGACAGAGCCCTAGCGGCACTCAGGGTTCTTCCCCCGCTTTATGCGGAGCTTCCAAATAAGCCTGCCAGGCGGATTGCAATCCGGCGGGGGCTTGTAGCACGAGATTGGCGGGGGGCAGTTCGGCGAGGAAGCGGGAAGGGATGGCGGGGCCCCAGTTGCCGTGTAGGCGGCGGGTGGTGGCCAGGGTGATGATGGCTTGGCGGCGGGCGCGGGTCAGGCCCACATAGGCCAGGCGGCGTTCTTCCTCTAAAGCCGAGCTGCCGCCTTCGTCCAGGGCGCGGCGATGGGGAAACAGGCCTTCTTCCCATCCGGCCAGGAATACCGTGTCGAATTCCAGCCCCTTGGCGGCGTGGATGGTCATCAGGCTGACGGCCTCGGCATCGTTGGCTTCAAGAACTTCGGCCACCAGGGCGATATGCTCTAAAAAGGCCGATAAATCGGCAAAAGCCGCCAGGGCGTTTTGCAGTTCCTTGAGATTCTCAAGGCGCGATTTGGCATCCGGCCCCGTCTCGGCCTGCCAGAAAGCCAACAAACCCGAATTTTCCATCACCAGCCGCGCCAATTGATCCGGCGGCAGGCGCGTGGCCTCGTCCCGCCAACGGTCCAGTTTGTCCAGCAAATCCGTCAGGGCCTGGCGGGGTTTGGGCTTGATCTCGGTCCCGGCGATCAATTGCGCAGCAGCGGCGGTCAGAGGGATGCCTTGCGCCTGGCGCAGGGCGTGCAGCCGCGCCAACACGGCGGGGCCAAGGCCGCGCTTGGGCGTGTTGATGATGCGCTCGAAAGCCAAATCGTCTTGCGGGGCGGCGATGACGCGCAAATAGGCGACCGCGTCGCGCACTTCCTGGCGTTCATAAAAACGCGCGCCGCCCACCACGCGGTGCGGAATGCCCAGCACCACCAGGCGCTCTTCAAACTCGCGTGTCTGGAATCCGGCGCGCACCAACACGGCCATCGATCGTAGGGGAGTGCCCTGATGATATGACTGGGCGATGTGTTCGCCCACGCGATGCGCCTCGTCCGCGCCGTCCCAGCAGGGCCACAAGCGCACCGGTTCGCCCACCGCATCCGCTGTCCATAGGGTCTTGCCCAGACGGCCTCGGTTATGGGCGATCAGTCCCGATGCGGCGGCCAGGATATGGCCGGTCGAGCGGTAATTTTGTTCTAACCTGACCAAGCGCGCGCCGGGAAAGTCCTTTTCAAAGCGCAAGATATTGCCGATCTGCGCCCCGCGCCAGCTGTAGATCGACTGGTCGTCATCGCCCACGCAGCACAGATTGCGATGCTCTTGGGCCAACAGGCGCAGCCATAAATATTGCACCGTGTTGGTGTCTTGATATTCGTCCACCAAGATATAACGCCACCGGCGGCGGCAATCGGCCAGAATGTCGCTATGCTCGCGCAGCAAGGTCAAGGCATGCAGCAAAAGATCGCCAAAATCGCAGGCGTTCAGCGCCAATAGGCGTTCTTGGTACCGCGCGTAAATGGCCGGCAGTCGGCCCCCGAATTCGCGTCCGCCGTCATGGGGGGAGATATCGGCGGGACGCAAGGCCGCGTCCTTCCAGGACTGGATGGCGGCCAGGGCCACGCGCGCCGGGTTGCGCTTGGCGTCAAGGTTTTCCTCTTCCAGAATCTGCTGTAACAGGCGCAGTTGATCGTCGGTGTCGAGGATGGAAAAGCCCGGAGCCAGGCCCACGCGCTCGGCATAACGGCGCAGCAGCCGCGTGGCCAGGGCGTGGAACGTGCCTAGCCACCAGCCTTCGACCGGCTGGCCCAGCAGATGGGCCACGCGCAGGCTCATCTCGCGCGCGGCCTTGTTGGTGAAGGTCACGGCCAGCACCTGCCAGGGCGAGGCTTTGCCCGAGATCAGCAACCAGGCCAAGCGGGTGGTCAGGGCCTTGGTCTTGCCCGTGCCTGCCCCTGCAAGCACCAGCACCGGCCCTTCGGTGGTCATCACGGCCTCGCGCTGGGGCGGATTCAACCCCTCTAACAACGCCGCCGCCGCCGGATGCAAGGGCGCATCGGGCATGTCGGGCAAGGTCATGGGGGGAATGGAGGCGGGAAGGTTCATGACTTCTTGAATAGCATGCCCAAGACCGATCTTGTCACGATGTTCTGACTGTCCGGCTTTAGATTCTGGCGAAAAAAAGGAAAAGGCAGACGGGATGCCGAGTTAACCTTTTGCAAACCCAAGAATCGCTTGGGATGCACAAAAACGCTTTGCAACCGAGTCTATCTCCTATACCCCTTGAGGAGATGATTCTCGATCTTTGTGCAGGAGGCTCGCGCCATGATCACCTTGTCCGTTGCTGATCCCGATCTGTCCACCATGAGTCCGCGCCTGACGGTGCTGGGCATCGGCGGCGCGGGGAACAACGCCGTGGACAATATGATCCGCGCCAATTTGCAGGGCGTGGATTTTATCAGCGCGAACACCGATGCCCAGGCGCTGGAAGGCAGCCTGGCACCCAAGAAGATCCATCTGGGACCGCACACCACGCGCGGCCTGGGCGCGGGCGCGCGGCCCGATATCGGACGCGCGGCGGCGGAAGAGCAGCTGGACGAGATCATGGCGGCCTTGGAAGGCTCGAACATGCTGTTCATCGCGGCGGGCATGGGCGGCGGCACGGGCACCGGCGCGGCTCCGGTCGTGGCGCGCGCCGCGCGTGAGGCCGGCATGCTGACCGTGGCCGTGGTGACCAAGCCGTTCCAATTCGAAGGCGCGCAGCGCATGCGCACCGCCGAGGCCGGCATGGCCGAGCTTCAGCAATATGTGGACACGCTGATCGCCATCCCCAATCAGAACCTGTTCAGAATCGCCAACGAGAAGACGACCTTCGTCGAAGCCTTTCGCATGGCCGACGAGGTCTTGCATTGCGGCGTGCGCGGCGTGACGGATTTGATCGTCGTGCCGGGCATCATCAATTTGGATTTTGCCGATATCCGTTCGGTGATGAGCGGCATGGGCCGCGCCATGATGGGCACGGGCGAGGCCGAAGGCCAGGGCCGCGCCACCTCCGCCGCCGAAGCCGCCATCGCCAATCCCTTGTTGGACGAAGTGTCGATGAAGGGCGCGCGCAGCGTGCTGATCAACATCACCAGCGGTCCGGACATGACCCTGTTCGAGGTGGATCAAGCCGTCAGCCGCATCCGCGAAGAGATCGACGCGGATGACGCGAACATCATCTTTGGCACCAGCTTTAGCGAAGATATGGAAGGCCGTTTGCGCGTTTCCGTGGTCGCCACCGGCATGGATGTGGGCGAGGCCGTGGGCACGAACACGAATGCGGGCGGCGTGGTGCATCTGGCGCATGAGCGCAGCCGGGGCGCGTCGCTGCGCACTTATGGCAACCCGCCGGCGCAGGAAAACATCTATGCCGCCGCACCGCGCATGCAGCAGAGCGTGGCGCAGACTTCGGTTTATGCCGATTCCGCGCGTGTGGCCACGCCCATGGCCGCCACCGGCACCGACAGCTTCATGGCCCCGCGTTCGGCCCAAGCGCCGATGCGCGCGCCGGCCTCGGCCCAAGGCGGCGTGGCGGTCAATCGCTATTCGGCCCCGCCGCAAAGCGCATCCAGCGCCCCGGTCGCGGCAGGCAATGACGCCAATCTGTTCGACCGCGCCCCGCCGCCCGCCACCGCCCCGGCCTCTGCCCCCAGCGATAGCGGCAATCTCTCGGTCAACCCGCAGGAAAAACCCCGGCTTTCCGGCCGCGAAGAACCCACCGCCGAGCGCATGGACATTCCGACTTTCTTGCGGCGGCAGTCGAATTAAGGGCCCTCGCATAATGGCGAAGGGTTGTTAATTCTGTATGGATAAAGCCGGGTGGGAAGCAAGCTCGATCAGGCTTGCATGTCTCGCTCTGACATTCTGTCCTTGGCACTGAGCTTGTCATACGCCTTGAGGCGTTTCCTCGACTTCCACCTTGTTGCGACCGGATTCTTTGGCGCGGTAGAGGGCTTTATCCGCACGGGCCAGCAAGCTGGCCATGTCCGCCCCGCCCACATTGTCGGCAATGCCAAAACTGGCGGTGACGGTGATGCCTCCCGGAATGCCGACATTGATGGTCGTGGCGGCCAATTTTTGACGTAGGCGCTCGACGACGCTGGCACCTAGCTCCAGAGTCGTGCCGGGCATGACAATGGCAAATTCTTCACCGCCTAGACGCGCCACGATATCCGAGGGACGCAAGCCCACTTGCAGGCAGCGCACCAACTCACGCAGTATGTCATCTCCCGCTGCATGGCCATATCGGTCATTGACCAGTTTGAAATGATCCAGGTCCACGATGGACAGACATAAAGGATGGCTGCCGTTATGGCTGCGATCCAGCAAACGGGGCAAGGTTGTCTCCAAATAGCGCCGATTGAAGGCGGCGGTCAGCGGATCGACCACGGCCAGCATCATATTGCTGGTATAGTCGCGTCTGAGGCGTTCGTGATAGCGTTTTTGCTGCACCTGCAGGCGCAATCGGGCGATCAGTTCATGATCGTCGACCGGTTTCATCAGGTAATCACTGGCACCCAGGTCCAAACCGCGCACCACGCGGCCCAGATCGCTATCGTCCGATAGCATCAACATGGGCAAGGTGCGGCTGGCTTCGTGCGCGCGCATCTCGGCCACCAGGCGCAAGGGATCTTCGCGGGTGATGCTAAGATCCAAAATAACCACGTCATAACCATGCTCGGCGGCGGCCAGGACATCGGACGCGCTTTGAGTCATAGTCGTTTGCACCCCTTCGCGTTGCAAGGCGCGGTCGAAATGCTCTGCCGCGTGCGTGTCGTCATCTAACAGCAGGATGCGGCTGCCGACCAACGAGTCGGGCGCGGGGGCGCTGTCGCTGGAGGTCAGGCACGCACCGACATTCTCCGCAATGCCCTGACGTAAGCGCCATTCATCCAAAGTTAGCTTGAAGCGCAACAGCGACCTTACCCGCGCCAACAAAGCGATATCGTTGATCGGTTTGGTCAGAAAATCATTGGCTCCGGCCTCGAGCCCCTTCACACGGTCGCTGACATCGGACAAGGCCGTCACCATCACAACAGGGATATGGCGCGTTTCCGGATTGAGTTTAAGCTTTAGGCACGTCTCGAACCCGTCCATCTCGGGCATCATCACATCCAGCAAGATCAGATCGGGAAGTTCTGCCGCCGCTACGGTCAAGGTCTGCGCGCCGTTATCTGCCGTCAGAACGGTATAGTATTCCCGTGTCAGCTTGGCCGAGAGCAGTTTGACATTCAGCGGGTTGTCATCCACCACCAGGATGCGCGCAGACACGGAGCTTAGACCCCATTTCAAGAGAAGTGATCCCTAAGCTTCAAGCACACCACGAGGGGGTAAGTTTTTAGTTAAAGGTCCGATGCCTTGAAACGATTTTCTGGCACCAGAAGGCGCAACAGTAATTTGTTGCATTTTATGTATAAAAATACATGGGCGCATATCCAGCAAACTGGGGCGGCCGATGGGACTCGAACCCACGACAACTCGGACCACAACCGAGGGCTCTACCAACTGAGCTACGGCCGCCATGTCTTGGTCAGACGCCGACACCTTAACCTGGAATTTAAAGTTATTTCCACTATCTTGTTGCTTTCGCCCTTCCCCTCTTGCCCAAGGATCGATTCGAGCATGACTTCAACACCGGCTGACGCCTCTTTTGCGGTTCTGAATGGACTGGATGTCGACTCAGCGCGGCAGAGTGTCAGCGAGGCTTTGAACGGCGCGGATGACGGCGAGCTGTTCGTCGAGTGCGCGGCAAGCGAGAGCCTTGTGTGGGACGATGGACATTTGCGCAGCGCCAGTTTCCGCCAGCATCGGGGAATGGCCTTGCGTGCCTTGGCTGGTGAGGCATGCGTATTGGCGCATGGCAGCGAGGTCGGTCATGAGGCGCTGGATCGCGCAGGTCAGACCGTAAGACAGGCCCTGGCGGGGCGGAATGGCGTGTGGGACTCCACGCCGATCCAGGCGGCAGGGCCTTGCGTGGCGGAAGCCGGCGATCCCTTGCGTGAAGGAACGATGCCTCAACGTCTGGCTTTGCTGGCCGAGATGGATGGCCTATTGCGCGCCCGCGATCCGCGTGTGCGGCAAGTCAGCCTCAGCTGGAACGCCGAGATTCAAGACGTGGCCATTTTACGCCCGGACGGGCAGATCGTGACCGATCATCGGCCCTTGGTGCGGGCCGGCGTCAATGTGGTGCTGCGTCAGGGCGAGCGTCAAGAAAGCGGCAGCGGCAATGCGGGCGGACGCGGCGGTTTCGACTCGTGGCTATCCATGGATTCGTGGCAAGTCTTGATGGACGAAGCCTTGCTGAATGCCTCGCGCGCGCTTGAATCCATTCCTGCCCCGGCGGGCGAGATGACCGTGGTGCTGGGGCCGGGCTGGCCCGGCGTGCTGTTGCATGAGGCGGTCGGGCATGGACTGGAAGGCGATTTCAACCGACGCGGCAGTTCCGCTTTTGCCGGGATGGTGGGCCAGCGCGTGGCCGCACCGGGCGTGACCGTGGTCGATGACGGCAGCTTGCCGGGACGGCGCGGATCCCTGACCGTGGACGACGAAGGCACCCCCACGCAGCGCACCGTGTTGATCGAGGACGGCATCCTCAAGGGCTATTTGCAGGACCGGCTGAATGGCCGCCTGACCGGCGTGGCCTCGACCGGCAATGGTCGGCGTCAGAATTATGCCTGCCGTACAATGCCACGCATGACCAATACCTTCATGCTTTCTGGCGTCCATGATCCGGCCGAGATCATCGCCAGCGTCCCCAACGGAATCTATGCCACGCATTTTGGCGGCGGACAGGTGGATATCACCTCGGGGCAATTCGTTTTCGATGCCACCCAGGCCTTTCTGATCGAGAACGGTCGTATAGGTGCCCCTTTGAAAGGCGTTAGTCTGATCGGCGCGGGATCGCGGGTGCTGCAGCGTATCTCCATGATCGGCCATGACAGCCAGATGGATCCGGGTATCGGATTTTGTGGCAAAGAGGGGCAGACTGTGCCTGTGGGGGTGGGGTTACCCACTATCAGGCTTGACGGCATCACCGTCGGGGGACAAAAATTTTAGCCTATGAAGATTCCCTTTCTTAGCCTTCTGCTCTGCGTACTGGTTCCCCCGGTATGGCTTTCTCCAGCTCCAGCCTGGTCCGCAGGTGCCAGCAAGGCGTCCATCCCGACCAAATCCGCCCCCGCCGCGCAATCCGCGATGTTTGGCATGTGGGCGACCCACAGCCTCGATGAAAAAGGCGGGACCACCTGCTACATGTCGCTGCGTCCCATCAAGCCTGCACCCTGGAAGGTCAAGGGCAAGCGGCGCGGCTCCACTTATGTGATGATTACCCACCGTCCGGTGGAGGGCAGTCTGAATGTCGTGTCCGTAACGGCAGGCTACACATTTAAATCCGGGAGCGAAGCGATAATTCAATTCGACTCCAAAAAAGATATGCGACTTTTTACCGAAGGTGATACGGCCTGGACGCGCGACTCAGCAGCTGATCGCGACTTGGCCAAGTTGGTTCGTACATCAAAAACCATGACAATTAAGGGTCATTCCATTCACGGAGACATCCTATCGGACAGCTATGATCTGACCGGCGCGATGGCGGCCTGGAAGTCGATCAGCAAAAGATGTGGGGTCAAGGAATGACCTTCCTGCCACAGGGGCGGCTGATTTATGTGTGGAAGATGGTAAGTCCCTTGCGCTTGATGGTGGAATCGCCTATTCCTTGCCTAGGTTTCGACATGATTCGTGGTGCCTGATGGCTTGCGAGTCTGTGGATTGTGTTTCGTCCATGCCGTTGGGGAGGTTCCTCATGAAGTTGGTTGCGCTTAGCGCGATGATGATGCTGTCGTTGTCAGCATGCATGATGTTCCCGGAAGCGGTGCCTCCCAAGGCCATTAGTTTCCGCGACACGGCGGTGGCCGCGCCTACGGACAGAATTATGGTCCTGGTAGCGGGAACTTCGTTGGAAGAGCGCCAAAGGCTTGAGCGCCGCTTGGAGCGTCAGCTGGGAGCCGTGGGCGTCGTGGCCTTCCCCAGTGTCGATGCGTTCCCGCCGACACGGCCCTACACGCCGCCTTATGTGGTCCAGGCTCTGTCTGGGACGGGTGCGACGATGGTCTTGGCCATGGTGCGTCAGGGCAGCACGACGACCAAGGATTGGTTGCCCGAGAATGCCGTTCAGTCGCAAACACGCACGATCGGTACATTGATGGCAGGCATGGAATATGCGCAAAGCCAGCGCCGCGGCGGTGAGCGTTTCGGTGGCTTCTCGGCACCGCTGACCAACACGCGCTTCGATGCTCTGTTGTTCAATGTTGCGACTGGCCAGGTGGCATGGCGTGGCTTGATCGCCAGTGGCGGCAGCCTTTATTCCGAATTCCACACCAAGGGTCCTTTTGCGGATGACCCCATCCAGGTGATTTCGGAAAAAACAGTTTGGCGTTTGGGCCGCGATGGCGTTGTGCCGTTGCCAAAGGAGGACTGACCTCTTTCTCGCCTCTGCATTATCCTTTCGGGGATAGTGAGTGTGATCTAAGGCCGATCTGCGATGCAGACCGGCCTTTTTTCTAAGAAACAGCGGTCATGCTTGGCTATTGAGTTCTATATGAACAGGAAAAACAAGGGCCTGCTATGCAGCTAAGCGCGGGAGTCTGGTGCTATGGCAGGCTATGCATAACGCCAGCACGGCCTGGAGGCTAAGCCGTTGGTTTGGGCAAAAGCGAGCTTTTTAGGACAGATCCGATCCTGCGGATTGGGCCTAACCCATCTCCAGCTTTCGACAGCGGTTTTTCTTCTACCTGAGACGTTGGTTCTTCAGCTTTTCCAGACGGCTTCCATCTCGTCAAAGCGTCCAAAATGGGGGCAAACAGCCTTTTGGCAAGCTTTTTCTCTTGGGCCGAGACGTCCATAATCCCAGATTTTGCGTCCTTTTCCACACGGGCGACCTCATTTGTCGCTTCGGCCACGGCGCTTTTTGTCGCTTCAGATAAATAGTCCGGATGTTCAGCCAGGTAATAATCACCTATTTCGTTGCTCATATTGTCTCGTTCCTTGGTGGGTAGCATGTCACGAAAAGATTTATCACTTTTCCCGCCATTGAGAGCAACGACCGCCTTGCGCACAACGATGTCGGTAGGGTTGGTGTCTCTCCATGATCCCTCAATCGTTGCTTTTGGAGCCAAATCCCATTTTTCTTCTAATGCCGCTTGCGAATCGCTGTCCAAGGCTTGATAAGCGCTATGCATACTCAGCCAGTAAATTGTCTTGGTTTTGGCGTCCACCTTTTCCGCCGCCTTCTCGCGGATTTTGGTGTACACACGATGCGCGGCGGAATTGGCCACATCTAACGGCACGTTTGGATCAAGCAGACTGGGCAGGGTGTTATGCGATGGATTATCCGAATTATTCCTTGTTATCATATCTAAGGCGCGCAAATCATACACAATTTGACGCCCCATTTCCGGGTCCATATCTAAGTCCTTGGCATGTTTTTTCGCCGCAGCAATGGCTGCTCGGTCCGCTTCAATCTCCAGAAGTTGCATTTCTTGATCGCCATACACTTTTATGCCGCCCGATTCCTCTCGATCCATCTGACGCCGTCTTACATGCTCGATCTCATGCGTCGCGAAAACCATTTCAGACCTACTTCCGGGGTCCTTGCCCGAAGGGCCAATATATTCCCATTGAAATTCTCCCAGAGTATTCATAGTATCCTGAAAAGTCTCCGATTTATTTGGAAAGACCATGAAAGGGGATTGTATAGAACTTACTGTCGAGACATTCAATCCATCGTGGTTTTGTTTGCCAATATTTAATAGAATAGCCGCCATGTCGATATTATCCGCAGGTATACCATTTCTTTCCAAAGTTTCATCTACAAGTTTCCTGGATTGATCAAATGTTATTCCTGAGAAGTCTTTATAATCAAGATGTTCATCTAATATTCTTGCCATTCCACGGACTGCACTTTTTGCATATCCGCTTAATTCGTCATATGTCGCCACCACAGCCGTTATATCTGTTAAATGTTTTGGTGCCGTAAGACATATTGCCTTCAAAGTCTGTTCGCCCAAACGTTCTTTTGTTTCTGGTGTTATCAGAAATTTTGGCGCCGGCGCATCCTTGCCCGTTATTCCGGAGCAGTCTAATTCACGGGCGGCGGCCTTGAAAAGATCCAGCGCATTCGTCTCAACGGGAGCGCGTAACGGTGACACGCCCTCGTTCCAGTCTCCTGCCATGGCATTGCTTGGGAAGCCTGTGATCAGTCCAAGTGTCAGAACAGGGCCTAATGCGCGATTATGAGGTGTTAATCTAGGCATTGTATTCTCCACTTCATTGCGTAATCATTATATATAATAATGAAACTAATTACAAGGATTTATTGGTTTCTTCGCTTTGCATCAACGAGATAATATGGATGCGCGTATCGCCATAACGTCGATCCAGGCGCAATTCCAGCCCTGGGGGCAGGGGCAAGGTTTCAAGGGCGGCGGTTTCGACCACCACCATGGCACCATCGGCCAGCCAGCCTTGACGCATCAAGACGGGCAAGACCCGCGCGGGGATGTCCTGGCGATAGGGCGGGTCCAGGAAGATCAGTTGGCAGGGCTGCGCGGCGGGGGGAATTTTCAAAATATCAGCGCGGATGAGGTGAAAGCGTTCGGGTGGGATCGACAACCCGGCCAAATTGCCATGCGTGGTGCGCAGCGAAGATTGGGCGTTATCGGCGAAACTGGCATGCGCCGCCCCGCGCGAGAGGGCCTCGATCCCCAGCGCCCCGGTGCCGCAACAGGCATCCAGCACCCGCGCGTCTTTAAGCACCGAACCCGCGCGCACCCAGTCGCGGTGTTCCAAAATATCAAAGACCGCCTCGCGCACTTTGTCGCTGGTCGGGCGCACCTGGGAGCTGGACGATGCCGTCAGCCTTTGCCCCCCGTAAACTCCGCCGATAACCCGCATCGCCCTTTAGCCTCGTCCCGGTTCGTCTTCTTTGTTGAAATAGGAGGGGATCTGCTGACGCAGCACAAGCCCTGAAATCTCGTCGGCGGACCCCACATTCAGCTTGCCCAGCTGGAACGGCCCATAGGCCACGCGGATCAGCCGTGTGACGATCAAATCCAGATGCGCCATCAATTTGCGCACCTCGCGGTTTTTGCCCTCGGTCAAGGATACCTGAAGCCAAGCGTTGCTGCCGCCTTGCTGCCGCTCTAAGAACGCCTGAACGGGGCCATAGCGTACGCCATCCACCGTAATGCCCTGGGCCAGACGATCCAGCGCGCCAGGGGCGGGCACACCATGCACCCGCACGCGATAAACCCGTCGCCAGCCGGTGCTGGGCAATTCCAGATGCCGCGACAACGCGCCGTCATTGGTCAGCAGCAATAGGCCTTCGCTGGGGAAGTCCAGCCGTCCCACCGACACCACGCGCGGCAGGCTGGGCGGCAGATGGTCGAACACCGTCGGGCGGCCTTGTGGGTCGCGCGCCGTGGTCATCAATCCGGCCGGTTTGTGATAACGCCACAGGCGTGTGGGTTCGGGCGCGTTCAGCGGCTTGCCGTCCACGACCACTGAGTCCCCAGGCCCCACCGTGATGGCCGGGCTGGTCAGCACCTTGCCGTTCAAGACCACGCGGCCCTGTTCGATCCAGCGTTCGGCATCGCGGCGCGAACACAGCCCCGCCCGCGCCAAACGACGCGCGATGCGCTCTTTCGTGTCGGCGCTTGCGGGGGGGGCTTCCACAGCGGCTTGGTCCTTGGGTTTCCCTCGGGACTGGCCAGCGGCCTTTGATTTTGCTAAGTCCATGACAGGCTATGTAGCATGGATCGATCATGTCTGGACACTCACAGTTCAAAAACATCATGCACCGCAAGGGCGCTCAAGACGCCAAGCGGGCGCGCGCCTTCACCCGTATCGCGCGGGAAATCTCGGCTTCGGTGCGCGGCGGCGCGGCGGATCCGGGGTCTAACCCGCGCCTGCGCGCCGCGATGGAGGCCGCCCGCACGGCCAATATGCCGCGTGAGCGCATCGAACGCGCCGTCCGCTCCGCCCTTCCCGGCGCGGCGGGGACGGTGCCCGATGATGTGCGCTATGAAGGCTATGGCCCCGGGGGCGTTGCGATCATTGTCGAGGCCATGACCGACAATCGCAACCGCACCGCTTCGGAACTGCGGACCACTTTTAGCAAAAGAGGCGGCTCGTTGGGCGAGACCAATTCGGTGGCTTATATGTTCGAACGCATTGGCCGCGTGGTCTATCCCGCCTCTGCCGGCACGCCCGATGCCGTGTTGGAGGCAGCCATCGATGCGGGGGCCCAAGACGCGGTTTTCGACGGCGAGATTCACGAAATCACCGGCCCCCAAGACAAATTGGGCGATCTGCGCGACGCCTTGGAATCCGCCCTGGGCACGCCGCAAGAGGCCCGCTTGGCCTGGCGGCCCGTGATGCGCGCGCCCGTGACCGATTTGGCGACAGCCCAAAGCCTGCTGGGCTTATTAGAGGCGCTGGACGAGCTGGACGACGTGCAACGTGTTGAAACAAATGCGGAAATAGAGCCCGATATCCTGGATCAATTAGAGAAAGGCTGAATCGGCATCCCCGGCGCTGGCGCAAGTGTTTGACTCGCCTGCCCGTGCCGGTCTAGAAAGGTGTCCTTGCATAAGAGCCGCGCTCATCAGGGGCGCGGGGGGCTTGTGTGTTGTGTGTTCTGGTGTGTGGGAGAACAGGTATCATGTACGCCATCGTCAAAACCGGCGGTCAGCAATTCAAGGTCAGCGAAGGCGATGTCCTGCGCGTGAACCGCAGACCCGAGGAACCCGGCTCCGCCGTGAAGATTGAAGAAGTTCTGATGCTGGGCAACGAGACCGGCCAAGTCAGCGTGGGCGCGCCCGTTGTGGCCGGTGCCAGCGTGTCGGCCACGGTCGAGGCGCATACGCGCGGCGCACGCATCTTGATCTTCAAAAAGCGTCGCCGCCAGAATTCGCGTCGCAAGAACGGCCATCGCCAGGATTACACGATGATCAAGATCACCGGCATCCAAGGCAAGGTCGCTTAAGAGAGTTAAACTTCGCATCCGGGCGATGCCTGGATCGGTCAATGGCAGGAGTTCAAGGGTATGGCACATAAAAAAGCGGGCGGTTCATCGCGCAATGGACGCGACACGGCGGGCCGCCGTTTGGGTGTGAAGCTGTTCGGCGGTCAAATGGCCGAAGCGGGCAATATTCTGGTGCGCCAGCGCGGCACGCCGTATAAGCCCGGCCTGAATGTCGGCGTGGGCAAGGATCACACCTTGTTCGCCATGGCCGATGGCCATGTGCGCTTCAGCAAAGGCTTTGCCGGCACCACCGTCTCGATCGAGACGGCCTAACATCGGGTTCATACGGGACACCGTCTCGTTTAAAAGGGGCCGCAAGGCCCCTTTTCTTTTCCCGCTGAGGGAGAGATGGGTAGCGCTATGCCGAGGGTCGTTGGAAGAAAGGATAAGCCTTTATGCGGCGCTTATAGGGGGCCGCGCTTTCATATTTTAAGAGATTGTTAAGATGTGAATGACATGGCTATATTCAATTGCCCTGCTTCCTATCGCAATAAGGAATGGACGCCATGCTAAAAAAGACGATCATCGGTTTTATGCTGGCCCTGTTCGCAGGACCTCTCTCCGCTCATGCTGAAATGCCCGGACAGCCTTGCACCGCCGCGCAAATCGGCACAACGAAAATGGCCGATGACAAGCAAAATATCATCGCTTGCCTAGAAACGGGTAAAGCCGCCCCGGAGAACGTCCAAGAATGGAAAGCTATGACATCATCAGGTGGTGGCGGATTAACGGGAGGGTGCACGTTAGCCTATAGGCCAGGTGACCGTAACAGGGTAGGTTCTTCATTATATGTCCAAGAATCTTGGGGAATGGGCTGTAGAAAAAACGGCGCATCTGTAAGCATGCAAACAACGGTTCTCTATGGTAGCACCGCTTGCAATAGCCTGGCGGCTCAAGGGTACGAGTGCGGTATCTCTGAAAAAAAAGATGGATTGGAATCGACGGCATGCCTATGCGTGAAAAAGTAGCTTTTTTCTCTAAGGGTTCTTGTTCGTCGCCTTTGCTGGCTTCCTCGTTGGGTGGGCATATATTCAGCGGGATACGTTGTGCGCTTTGTGTAAAGTAAGTTGGCAATACCGTTGATCACACGGGGTAACACCGGGGCGCGGCTCTTATAGGGGGCCGCGCTTTCATATTTTAAGAGATTGTTAAGATGTGAATGACATGGCTATATTCAATTGCCCTGCTTCCTATCGCAATAAGGAATGGACGCCATGCTGAAAAAGACGATCATCGGTTTTATGCTGGCCCTGTTCGCAGGACCTCTCTCCGCTCATGCTGAAATGCCCGGACAGCCTTGCACCGCCGCGCAAATCGGCACAACGAAAATGGCTGATGACAAGCAAAACATCATCGCTTGCCTCCTTACTGGCAAAACCGCCCCGGAAAATGTTCAGGAATGGAAAGATATGGCAAATACAGACAAAAATATATCTTACTCACTAACGTGTGAAGACTGGAAAGACTCTGGATTCAGTAGCAAGGATGCTTGTATCAAAGATGGTCGCTGGCATCTTGTTTATATAAACGATGATAATGGGAAAACGACATTTGGAAGTCTTAAAGAGTTTAAAAGCTATACCGATCAGGGGGCTGATGTAAAAAACAACGATTACAATGGAGACAGTCATATTTGTCAGACTGTTGTGTGGAAAGGTAATCTAGTGCACTGCCTAGACGGCGTTCGTGTACAAGGTGAGGTATGGAGAAATGATCTCAAGTATAATGACAATAAGATTGGGCTGGGTGCTGTGGCACGCAGGTCTGATGGAGTAAGAGTATCTTCAAATGTTGTTCCAAGAAGTAATGGAGATTTAGAATTTGCTGTTTTCCCAACTCCGGGGATGGCGTTCAAATGGTTTGTAAGGTTTTAAATAAAAGGTGTATCAAGGATATGGCGGTTACAATGCTGATGATCGCACAGGGTAAGGCTGTAGGGAATGAGGCTGCTCATGAGGAATGCCATGATTGCTCTTGCGACGCTGCTGGTCGGTGTCAGTCTTGGTCTACCTAGCTTTGCCGCAGCATGGGCTACCCCTGGCGCGGCTTGTACCCAAGAGGGCGCAAACGCTAACAGCGATGGCTTTCTCACCTGTACCGGCGGGGTCTGGGTATCCAATGCCGTCCTACTGGGTACGACATCCGCCACATGCGATTCCACAAAGGCCGGATATATCCGTTATACCGGCGGCCAATTTGAGGGCTGCAATGGAACGGGGTGGATTTAGTTGGCGAGTAGTTCGCCCCTGAAAGTCTACAAGGCGGATGGCGTTACAGTATTGGGGACCTTGGTTGGTAGTTATGATAGATCTTGCCAAGGTATTGTCTATGCAGACAGTAATGGGATTCTTAATAATCTTTCTATGGGCGCCTGCTATTCGACTGGTGGATATGCCAATGTGTTTTTCTCGGGATCAAACTGTACTGGAACTACCTATTTTGATGGCAACACCCCAACCAATAACCTTGGTTACTGCTGTACCGGATCAGCTTCTTGTACTACAAATAAATGTGCGAGTGCGGGCTATGTAACTTCACTTGGTTATGTGCCATATGGAAGCTTCCGAAATAGTGCGGGGGCTTGCACTAATAATTCGTCCACAGTTTATCCCATGGCAACAGTTACGCCTTGCAGTGATAACGGCACTCCCTGCGTCGTGAAATAAGCAACCTTACCGATTTCTTTCCGGTTTAGTTTTTGTGTTCGTAGCGTCTGCCGACATCCTTGTTATCCTGCCGAACCATCTTTTGACTTTTGCGTTTTAACGGGCCGTGGATGGCCTGAAAGAGGCTGAATCGCAGACTCTTTTCTGAAATCCCGCACCATCGGCCAGGTCAGGAGATGGACTCCCGCCTTCGCGGGAGTGACTCACGAGGAGAGAAAGGCGCACAACAAACCATGCCGCGCTCATTGAAGCATCACCCTCTCAACTTGGTCATGCTCGCGCATGCGGGCATCCATCACCTGTCATTCACGCTGGTGCTGAATCGCAGAATCCTTCATCTCAATCACAGCGGGCCGCTTCATAGGCCTTTGTGAACCGCGCCTAAATATGGGATCACGGAAATATGACGAGCGGCGAGCGCTGAAGGGAAATCCACCCACGCGCCTTGACGCTCGGGGATAATATTCCATTTTTCTCCTGAAAGAGCTGGGAAAGTCCATCTCTTACGCCCATGATCTTCTCATGCGCCATAAAAAGGATCGCCCCATGCCCGCCGCCGTCAAGCCCGAAGCCCAAGATGCCGCCGCGCCCTTTGTGGGAGATAAAGCCCCCGATTTCACATTGCCCGCTTTGGGCGCGGCGACCGATACGGTGCGACTGCGCGACCTGCTGGATCATTGGGTGGTGCTGTATTTCTACCCCAAGGACAACACATCCGGCTGCACGGTCGAAGCCTGCGATTTTCGCGACTCCTTCGCCACTCTCAAGCGCGCAGGGGCGTTGGTTGTGGGCGTGTCGCGCGATAGCCTGAAAAGCCATCAATCCTTCCAAACCAAACACGATCTGCCCTTCATCCTGGCCGCCGATGAAGACGGCGCGACCTGCCAAGCCTATGGCGTCTGGGTCGGCAAGAGCATGTATGGCCGTTCCTATATGGGGATCGAGCGCAGCACTTTCCTAATCGATCCCAAAGGCCGCATCCACCACCTCTGGCGCAAAGTCAAAATCCCCGGACATGTGCAAGACGTGTTGGAGGTGATGAATAAGGGGAAGTAAGACCCTAAAAGAAGAAGGGCCGCGCTTTCCGCACGGCCCCGTCTTTTTCCCGAACGCCTAATCGTTAGGCGGGCACAGGCGGAGTCAGTATGGGCGGCAAACCGCGTTCCTTGCTTGGCCGCACGGCCCAAGCACGAGAGGCCGGCTGAGGCGCGGGCGGCGCATCCGTGACGTCCTTGATCAAGGCCACACGTTTCTTCAGTTCGTCGCCTTGATATCTCTGTGCCAACTGTCCTTCCATCATCTTGCGCATGGTGGCGCGTTCGATATCACTGCCACGCAGATCAACACTGCGGCTACCTCCGACAGTCCATGTGTCGAAACGGTCCACCACATACCCCACCATCAATTTCAGGGCATGATCTCTGATCTCGCGCGGGTATTCAGGCTCACCTTCGGGCGAAGGAAGCAAATCCAGGCTTTGATAGCCATTGGCCCCAAAACTGTGTTGCAGCACCGCCATTTTCGATTGGGACAAGCCAGGGGACTCGCTTTGAATCCTCACATGAATGGCCGTGTTGTGGGGCTTGGGATCGGCCAGATCCAACGTATAGAAACACGATTGATCAAAAGGAACCGTCGAATAGCCGGGCGGCGTTTCTTGCATGATAGAACCGATGACTGTGGCCCATGTCTCATGCGTTGCCCGATGAGCCTGCCATTCCGGCGCGGACGGATTCCCATGATATGGCGGGTTACGCAAATAACCGCCGTTCAAAGAATTGGCCCCCAAAGGCCCCGATATTCCTGGTTGAGCCCCTGGCGAAGAAGAAGATGCGCCGATACCTGCTTGCGACGCCGGTCGCGTATGTGGTGTGGGCGCGGCGGCGTTCTGATGCGGAACTGCAGGCGAGAGCATCGACGACAACGCCTCATCAATCAGTTTGTACGCATCTTCAACATTTGAATGCGCTCCCCAAGACTGCCGCAGCTGGGCTAGGCGAGCCATGACTCTGGCATAAGCCGACAATTTCTTCGTCGGATCCGCATTTGCTGGCGCTTTAATCTCACGAAGGGCAGTGAGCAGGTCACTCACTTGCTGGTTAAAGTCATGATGCGGACCGCCAGGCTGCTTGTCTTGCTGGGGAATGGCATCCCGTACCGCAACCAAGGATTCCATGACTGTTTTCATGGTTTCTTTTCTTTGTTCGGCAGACCCACTCGCCCCAAACGCCATCAGACTCCGCATTCTGGTCATTTGCGTCTTTTGAAAGAGCGGATAATCATGAATGTGGTGGAATTGAAAATTCCGTGTCAGCCGCTTGGTAAGAGCTGTGTGCACCTTATCACGCATCGAATGGGGATCGATGCTGCGGTCAAGCATCTCTTGGTATTCCCTGTGGGCCGCATCCGCATCTGTCGCGGCCAAGCGCATCAGCGCTGCAATATCAGTCCGTGCCATTCTCTGTCTCCTTAATAGCTAAACTCGATCTATTTCTGAATAAGTATCAAAACGCTTTCCGAGCGTTCTTGATGTGGATATTACTCGCGCTTCCAACACCTATCAAGCGTCAAATACTTTCGATTTTATCCCTTTCTTTCAGTCCCAGGAGTTATGATGATCTGTAATTTTACAAATATAATCATATATTTATTTGTTCATTCATCATAAAAACACGGCAACGATCATCATCATTCCTTAGCCTTTCTTGACTAACATCACGGAGACTGCGTGACCTGTCCGTTCTTGCGGG
This sequence comes from Alphaproteobacteria bacterium, assembly GCA_016699305.1. Classification (NCBI taxonomy): domain Bacteria; kingdom Pseudomonadati; phylum Pseudomonadota; class Alphaproteobacteria; species Alphaproteobacteria bacterium. The sequence goes on from CP064970.1 coordinate 1,087,473, forward strand.
GAAGGAGGCGGAAATGTGGAAGGCTGTGGCGTTGGGATTGGCGCTGATTTGGGGCGCAGGCGCGGCATCCGCCGCTGAATCTTGGCCGCCGGGCAGTGCCTGGCTGTTGGGGCAAGCCAGGAAACAACCCGATTTCGCCCAGGCGGAAAGACTGCATCCCAACTTCTATCCGACGCGCGACGGACAAAGTTTTATCGTGGTCTGGCAGCCTCAGCGCGAAGCACCCAAAAAGTGGATCGTCTCGCTGCCCGGCACGGGAGGCTTCGCGACCAAGGATTTATCCATCTGGTATCCGCATCTTCAGGGCCGGAATGTCGGCGTGGTGAATGTGCAATGGTGGCTGGGACGCGGCGACCGGACCGAAGATTATTACACCCCGTCCCAAATATACCGCGAGATCGACTTGATCCTGGCGCGGCTGGGAGTCGCCCCAGGATCGGCCCTGTTGCACGGTTTCAGCCGGGGTTCGGCCAATATCTATGCCGTGGCGGCATTGGATCGGACGAAAGGGCACCAATATTTCTCGACCATCATCGCCCATTCAGGCAGCGCCAATGAGGGCTATCCCCCCACGCAAGAAATCGTCCGGGGAGCCTATGGCGCACGTCCCTTTGCCGGAACCCGCTGGATCACCGTCTGCGGCGAGCGCGATTCCAACCCCGAACGCGATGGCTGCCCCGCCATGCGCCGCACCGGCACATGGATCAAAGGTCTGGGCGGGACGATCGGCCTAGCCATCGAAGACCCGGAATACGGACATGGCGCGTTGCACCTGAACCCCATCAATGCCCGCAAGGCACTGGACGATTTCCTGGGACGATAGGCTTGCTTTACGCCCTATCCGGCTGACCACAGCCCCACGCCAGCGCGGACTTGGCGCATCGTGGCCTCGGCTTCGGTGGCGGCCAGCTCGGTATGCTGCTTGACGCTGCTTTGCGCGAACAACACGCAGTGCGCGGGGTCGATCCCCGCCGCGATATAGGCCGCCGCGATTTCGCGCGTATTGGTCGCCAAGTTTCCCGCATGTTCGAGGTAGAGGTGGTTCAGCCTTCCTCCTGGAGACCGTCTTTTGACTTTTGCGTTTTAACGGGCTGTGGATGGCCTGAAAGAGGCTGAATCGCAGACTCTTTTCTGAAATCCCGCACCATCGGCCAGGTCAGGAGATGGACTCCCGCCTTCGCGGGAGTGACTCACGAGGAGAGAAAGGCGCACAACAAACCATGCCGCGCTCATTGAAGCATCACCCTCTCATTTTAGTCATGCCCGCGCAGGCGGGCATCCATCACCCGTCGTTTACGCTGACGCTGAATCACAGACTCTTACCCAACAACGGCGGATGGAGCCTTTTCATAGATTTCCACAAACAGCGCCGAAATAGAGGCATAAAGCGGCAGGCCGCTTTCGTGGGTTTCCTGCTAAATTCTAGGGGTATCTGATGCTCTTTGCTCGTGGCTTTGATTTGGTCTGACCGCTTTCGGATTCGCGTTAAGATGCTTTTCAAGCAGGGGGAAAGCCCCTTTAAACCACAGCCCCAGCCTTGCATAGACATCTTCTTGCCCAAGCGGTGGCTTGGCGTGGACCGCGAGCACCAACTGACCCATGGTAGGATTAGCCCCGGCCAATCGGGGGAATATCTCCCGCCATTTAACGTATTCTTCCTTGTCCCACAATTTACGCGTTTGTTCTTTGCGCCTGGCTAACTGTTCTTTTACTGGCAAATCCTGCGGTATCTGGTCGAATATTAATCTCTGCTCGTGATAGAAATCGGGATGCAGGTTCAGCTGGAACCAGTTCATCGTGCACGTCGCCGCGATAACCTCGTGGATATACTGCCGTACGGCGGCGCATTTCTCGGGCACCTCCAAGAATTCTTCCAAACGGTTGGCGATATCCGCATCGCAGATGCCCGGGACCCTAAGCCGGGATTCCATCGTCGGCCCCATGCCGCCCGAGTTATAATCGTCATAGGCCATAAAACCACCAAGGCCGAGATCGTGATTGCGCTGCGACCAAGGAACATCGCTGCCGGGCCCATGATCAGGGAAGGGAGGCAGATAGCTGCCCAGCGGCAAGACTAATTCTAGGTCCGGCCATTTGCCTAACGCGACTCCATAGCGAAATCCGCTAGGCAAGACGCGTTCGGACGGATCCTCGCGCCCTAGGAATAACCTGTTACATTTTCCTTCAACACTTCTTTTCCGCGTCATCCAAGCGGCTTCATGAGCCAGCAAGTCGTGCACGATCCCATCGATCCATTCCGCGCGCTTGGGCGACCTTTCGGCGACATCCTTAAGGGCCGCCGCACGGATTGATAAGTTGCTTTCGATGACGTCCTTGGGCATCGGCCAGTCGGAGCGACGCAGGGCGCGAAGATTTGCTCGGCCATCTTTTTTCCAATGAATGGGAACGATTTTCTCGATCATCGCCTCGCCCAGATGATGCCGTAAATGTTCAACGAAATGCTCCACTATCATGGGAGGCAGATCTATGTCCAAGTCAAGATCCCCGTAAGAATCCATTTTCCATGCGCATGGATCGACATCCTTGCCTGCGCTGGCCCGCATTCTGGACAGCTGAGATTCAAACATGATGGCGGGACCAAAAACCCTTATCAGCCATTCTGTGGCTTGCTCAAAAGTGTGTTGGTGGCGATCATCTTGTGTCATCGCGTTCTCTCCAAGACAAGAAACACCGGCGATACGTATCGTATTAGCTCAGCCGTCTGATAAGGTAAACAGTCTTCCCTCTATAGCGATGGGTCAGGCCAGAAGAACCATCCTCCAGCTACGGCCCAACTCGGCCCTACATCCCGAACGCGAGGCCAGCCCATTCTTTCTTGATCAGTCCCCCGCTGACCACAATCCCACGCCAGCGCGGACTTGGCGCATCGTGGCCTCGGCTTCGGTGGCGGCCAGCTCGGCGCTGCGGGATAGGATGGCGTCTAGATGCGCGGCATCGGACATCAAGCGGCGCATATCGGCGGTGATCGGGGCCATTTGCGCCACGGTCAGATCCGCCAGTTTCTCCTTGAAGGTGGAAAAAGACGCGCCCGCATACTCGGCCAACACCGCCTCGCGCGATGTATCGGCAAGGGCGGCGTAGATCGATATCAGATTGTCGGCTTCGGGGCGCGATTCCAACTCCGCCAGCGTGGCGGGCAGCGGGTGCGGATCGGTCTTGGCCTTGCGGATCTTCAAGGCGATGGCATCGGCGTCATCGGTCAGGTTGATGCGCGAATAATCGGACTCGTCCGATTTGCTCATTTTCTTGGTGCCGTCGCGCAGCGACATCACTCGCGCGGCCTGGCCCTGGATCACCGGCTCGGGCAAGGGGAAAATCTCGGTCCCGAAGGCGCGATTGAACGCGCCCGCGATATCACGCGCCAATTCCACATGCTGCTTTTGATCGTCGCCCGTGGGCACATGGGTGGCCTTGTACATCAAGATATCGGCGGCCATCAGCACCGGATAGGCGTATAGGCCCAGCCCCGCTTGCTCTTTGTGTTTGCCCGCTTTGTCCTTGAACTGCGTCATGCGGTTCAGCCATCCCATGGGCGTGATGCAGGAAAATATCCAGCCCAGCTCGGTATGCTGCTTGACGCTGCTTTGCGCGAACAACACGCAGTGCGCGGGGTCGATCCCCGCCGCGATATAGGCCGCCGCGATTTCGCGCGTATTGGTCGCCAAGTTTCCCGCATGTTCGGGCGTGGTCAGGCCATGTAGATCCGCGATGAACAGGAAATTTTGCGCTTGGCTTTGCATACGAACCCAGGGCTTTAAGGCCCCCAGATAATTCCCCAAATGCAATCCCGACCCCGTGGCGCGAATACCGGAAACGATGCGTTTTTGCGTGGTCATGTGCCGAATCCCTTATGTTTGGGTTATGTGCCGTAAAGAGCTTTATGAGGCATCTGAGAGAATAGGCGCAAAGCGCCAAGTGCCATCGGGCAACTGCTCGTTAAACATATCCTTGGGCCGCACCCATACGCGACCGTCCTTACAATTCTGGTACACCACCATGTCTTGCAAAGTTTCAGAATGAATGGCCTCCCCCAACACACGATATAAGCCGCCTTTATAGTGGCGATGCGTGGGCGTGGGATCTTCCTGCGCGGCGGCCAACATGTAGTAACCTACTCCGACTTGACCGGCATCTTGATGGGGCCTTCGGCGCGACCATAGATGAACTGGTGGACATAGGGGTTGCCCGAAAAATCGATCTCTTCCTTCGGCCCCTGCCAGATGATGCGCCCTTCATGCAGCATGGCGATGCGGTCGGCGATCTTGCGCGCGCTGGTCATGTCATGGGTGATGGACAAAGCCGTCGCGCCCAATTGCTTCACGCATTGTAAGATCAAGTTGTTGATGACATCGGCCATGATGGGGTCTAGGCCCGTGGTCGGCTCGTCGAAAAACAGAATCTGCGGCTCGGCGGCGATGGCGCGCGCCAGGGCCACACGCTTTTGCATGCCGCCCGACAATTCCGCCGGATACATATCGGCCACGTCCGGGGTCAGGCCCACGGCGGCCAGCTTGGACACGGCCAGATCTTTGGCCTGACGCGCGGATAGACGTTTGCCGCTGCCTTGCAGCAAGCGAAACGCCACATTGCGCCATACAGGCAGCGAGTCGAACAACGCCGCCCCCTGAAACAACATGCCAAAGCGGTCCACATGCGCCTCGCGCGCGCGGCCGCGCAGCCCCACCGTCTCCTCGCCATCCAGCTTGATCGAACCGTCATCCGGCTCCAACAGGCCCAAGATGCATTTCAGCATCACCGATTTTCCCGTGCCCGAGCCACCGATGACCACCAAGGACTCGCCCGCCTTGATCGACAGGTCCATGCCGCGCAGCACCTGCTTGGGACCAAAGGACTTGCTAAGGCCCGACAGCACCAAGCGCGGCTGGGCGGTGGAAGCGGGAGAGGAAGAAGCGTTCATGAGACGTGTTTCCTAGTGTCAGGCGTCAGCGGGAGAAGAACAGCCCGGTCAAGACGTAGTTGAACAGCAAGATCAAGATGGAAGCCGAAACCACGGCATTGGTCGTCGCGCGGCCAACGCCTTGCGCGCCGCCCTTCGAGGCGAAGCCGCAATAACACCCCATCAAGGTGATGATAAAGCCAAAGACGGCCCCCTTGACCAAGCCCAGCACGACATCCTCGGTCTTGAGGTAATCGATGGTCCTTTGCAGATAGGTCGCGGCGTTGAAGTCCAGCTGATAGACGCTGATCAAAAACCCGCCGAACACGCCGACGATATCGGCCACCAGCACCAGCAAGGGCAGCATCAGCACGCCGGCCAATAGGCGCGGCACGATAAGATATTTATGGGGATTGGCCGAAAGGGTCATCAAGGCATCGATCTGCTCGGTCACGCGCATGGTGCCGATCTCGGCCGCCATCGAGGCGCCGATGCGTCCCGCCACCATCAAGCCGCCCAAGACAGGCCCCAATTCGCGCGTCATCGACAGCACCACGACCGTTGCCACCGCGCCTTCGGCCTGGAAGCGCGCGAATCCGGTGTGGCTTTGCAGCGCCAACACCATGCCGGTGAACAACGCCGTCAGCCCCACGACCGGGAGGGAGTAATAGCCAATCTCCACCATCTGCCGCAACAACTGCCTGACATAGATCGGCGGCTGCACGATCGCCGACAAAGAGCGGCCCGTGAACAGACCAAAGCGCCCCGTCGCCTGGAGGAAGTCCAAGAACGTGCGGCCTATCGTGCCCAAAAACCGTTCGACCAGGGTCGGACCCGACTCCGACTCGACCGCCGATGCTTTCACAGGAAGATGAGAGTTTGCAGCCATGACGAACGCCTGGGTAAGAAATCGTGAATGATTCGATGTCGGCCCATGACGGGCGCGACAACCTGACCGATGAACGCTAGCGGCCAGCCGCCTCTGTGTCAAAGGGCCGCTGACAAAAAGAAAAGGGCGCGACCCTTCAGATCGCGCCCCATTCTGCCCTGGAGGAAGGGATTAATCTCCTCCTCCCGAGCCTCCCCCACCATCTCCCCCACCATCTCCTCCTCCATCTCCCCCACCATCCCAAGGCGGTGGCGGCGGTGGCGGCGGCGGCGGCGGCGGTGGCGGCGGCGGCGGTGGCGGCGGCGGCGGCGGCGGCGGCGGTGGCGGCGGCGGCGGTGGCGGTGGCGGCGGCGGCGGCGGTTCTGGCGTCGGTTTGGGCTGCTCACAGCACGGCGGTGGCGGCGGCGGTGGCGGCGGCGGTGGCGGCGGCGGCGGCGGTTCACAGCACGGCGGCGGCGGTGGTGGCTCTGGCGGTGGCTCTGGCGGCGGCGGCGGCGGTGGTGGTGGCGGCGGTGGTGTATAAGTATGACCAACCGTCACAGAAACCACAGCTGTTCCGGTATCCACACCCCAACCTCCGGTGGATGAACCGCCTGAGCTGCTACCCCCTGAGGAACTGCCGCCCGAAGACGAAGTCCCGCCCGAGCTGCTGCTACCCCCCGAGGAACTACCGCCCGAAGACGAAGTCCCGCCCGAGCTGCTGCTACCTCCCGAGGAACTGCCGCCCGAAGACGAAGTCCCACCCGAGCTGCTGCTACCCCCCGAGGAACTACCGCCCGAAGACGAAGTCCCGCCCGAGCTGCTGCTACCTCCCGAGGAACTACCGCCCGAAGACGAAGTCCCACCCGAGCTGCTGCTACCCCCCGAGGAACTACCGCCCGAAGACGAAGTCCCACCGGAGCTGCTGCTACCCCCCGAGGAACTGCCGCCCGAAGACGAAGTCCCACCCGAGCTTGAAGAAATGATCACGGATCCGCCCGAGCTACCCGAGCCGCCGCTTCCTCCACCCGAACCGCCGCCGGAAGAACCTCCGTCGCCACCCGAGGAAGAAACGCCGCTACCACCCGAGCTGCCGCCACCGATACCACCCCCGATATCGCCACCACCACCACTCGAGCTGCCCGAACCGCTGCCGCCGCCTGTGCCCCCCACTTCGCCGCCCTCTGCCTCGGCCAACAAGGGATCGACGACGGTCTTACCGCCAGGCTTTTTACCCGGGGCACCCCCAATGGTGGATGTCATGGAACCACCGTTACCACCCGAAGAGGCCCCACCCGCGCCGGAACCGCTGTTCTGTTCTTCGGCCAATAGAGGATTCTTGCCCCCCTTATTTGATGAACCGGCTCCAGGCTGACCGCCCTGCATACCGCCCGAGGCCGCACCCGGCACGCCATATTCGCCATATCCAGTGCGACCATCACCGCCTTGCCTCGACTGGCCGCCCTGTTCCTCGGCCAACAGCGCCGCATCTTGCTCCGAGCTGCCGCTACCGTCACCTTCTTGACCACCTTGTTCATCGGTCAATAGCGGAGCCTTTGGCTTACCGTTCTTTCCGGCATTACCAGCCTGACCGCCTTGTTCTTGAGCCAGTAAGGCACCCTTACCCCCTGCCCCAACAGCCTGACCGGCCTGACCGCCTTGCACACGAGTCGGTGCACCTTGAGCATAAGTCCCGCCCGGCTGCTGACCACTCAAGCCGCCCTGGCCACCTTGCGTAGCGGACTGACCTGCCGGTGAACCGCCCGCTTGGGCATAACCCGATGTTCCAGCCTGACCACCTTGCACACGAGTCGGTGCGCCTTGGGCATAAGTCCCGCCCGGCTGCTGACCACTCAAGCCGCCCTGGCCACCTTGCGTAGCGGACTGACCAGCCGATGAACCACCCGCTTGGGCATAACCCGATGTTCCAGCCTGACCACCCTGAACACGAGTCGGTGCGCCTTGAGCATAAGTCCCGCCCGGCTGACCGCTCACACCGCCTTGGCCCACCTGAGTGCTTGAACCTGCATCTTGTTGAGCGTAACCCGACGAAGTGCCGGCAGAACCGGCCTGACCGCCCTGTTCTTGAGCCAACAACGCCGTCTTTTGTCCAGCCGTTGGTGCCCCCTGACCGCCAACGCCACCTTGAGCACGCATCGCCGAACCCTGGGCCACAATATATTCACCCGAGCCTGTACGATCCGTCACACCGGCCTGACCAGCCTGGCCGCCCTGCACACGAGTCGGTGCACCTTGGGCATAAGTTCCGCCCTGCTGACCACTCACGCCGCCTTGGCCGCCTTGCGCTGACGAAGCCGATTGGCTGCCGCCTTGGGCATAACCCGAATCTCCAGCCTGACCACCCTGAACACGAGTCGGTGCGCCTTGAGCATAAGTCCCGCCTTGCTGACCGCTTACGCCGCCTTGCACGGATGAAGCCGATTGGCTGCCGCCTTGGGCATAACCCGAAGTCCCAGCCTGGCCGCCTTGAACACGAGCCGGCGCACCCTGAGCATAAGTTCCGCCCTGCTGCTGACCGCTCACACCGCCTTGGCCGCCTTGCGTGGCGGACTGACCCGCCGTGCTACCAGCTTGAGCATAACCCGAAGTCCCAGCCTGACCACCTTGAACGCGAGTCGGTGCGCCTTGGGCGTAAGTTCCGCCCTGCTGACCGCTCACACCGCCTTGGCCGCCTTGCGTGGCGGACTGACCCGCCGTGCTACCAGCTTGGGCATAACCCGATGTTCCAGCCTGGCCACCTTGCACACGAGTCGGTGCGCCTTGGGCGTAAGTTCCGCCCTGCTGACCGCTTACGCCGCCTTGGCCGCCTTGCACGGACGAAGCCGATTGGCTACCAGCTTGAGCATAACCCGATGTTCCAGCCTGACCACCTTGCACACGAGTCGGTGCACCTTGGGCATAAGTTCCGCCCTGCTGACCGCTCACACCGCCCTGGCCGCCTTGCGTGGCGGATTGACCCGCCGATGACCCGCCCGCTTGGGCATAACCCGAATCTCCAGCCTGACCACCCTGAACACGAGTCGGTGCGCCTTGGGCGTAAGTTCCGCCCTGCTGACCGCTTACGCCGCCTTGGCCGCCTTGCACGGACGAAGCCGATTGGCTGCCGCCTTGGGCATAACCCGAAGTCCCAGCCTGGCCGCCTTGAACACGAGTCGGTGCACCTTGAGCATAAGTTCCGCCCTGCTGACCGCTTACGCCGCCTTGGCCGCCTTGCGTGGCGGACTGACCCGCCGTGCTACCAGCTTGGGCATAACCCGATGTTCCAGCCTGACCACCTTGAACGCGAGTCGGTGCGCCTTGGGCATAAGTTCCGCCCTGCTGACCGCTTACGCCACCTTGGCCGCCTTGCGTGGCGGACTGACCGGCAGACGAACCACCGGCTTGGGCATAGCCCGATGTTCCAGCCTGGCCGCCTTGAACACGAGTTGGCGCGCCCTGAGCATAAGTTCCGCCCTGCTGACCGCTCACGCCGCCTTGCACGGATGAAGCCGACTGGCTGTTGCCTTGGGCATAAGTCCCGCCCGGCTGACCGCTCACACTGCCCTGGCCGCCTTGCGTGGCAGACTGACCCGCCGTGCTACCAGCTTGGGCATAACCCGATGTTCCAGCCTGGCCACCTTGCACACGAGTCGGTGCGCCTTGGGCGTAAGTTCCGCCCTGCTGACCGCTTACGCCACCTTGGCCGCCTTGCGTGGCGGACTGACCGGCAGACGAACCACCGGCTTGGGCATAGCCCGATGTTCCAGCCTGGCCGCCTTGAACACGAGTTGGCGCGCCCTGAGCATAAGTTCCGCCCTGCTGACCGCTCACGCCGCCTTGCACGGATGAAGCCGACTGGCTGTTGCCTTGGGCATAAGTCCCGCCCGGCTGACCGCTCACACTGCCCTGGCCGCCTTGCGTGGCAGACTGACCCGCCGCGCTACCAGCTTGGGCATAACCCGAAGTCCCAGCCTGACCGCCCTGAACACGAGTCGGTGCGCCTTGAGACTGAGTGTATTCACCCGATCCTGTCCGCGTCGTCGCCGGAGCCGATTGCACCGCATGCCCGGTTTGGCGATGAGAACGCGCAGCATCTTTTGCTTGCGTCTTTGACGAACCGGAGGATGACTTCTTGCTGACGCCGCCTTGTTCGGTTGTCGTCCGCTCGGGCGAAGCTGTCGTCTCGATCACCTCGAAAGCATGCGTTCCCGCATCTACGTCGCCGTAAGCCGGTTGTCCCGCTTGGCGCGTTGAGGCAGTTCTGTTGGCTCCGCCTGACGATGTCCGATAGACCTCTTCCGAGACCTGAGCGGCATGCGCCGAAGAAATCCCAAAAGCCGCCATCGCCAAACGAGCCGCCGGGACCATCCCCAAAGGAAGGTTCAGCCATGAGGATTTCTTGGGCGTACTGCCTTTGCCATTTTCGTTATTTTTGCCAGTAAAATTACCGAGTTTATTCTGGTCCTCCAAATCGATATAATTTGCGCCACATGCGCCGGTTAATGCTTTGGAACACTCAAAACGCAGATGAATATTTTGGATACTCGCAGAAAGTGTCCATGTATCTGATCCCCCATCAGCGTGAGATATAGTGTAAGACGTAGGATTGCAGCTTACTTGAAATCCCATACCCGCCGTAGAGGCAGGCACATATTGATCACCAACCTTGGCATAGGCCTGACCTTTTGCCGTCGGAAAGAGCGATATGGATCCGGACGAAACGGTACATACGGACGTCACAGGGCCAAGAGCGACGGTGATGGGGTTTGCGGCAATACGAACATCTTCCGGTCTGCAGCACCCGCCCATGCGTAGCGGCGTAGCTTTGGGCGCATTTACATTAGTGGCCAGCCATTCCAGACCAGACCTAAAGGGAACGAAATATCCCGTTCCATCCGTCGCTATATTGGATACATGCGAACAGATTCCATGGGCATCGATAACCGCATGAGCACTGCCGCCCGCATTCGCCGCCGCACCGGCATAACTCCAGGCCGCGTTATTATAACCCACATTGTTGTTACCCGCAGGCGGCGCTGATGCGTCGCATGACGCTGTACCTGTCCGCAAGTCGCCGTTTAGCGTACATACCTTTTTCAAGCCTGGCGTAATAATGGTGGCATGTTTGGACGAATCATATTGCGGCATCGGACAAGTCCGTTTTGCAATATGCAATGACGCCTCATAGTTCTGTGCCAAAATAGGCAGGGGAAACGCCGCAAAGATCGCGCTTAGCACAAAGGTGGTGCCCAATGAGAGGCATGTTATGTTTATCTTCGTAACAATCTCTGCAGAGCCTGGGCGTGCGGCGTGGAACATCGGCTTATCTCCCCTAAATGGCCGAGAATGCCGACCAACGCCCTTGCGCTGAACATTCTCGTCTTAAGTATGGTCATCATAGCTTGGCGAACAAGTGCTGGTAAAGGCTTTCTAAATAATTGCATCGCCCCCGATATATTTTTTCTCGCAACCATAGCGAAATTATTTACAACAGTTGCATTTTATGCCCCCAAGATTTAACATCCATGAGTAAACGCGTTAACCAAACACAGGGGGATGAGATGAGTAAGTTTTCAGAATATGCGAAGAAACTAACTTCAGCGGTTTTGGCGCTTTCAGTATTAGCAGGCTGCGTCAGCAATCCCGCGCTTCAGCAAGACACTGACACGCCGACCGCTGCGGGTGGGAAGAAGATTGATCTTTCCAATCTGAAAGCCATTTTGGCCGCTGATGAGGATTTCTATGTCTTTCCCGCGACCAATGCATCCGGCAAGCCTGTCAAACTCTATATCCGCACCAAAGATGGCGATGCTTATCGGCCGATCGCGCTAGATAAGCCGGAAAATACCCAGAAAGTCTTTTTGCAACCTGGCCAAATCCAATCCAAGACTCCGGTCAATACCCCTTACACCACCGTTATTTGCTATGGCAAAAATCAAAATATCTGCGCACCTCGCGCATATACGGCCGATGCGGACTCGTATAAACCCAATCGTGTCGTAGGGCTACAGTCGATGAATTACGTCCAGGCCGAAGGCGGGAAATTCGGATTGGACTTCAAGAGCAGCTTCAAGATTCTGCAAGAAGGCAAGATTGGCCAGAAAACAAGCCGCCGGGATGGAACTTACATTTACAACATGTATTGCGATGGCGAGAAAAGCGGCGAGACTATTGTTTCCTGCGACCAGACTGGCCAACCGCGAATCGATTTCCGTGGACCGAATGGACCGATTTCGCAGAGCCAGTTGCCCCCGGGAGTCCCCTCGCCCTCTAGCGGAGAATGCGTCATGCTGTCTGAGAGCGCGGTCTTAAACGGAGGCGTCAGCACCAAGACAGGTAAGAGTAGAGGCCTGATCCTTCGTTCAACGGTCGATCAGAACGGCAAACACCACCTGTCGCCTGTGGTCCGCACCGGGGCAGTGGGGCCGGATTCAATCATGGAACAAATCAATGCCAGCCGCCCCAGCATGGGCATCTGCAACAAAGAGCGCTTTGAGTTAATTTTGCGATAAGCACAAGGCGCAGAGCGTATGCACGCTCCCAAGGGCGGCTCCAACGAGCCGCCCTTTTTCTTTACGAGGCTTTCTTATTCGCCAGGCGTTCGCGCAGGCCCGCCATGCGGCGATGGATCACCCATTGCTGGCCGAGGGAAAGGATGTTGCTCCATGTCCAATAGATCACCAATCCGGCGGCCATGGGGGCCAGCAGGACCGTGAAGAACAGGGGCAAGAACATAAACACCTTACGCTGAATGGGATCGGGGGCTTGTGGGGCCATCAATTGCTGGGCATACATGGTTGCGCCCATCAGCAAGGGCCACACGCCGAACATCAAAAAGCTGGGCGGCTGCCATGGGATCAGGCCGAACAGATTAAAGATCGTCGTGGGGTCGGCGGCCGAAAGGTCGCGGATCCAGCCAAAGAACGGCGCATGGCGCATCTCCAGGCTGACGAACAAAACCTTGTACAAGGCAAAGAAAATGGGAATCTGGATCACGATCGGCAAACAACCCGAAAGGGGGTTCACCCGCTCGCGCTTATACAGCTCCATCATTTCTTGATTCAGGCGCACGCGATCTTGGCCAAAGCGTTCTTGCAAACGCGCGATCTCGGGCTGAAGGGCCTTCATCTGCTCCATGCTGCGATAGGATTTATCGGCCAGAGGGAACAGCAACAGGCGCAAGCAGATCGTCAAGATCAAGATGCCCACGCCAAAATTCCCCGACCAACGCCCCAAAAAGTCCAGCGCATAAAAGAAGGGCTTTGTCAGGAAATAGAACCAGCCAAAATCAATGGCCAGATCGAAATGGCGGATATTCAGGCTTTTTTCGTAGGCGTCCAGCAGATCGACTTGCTTGGGCCCTGCGAATAAACGCGCGGTGACCGGTGCCGACACGGCACCCGGCGCCACGGAGACCCCTTCGGCGCGCCAATCGGCCTGATACAGGTCCTTGCGCGCGTCTTGCGTCTTGCTATGCGTAAACCGCACCGGCAGATGCGCCCCGTCGGGCAAAGAAGGAACCAAAGCCACCAGCCAATATTTATCGGTGAACCCCAACCAACTGCCCTGCTGGGCCTGGCCCGCAACCGTGCCTTCATCGGCCAGTTTGTCATAGGGATGCTCTTCCAGACGGGTTTCGAATACACCCACCGCGCCCTCATGCAAAGGCGCGCCCGCGCCTTGCAACACCGGCGTTCCATGGCGCGCGACCAACGCATAGGGATACAAGTTCACGGCAGCGATGCCGGCGTTGCGCACCCGGTCGGTCACCGTCAGCATGTAATGCTCATCCAGGGAAATCTCGCGCTCGAACACCAGCCCCGCGCCATTATCCCAGCGCAGCAGCACGGGCCGCCCGCCCGCCTCCAAGGCCGAGGCGTCGGTCCGCCACACGCTCTGGGGGCCGGGAACCGAAGTGCCTTCTTGCGCGGCCATCCAGCCGAATTCGGCGTAATAGGCCGCATGCGGCGGCGCGCTGCCCGTAGGGGATAGCAAGGTGATGGACGGGCTGTCAGGGGCCAAGGTTTCGCGGTAAGAAGACAAAATCAAATCATCCACACGACCACCGACCAGATTGATGGATCCGCGTAGAACCGGCGAGGACACCGGCAGACGGGCGTTTTGCGCCAGCACATCCCCCCTGGGGCTTAACAAGGCGTTGACGGCGGCCGGTTTGGCCTGCGGCAAGGCCATTTTGGGCGCTTGCTGGGCCGAGATCACGGCGCGTTCGCGCTCTTGGCGCGGCGCTTCATAGAAATAATGGAACCCCAGCAGGATCGCCACGGATAGGATGATAAAGACCAGGAAGTTGTCGTTGTTGCTCATGTCGATCCGTTGCCAATGCCGCGCTGATGGAGGTGAAGGGCGAGACTTTGAGATAGCAGGAACCGGCGCTTTCCGATACCCCCTATCGTTATTGACCTATAAGGCTGATCCGCGATCCACCTTGTCCGATGGAGGGAATTTTCCCGCAACCGGCGGCACCGGATCAAACCCGCTTCCCCCCCAAGGGTGGCATCGCCCGATGCGGCGCAGCGTCAAGAGCAGGCCACGCCAAGGACCATGTTGTTCCAGCGCCTCAAGCGCATAGGCCGAGCAGCTGGGCGCAAAGCGGCAATGCGGCCCCAGAACCGGACTGATCCCCCAGCGCCATATCAGCACCGGAATGCGCAGCAGAGCCACCAACAAACGCCTCATGGAACCCGTACCTTGGACGTATCGCGCAGCAGGTCCAAACGGCGCAAGCCTTGGCGCAGGTCCTGGCCTAGCAGCTCAAAAGGTCGGGATAACGCCGCCTCGCGCGCGATCAGCACGATATCCAGGCCCTCACGGGCTTCACCTGTCAGAATATCCGTCGCCAAGGCGCGCAAACGTCGCCGCGCCCGATTTCGGGCTACTGCTCCGCCGACCATCTTACGGCTGGCTGTCAGCCCCAAACGCCAGGGCGGCGTCAGACACGCCGTCTCGGGCGGCCAAGCACGCGCATACAGAATAAAAGCCGCCCCGGACCAACGCCGTCCCTGGGCGCTGACCCGTTGAAAATCGGCGTGAACCTTTAGCGTCGAAAGCTTCAAGGCAAAAGAGTCCTTATGTCAGGGGTAGAGCCCAAGCAACGACAAAGCCGCCCCTTACCAGAAAGGGCGGCTTTGAACCCGGCATTTCCCGACAATAAAGGCGGGAAAGGACTAGGCCGAGAGGCGCTTGCGACCCTTGGCGCGGCGGCTGGCGATCACGGCGCGACCCCCACGGGTGGCCATGCGGGCGCGGAAACCGTGGCGACGGGCACGCACAAGGCGGCTGGGCTGGAATGTACGCTTCATCGTGGAACTTCCCTCTTGCTCTTTGAACGGTATTCCTAGACGAAAGTCCTGCCCTTTGTCAAACCATCCGATCGCTTGCGGGCCGTCTTTTTCGTTAACATCATGGCTTTCCAGGGAGAACCCCGGTTAATCACGCTTATTGAACAGCTTGTCCCGCATCGACTCGGCAGCGCGTTTAAGCAGTAAAGCGACATCCTCGGGCAATTGCGCCCATGCGCCGCCTTTGCCATCGGTTGGGATGGCCGGAGCCTGCGCGCTGGCGGCAGTGGACGAGGGAGCCTCGAATGCCTCGTGGCTACCGCGCAAACTGGCCACATGACGTTGGCTAAGTTCCGCCGGTGCGGGTTTTGAAACGGCCTCAATATCAGAAGACATATCCAGCGCATCCAAAGCCGCCAAGGCATCCTCATTACCACCGCGCCCTTCCAGGCCGCCCAGGCTCTTATGCAAGCGGAAAGGCGGTTCAGGCTGCCAGTTATCATCGCCGCCGCGCAAGGTCGTCTCTGGCTGAACAGTCGACGGGGAGGCCGTTTTGCCCCCCGCGCCGCCGGGCATCGGTCGGGATTGGCCTTGCAATGAGGCCTGGCTGGCCTGTTCGAGATGGGCGATATTCTCGGCCAAGGCCGCCACCGCCACACCACCGCTCTTTTGCGCGGGCCAGCCTGCTTGCACAGCGGCACTGTATCCCATGGATAAAGCGGCGATCTCCGCGGGTGTGTCCGTCTTAGCTCCAGAGGTAGCCGCCGACCAGGATGATTCCGCCCGTAACTTCTCGCCCAGATCTGAAATAAGCCGCTCACGCGCGCCGGTGCTGCTGGTCGATCCAGGCACGGGCAGGAGTTTCTGGACACGCAGCGCCTTTACCTTACCGGCATCGCACAGATAGAATTTCAGCGGATCGGTGTCGCCGCCATGGATCAAAGCGGCCTCGCCCTCGCGCAGCCCCAGCAGATCGTCCGAGCTGAAATGTGTACGGACCTCGGCTGAACCCGCCAGATCCGTATCCATATAACTGCGCGAGTCGAACAACGATCCCACCGTATCGCCAGCCACTTTATAGCTCTTGGACATGACGGCCCAGTCAGTCGTCTTGCGCTTGTTATAAAACTCGATGGTGTCCACCGGATCCTCGATCTTGCCGAAAATCTTGATGTTGCAATTACCCGTGATCGAACGCGCCTCTTGCTTGATGCGTTTTTCCATCGCGGGCAGATCCTGCGCAGAAAAGACCAAGCTGAACCCAAGGCTACGCGCCTGGGCGGCCATCACCGCCATACCCTGGGCCGTGTAGTAACCGACCTCGTCAAAGACGGTGATATAAGGCGAAGAGGCGCGCGTCATCTTGTTGTCGATGGACTCTTCCCATGCTCCCTCGACATTCGCGCCCAGAGTCGCGCCCATCATGCCCTTCAGGCTCGCCACGACGATCTTGCCCAGATTGGCGGCCTCGTCACCCGCCTTTTCCAGCGCGGGGATCAGAACCACCATGATCCGGCGGTTCAGCACCACATCGATCATGTCGATATCGGCCAATTGCGCCTTAAAGATATAGCCATA
Organism: Alphaproteobacteria bacterium; assembly: GCA_016699305.1. NCBI lineage: Bacteria > Pseudomonadati > Pseudomonadota > Alphaproteobacteria > Alphaproteobacteria bacterium. The sequence continues at coordinate 1,104,136 of CP064970.1, forward strand.
TTCGTCGGCCAGCGACTGCAAAGCGCGGGTAAACTGCATCGACAGATAGCCGTGCTGCTGCCGCGCGACTTGCATATCGTACATCGGCTTATCCGGACTGGGAGGAACGTCATGCCCCTCGTCATCGAAGGCTTCGTCCGAAAACCCTGGCAAGGTGGCCAAATACCCTTGCAGACCGCGCGCGATGCGATCCGGCAAATCGGTATTGCGCGAGAGCTTGACGATAGGCCCAAGCTCGATATAGTCGCGCACCGAGCCGATATCGAGCGGGACATTCTTCTTATCACGAAGATAAGTCAAAGCGGGCATCAGGGCGAAAATCAAGGCGACGGCGCGCTCTTTCCACATCGCGTTATCGCCGCCGGCATCGGGCATCAAATTGACCATCATATTCGCCAGATACGAGGACGAACCGAAGGTAAAGGGATTCATGCTGTTCGATGTCGCGCCGTCGTCGCTGTTGCCGGTCATATAATTCAGCACAAGAAGATCGTCGTCGCGGCCAAAGCGGCGCGTCATCGCGTAAAGAGACGACCACAGATCGTTATCCGCCTTGCCGTCCACATAGACAAAGCCGCTGCCCCAGCACAACGCATTGCTGCATATGGATTTAAGGCCTTCCGTCTTACCCGCGCCGGTTGTGCCCAGATACAAGATATGCGTACGGGCATCGTTATTGGTCAGCCAGATTTCCTCGTTATTCTCTTTATAGGCGTTACCCAGATACAAAATGCCCTCGGCCTTGCCCGGCCCGGATTTGCCCGGCGCGGGATTGTTGGGATCGAGCATCTTGGCGTGCATCGGCAAACGCAACGGCAACTGGAACTTCTTTTTCCCCAGCCAGCGCAGATAATAGAACGATACCAACAGCATGATATCGGCCAGCCAAGCCAATTCCGGCATAATGACCAACAGCACCGCCATGGCGACGAAGATGGACGATATGGAGCTGACCTCGGAAAGAAACGCCCCTATCCGCACGCCCATCGGGCGCACGTCACGCAAAAACAGCTTTGATTTGGTGCGGTATTTCCGTTCTAAAAACGCCATTTTGTCCGCTCCTCCACGGGCGGGGGGTGTACGCCGTACGCCTTATTGCATCGGCGCGGGGGGCATGGATTGCATGGCAGCGCCTTGGGGCATCCGCTGCATTTGCTGACGCAGAACCTGATCGGCCGAGGTCGGAACGCCCCAAGGTGCCGTTTGCAGCGGCGCATTGGGCGAGGCGATCCCAGTCCCCACTGGCGTGCCTGCCTGATCTGCGGCCTGCTTAAAGCTGTTCGCAAAGATATTGCCCACCAGCAAGAACCAAACCACCAGCAGCAGCACAAAAGCCGTCCCCACCGCCGCAAGGCGCGTGATGCGCGGACCGATGCCCTTGGGATCGCAGGCCAAGACCGAGGCCGTTTTGCGCAAGGCGCGCCTGGCGTCCTTTTCTTCGTCGAAATGGGCCAGAGGCACGAAAGCCGCTGTCTCGGAAGTTTGATAACCCAGCACAAAAGCCGACGAATCCGGCCCCTGCGACGCGGGGCGCAGCGACACCATCAAGGCCTGACCCGCTTTGTCCAGGTTAAGCACCCAAACGCGGCGTCCATCCCGATCATTGACATCCAGTGCCAGGGTGTGGCCTTCGAACCGGCCTCTGACCTTATAGGGGCTAGGAGGCTTGATGTTCAGCCTAAGATCTAATTTCATGCTGTCTCCTTCAGATCAGGAATCACCACATTGCGTGATGAGAGATTGGTGACGATGGTCATGATGGCCGTGTCCACGCGCGGCAAAGACAAGCCGCGCTTGGCCTGCAATTCCGCCATATAATGCGCGCCCGCGCCTGCCGCCTCGGCATGCCAGGTGCGACGACCGGTGTTATTCAAAGGATACCACAAGGCCCGATCCTGCCCGCGAAGCCACAAGAACTGCGCCGGAGCCAGCACGCCGCCGCGATGCCGAGCATAGGCCAGCAACCCCATCAAAGCCGTGGCGCGAAAGGCATGCTGCTCCGCCTTTTTCTTGGCCACCCCGCCGATTTTGGGATCGGCGATAATCTCATTGACCTGCGCCGTCAGTTTGGAAGTCAGCCTTAGTCCCGCTTTGGGATCCCAGCATTTGGAAATCTCGCCCAGCATCACGTCGCTTTCCTTGCGCTTTTGCGCGCCTTTTAGAGCGAAGGCGGCAAACAAGGCCCGGACATAAGCCGGCTGGTTTTCCGGCCCCGTCCATACCGGCCCCAATTGCGCGGAAAACGCCTGACGCAGCGCCTCGCGATCCGGTCCGCTCTTGCTCATCGGAATGCGCGCCCAGGCGATCCATTCTTCCGGGGTCAGGGATTCGGCGAATAACGGCAGACGCGATGGCACTTCCTCGCCCGGAATACGCGCGCTGATTTCGATCGGATTGATTTTGATGACCGGGGTGATGACCGGCCAGCTGATCGCTTGGACTTTCATCAAGCTGGCCAGGTTATGCTTTTGCCGGAATTTGGCGAAGGGATTGAATTTATAATACCACCACGCCACCACCAAAAAGAACGCCGCCATCGGCCAGCGCAGAGTGAGGCCGACATAAGTGCCCGTGACTTCGATGACCGAGAACATATTCTCACGCGCCGCGCCGCTGGCCGATGCCGGGCTGTCCAACAGCCAGCGCCAACCCTCGTTCCAATCGGCACCTTGACCGAACAGATAGGCCAAGGGCGCGATCAAGGCCATCTCGCCCACGCGCAGCCAGCGCAGCCCTTCTAAGATGACATCGCGCCCGATGAACCAACCCAAGGAGCCAAAACCCAGGCCAAGCAACAGCAACAGCAAAAACGCCTGTTCTGCATCGCCTGACTTGCCTGCCGCCATAGACCTTACTCTCGCTGGTGAATCTGCCATGGGGACGAAAAGCCCCCGTGGCGCTTTGTATATCACGAATTTTCGGTGAAAACATCTGCAAGATGCGCAGGCGAGCCCCCTGACGCCTGAACATTGTCCAAAGCCATATCCCGTTTTCGCTTCCCGTCTCAAGACCAAAAACTGCGAGACAAGACCCGATGAATACACTGGAATAATCGCGACTTGACGAATTCTTCAATATTCGCCAAGCTTTGTGTCAACCATTCTACATTGGGAGGGTCAAGAAATGACCAAGTCCGAATTGGTGCAGCGTCTGGCAGACTCGAGCCCGTCCCTATCCTTGCTGGAAGCCGACAAGGTGGTCTCCACCGTGTTGGAGGCCATGATCGATGCCCTATGCCGGGGTGAACGTGTGGAATTGCGCGGCTTCGGCGCCTTCTCGGTCAAGCGTCGCGATCCACGCAATGGCCGTAATCCACGCACCGGCCAATCGGTCAAGGTGTCTGAAAAATATGTTCCCGCGTTCAAGACGGGTAAAGAGTTGCGCGAGCGCATCAACGCCTCCGCGCAGGCCGGCACAGCCGCCCAAGGCGCCTAGCTTACCTCTAAAACAGGACAAATATGATGCGCTTTTTGCGTTTTCTGCTATTCGTGCCCGTGGCACTGATAGTGATTGTGTTCGCCATCACCAACCCCCAAAAAGCCCAGCTGTCATTATGGCCGACGGACATTATTCTGATCATACCAGCTTATTTATTGGTCATCGTGCCGTTCCTGGCAGGCCTTTTAAGCGGAGCGGCACTGATGTGGATGCGTGGACTGCCCAAGAGATGGCAGGTATTCCGCCTACGCCGCCAAGCATCCCAACTCGAAACCGCTTTGAGACGCCAAGGAGTTGAAGAATGCGAATCCAACACAGCGGCGACAGTCATGTCACACATACCCAAGGAAGCGACAATAAGCTGACGGTGAACGTCCATTCATTGCCCCTAAAGAGATGCGCCATTGTCTTGGGCGCGTGATGCGCGCACCGATCGGGGATTGCACGAAAGATGCGCTTAAGGCGAGCCTGCACCGCCTCATTTCCATCTCCGTCTGAAAAACCGACTTCTTTAGGGCCGACCAGGTACGTTGCCATGCCACGTTCTTACGGGAAGAGCGCGGCCCCAGCAGGCCAGCCCCCCTATTCCAAGACTCTCTGGATTTCCTTGGCGTAGATGCCAGCCAGCCCTTCGACGATTTCTTCCAGCACAGCCGAGATGGCTCCGGCTTCGATCTGGCCGGACTCGGTGCGCAAAATGACTCGGCGGCGGATTTCTTGACGCGCGGTGCCGCCAGGATAGGCCTGGGCCAGCAATTTGCGCGCCCGGGCCGCGCCCAGACGCGAATAGAGGCGGTTGCGGATTTCCACATCCTCGGACGAGGTGGACAGCGCCCATAGCTCGATCGGGCCGAGCGTATTAATCAAATGCTGTTCGTAGCGTCCCTCATTGGTGCTCAGCAGCAGCAGCACGGGCGCACCGCTGGGACGTGGGCCGGTCAGGCGGTTACGCATCACCCAGCGCGCCGTGTCGGACAGGCCGAAACGCTCGGCCGTGGCGGAAACGGCGCGTTCGCTGGTGGCCGAGCCGCAAATCCACACTGCGGTGGCCAAATCGACCATATCGGCGCTGAAATCGTCTAACAACTGCGAAGCCAGCACGATCTGCACGCCCCATTTTCGGCCTTCGCGCACGTCGCGCACGACCTGGGCACGCACCGAGGGAGTCTTACCGGTGCGGTGGAACTCGTCATAGCACAAACGTTTGGGCGTTTCGCGGATGTCGCGCAACCGCGCCTCGTGATACGAACGAAAGCGCTGGGGCATCGAGCGTAAGGAGTCCGGTCCGAACCACCATGAGCGAATCAAGGCATGCCGCGCCAGCAGATACATGACCGCCGTCTGGCGGTCGGCCACCTCGTCGCCATGAGGGGCGACCTCGGCCAAGTCGATGGCGCAGACGCGCGAACTGCCGATATCGAATTTGGTGATCGAGGCCAAAATCGGGAATTCACGCACGGCGGCGGCGATCATACGCTCAAAAGCGTGGATCACGCTTTCCGCGCTGGCCCCGATTTGAGTTTCTTCCAGCAGCGCCCGAATTTGTGGCCGCCGGGCGGCCGTCACGGCATCCACCAAGGTCGGCACGGCATAACGCTGAGCCAAGAGCGATTCATGCACCGCGCCCACATCGAACAATGCATCCACCACATCCCACCAATACGGATCAGGCGGCAGATGGATGTTATAGGCCTTGAGCGCGTCGTCCACTTCCGGCTCAATACGCGCCAGATAGGGACGCGGCTCGGTATTGGCCCCCGAGTCGTCGCGCCAACGGTACATCTCGTCCACGCATAAGCCTACCAATTGAGGGATACCGTCATAGCTTGAGGTATGGCCAGCGGGCGTACATAGCAACGTCAGCAATTCACCAAGATAGCTACGCTCTTCTGGTAGGGGATAGCGGCAACCCAACTGCGTATCAAAGGGATTGACGCAATATTCGGGCGTCATACGCAACTTGAAATGCATCGCCTCATAGCGCCGCTCGGGCGGCAAGGAATCGCGCAGCAGCGAGATCAAGCCCGACGAAGACGGCCCAATATCCAAAATAGCAATATAGGGCAGACGCGACGCGCCGATCTGTAGGCACGCCGCCAGAGACAAGGCGTTCATCAGCACCGATTTACCCGATCCCGGCTGAGCGAAGATCAGATCAAACCATGTGGTCAGCAGCGAGCTGCCCAGCTGATACGGCCAGATACGCCCATCGGGCGTGCGAAACAGGATCGGCCCTTCATCAAAGGGACTGGAAGCGCGCTGCCAAGGCAACAGCTTGACCACGTCGAACAAAGGCGCGATCGCAGGCACCGCCGTCGATGCGCAAGCCACGCCCAGCGCCGAGGACATCACCCCTTCCAGCGGATCGCCCGCGCGCTGCGAGGCCTGGATATAGCCCCAGCTTTCCAAACTTTGCGACAAAGCCGACAGGCGCGATTCCAACAGCTTGATTTCACCCTGGGGCGCATAGGTCGATAAGGACAAGCGCAAGCGCACCACCGGCTCGCTTTGCGCTTGGCGGCGCAATGTCTCTAGCGAGTCGCGTATTTGCTTATTCGTTGAATTGGTGAAGGCAAGGACGGACGCCACCAGCTTACGCAATCCGATGCCCACCGTGCCCGCGCTTTCAATTAAGAAGGACACGCGAAACGGCAAGCCCTGATCGATCAAACGCGCCAGCAATTGCGGGAACGGGCTGGGATCGGCCGGACCCAATATCATATCCGTGCTGCCCCAGATCAGATCACCCACGCGAACGATGGTATCCGATATCACCTCGGAATCGCCCACGCATAACTGGCTGGGCAAAGACGGCCACAGAATTTCCGACATATCGCCAGGCTTAAGCGGCTGACGCGGCATAATGGGATCGCCGGGAACGCAGGCCTGCCATTTATCATGTGCGCGTGTGGGATACATGCTGCCGCGCACCGAACGCAACGCCTCATGCACATCCACGGTCGAGACCTTAAAGCCCAGCTCTTCCAAAGATGCCTCGATCCCCATCACATAACTGCGATGGCGCAAGCGCAAGGCATCCAGCGCCGTATGAGGAAACTGCGCGCGCGGCGCGGGCACCCACGAGATATTCCGACGGTGTTCGCGTGAACGGGCAAGATCGGTCTTGCTGACCGCACTGGGCCGTGTCCACAAGACCAGCCAGATATCCTCCCATGCCATATGATTGGCCAAATGGCGGCGACGCTCGGTCAAGAGGTCGTCAAGATCCAGGCCGATCGCCTTGGCTGCCGAGTGGTTGGCGCGCATCAAGCGGTCCAGCTCGCGCCCCACGCGGTCGGCATCGCGCATGAAATAGAACTGCAACGCATAGCCCGGATGGTCAAAGCGCGACCCAATCTTCAGGGTCGACTGCTCGACAATCCACGCATATTCGGTATCGCCGATAATTTGCCGCGCGCCGTCAAAGCGGATGAAGGACACCAAGGAGCCATCACTGGCGACCAAGGTCATCTCGTCGTCGGCAGTTTCCAACTGAACGAAGGATTCGACGGGCTGACGCAAGCCCATCATCATCGAAGCAATCAGTTCATCGACAACAGCCAGCATCTGGCGCTTTCCCCCTGCGCGAGTGGCGGAATCAGGGGTATCCCGAAAGCCGCGAATCTCTGTCTATCAAGCATCATAGTCGTTAATTTTTTATTCTGTCAGCCTTTATCATGAAGGCGTTTTCTTTCGCGGCTCCATTTTCATTCATATCAGTCTCGATATATATCATAGCCGTTCAATCATTCCCGGCCTTGTGCTATGTGGGGCGGGTCTTCCCATCTGCGCGGACAAGGAGTCGCCGTGTCCTTTGTTCCTCCACCGAATAAGCCGGACGAGATAGGAATCTTCACCGATGGCGCATGCCTGGGCAATCCCGGCCCAGGTGGCTGGGGCGTTGTGTTACGCTGGCAGGGGACGGATAAAGAGCTTTCGGGCGGCGAGGCGCAAACCACCAATAACCGCATGGAGATGATGGCGGCGATCATGGCTTTGGAAAGCCTGAAACGCCCTTCGGATGTGCGCCTGGTGACCGATAGCCGCTATGTGCTGGACGGCATCACCAAATGGATAGCGGGCTGGCAAAAGCGCGGCTGGCGCACCGCCGACAATCAGCCGGTCAAAAACCAAGATTTATGGCAACGCCTGGTCGCGGCCACCGCCCCGCATCACATATCATGGGACTGGGTGCGCGGCCATCAGGGCCACCCCGAAAACGAGCGCGCCGACCGCCTGGCCGTGGCACAGGCCAAGGCATGGCAGAGCAAAAACGCTTCTTAAAGCTGCAACGCGCCTATCGCCGGACCAAACTTGCGTACCCGCTCCGCGCCTTGGGTTTGGCGCAGAATGAGCGCGCCGGATACCGATCCGGACTCAAGCTGCGTGTGGACAACCAACAAAGCGGGCTCGATCAGGGCTTGTGGGTTGCGGCACCGAATATGCAATTTGCCATTGCCCGCGACCGTGGTGCCCGCCAGGGCGGTCACATAGGGCAAGGCTATGGCCGGTGCGGGTTTTCCATAGGCCCCCGTCACGCGATGAATGGACCACAGCTTTTCGCCGGGTTGTTCCTGCCAAGGCAGGGGATACAGGTGATGGCCGTGATGCGCCATAAAGTCGCCCAAGGATCGCGGCGAGAGGTTGCATGCAACATTCCGCTGAAACAGATCAAGCGCATCTTGCGAAAGCAGCATGGCATGAGTCGGGGTTTCCTGTTTCAAGGCGGCGGCAATCCGTGAAGGGATCGAATCTCCCAGCAGTGGCGCAATCACAAAAGGCGCCAAACGCGAATCCGTATAGGCCCCGTCCAGGATCTTGGGGCCTGTGATGGCTTCACCATATTTATTGACGCTAAACCGCCCATCGACCGCATCGATATGCGGGGCCAGAACCTCGATCATGCTATCGGTCTTGATATAAGAACCCTTCACCCCGTGATGCTGGCCGTATAAAGCTTGGGCGTTGCTCTTCCATGTGTCGTACAGAATAGCCTGAAGGATGAATGTGTCCTCGGGCATCCAGGCGCTGGCCAGGGTGTTTGTGGCCTGGTCGAATACATGCACCGTCAAGACATGAGCCTTGCCGGTTCCGGCATTAATAAACCACCGATCTAGGGTCAAACGGCCTGCACCGCCGCCGACTGGCTGGCCCCATTTATTGGCATGCAGAATCCGCGCACCCATGATGGGATCGTGGTTCATCACTTGGGTTTGATAATCGCTTTCCGCCCAGGCATGGCCATGCGCCAACATCCAAGGAGCCCGTTCATCTTGACGATAGAAAAACGCCAATTGCTGCCCCTGATGATCCCGCAGCGCGCTCATGCGCACAAAGAAGCGGCCATCCCGCAGGTGATCGACCAATACGACATGATTCAGCCAGGCGGTTTCGTTGCCTGTCCATATTTTCGACTGAGCGGTAGGATCAAGATGGAAGGCTCCGCGCTGAATTGCATCCCCGTTCTCCGGCATCGGCAAGCCGCCCAGAAAGGGGAGCCTCTCGGATATATTGGCCGCTAAGAAATTTCGCGCTTGATAAGGGCTGGGAGCCTGAAAATGGTCGCAGCTGGGCGTGTTCCGCAACGGCTGAATCATAGATTGCAAACTTGCCTGGTTGTCTTGGCTGATCCAGACAATTCGAAACAGCTTCTCAAGCGATAACGCCGCCATATGACACCTCGTCAAAAAAACAACACATGCCCCTCAAGCGGGGGCGCTCAATATAACTCGGGATCCGAGCGCCGATGCAATTATTTCTTTATTGGTATTTTATGTCCATGGCTTGCTATGATCCTTCCAATGTTGCCCGCAATGACTGTGCTCTGGATGTGGGTGGAGAAGTCCTGTCATCAATTGGCCTTTTTTCTTGTCTTGGCCTACAAATTAGATCCTTGCTTCTTTCTTTGTCCTTTTCCGGAATAAAGTCCTCCTCCGGCGAAGAGGGGTGAGGCTGTGGATACCCCCCCCCTTCACCAGGCTGAACTGGAGGCGGCAGGACAATCTTTGAGACAGGCTGAACCGGTGGTTTGGCTTCTTCTGGAGTATGCCGAGGCACCGGATTCGGATCAGTAGGCGGATCAAGCGAAAGGTTGCCATGTGTACGCACACGCAGCCTACTTTTTCCCCCAGTGTTCACATCCTCAAAAGGCTTCTTCGGCTCGCCATACCACACGCGAGTGATCGGCGTTTCTTCCTGCTTTGTTTCCTCAACAGGCGCGGCGATGATCATCAAACTGGCGATAAAGTCCCGCATTTCAGATGCGGGCGGCGGTGGCTCAGAAGGTGGTTCATAGGCGAGGATCGGCGCGGCGGCGGCCTCTGGCGGCCTGGTCCAGATGGGTTCGGCGATAGGTGGGATATCGGATAGGGTATCGGCCAACGGGACTGTGGGTTCGGACGTGACCAGCTCTTGCGGCGCGGCAGCGGCGGGCGGTGCCGCCTGGGGCGTTAGGCTTGGTGCGGGCTCGACCTTCGTGCCGTCCAAAGCCAGAGCCACCGATGACTCGTCCTTGGGCGCATCGGCCATCACAGGCAAAGCCAGCCCGGTTAAGGCCGATGCAGATTCACCCGTTAAAGGCGTCTGGGCAGGGATTGCGCTGGGTGCTTCGACCGGCGGCGTATCCATAAGGGGCGTTGAGCGAGGCGGCGGGATAGGCTCGGCCCCGTTTGCCGCCGTGATCGTCGCCACAGGCAAGGCAGCCAAAGCTTCGCCCCCCAGCGCGACAGCCGCCGCAAGCGGCGCGGCAACCGCCTTTGCCAAATGTGACAAGACCGAGGAAGCAGCAGGGGAAACCGCCGCAAGAGCCGTCATGGGCGGTGCGACAACAGGCACGGATGCGCCCATCAGCCGATGCGGACGCGGCGGCATGGGAATGCGCGGCGTCGAACGCTCAGCCGTCCCAGGAACGGAAGCCGGACGCAAGGGGATGATCTGGGCAGACGCCACCCGCCGCGCCGATACCGCCGGCACAGGCAGTTTTCCACGAGCAACCAGGATTTTAACGTAACGCGCCACACGCACACGCCGCCGCGCGGCGGTCGGACGATGCGAAGGAACAGAGGCCACAGACGCCGTGCGTGTCACGCGCGCCGTCCTCGCCATCTGGGACAGACGCCACAGGCCTCGATTCAAAAAGACCGGACGAATCCGCGCCTCCGCCCGCACCCGGCGCAGCACAGACGGTCGCCGCGCCAAAGGCATATGGGGACGACGAAAAACGCGGCGTGGGGCGGATTTCTGGCTTAGGCGCATAGGAACCACGACGCGCATCATCCCGCCCACCACCCTGCCCAAACGAGCAAGGGCGCGCATACGCATAGACGGTTTCTTCTTCAGACGCATGGGAGGCATAGGCGTCATTTTAGAAGGAGGCGCAGACAGAGTCGCCGCGTTGCCACGCTGCCTTGATACCTGTTTTGTGGCTTGTTTCCGTCCGGAGGCCGTCACGGCGACCTTATGGGCGGATGCCCGGACCGCAGATCGCGCCGCGCGGATCATGCCACTGGCCACCTTGCCCAAACGAGCAAGGGCGCGAACGCGCATAGACGGTTTCTTCATCCGGCGAAGGGGCAAGCGCGCCGTGGATAAGGCTGACTTTGCGCTTTTCCCATGTGTCGCTGGCGCGATGGGGAGCGGCTGTTCTTGCTGACGGACAGGACGCCGCGCGCGCGGACCCGATGATGAACCAGGCGCGCGCACCGCCATCTTGCGCGCGGCGCGCAACAAGCCGATCAGCTCGCCCCCTGCCTCGCTGCTGAATTCCGCATCAGCCTGGGCCTCCGCGATCCGGCTCCATAAACGCGTGAGAGACGGGCTTATCAGCAGGGAACGGGGCTGGCGTTTCTTGTCGGTTTGCCGGATGGGATGCGCCTGTTGAGACGCCGCCGCCCATAACAAAGGCCGCGTCTGCCCGGCCAAAGCGCGCCAATCCCCGGCGCGATCATCCACCACCATCAACAGAATATGCGCGGGCAAGCCCGCCAAAGGCGGCGCGCCCACACCCAAGACCAACTCGACCGGATCGCCATGGGAGAGGGCAAAGGCCGCCCCCACATGCCGCACCAAAGAACGGCGTAGCCTTTGCGCGGTAGGATCGGGCCATTGCCCCGCCAAAGCGACAGGCAATTGCCGCAATGTCGCGCGGACATGCAGCGGCAGGGCCGAATCCTGGGCCAGACTTTGAAACAGCCTTCCCGCCTCGCGGCCAAACCGGCCTGTGCGAGGCGAGGATTGCCCGGCTAAGACAGATGAACCGGCCCGTAGGGGCTGCATGGAGTCTCCCTTCCTGATGGGACGGCGAGTCGTTCGAAGAGGCTTTAGGCTGCACGGGCAGAAAGACTCCGTCAAGGCAAGTGACGAAGAAATCCGCCCTTTCCGCCTACGCAAAGGCGGATTCATAAATCCATATTTATCATTGAGTTAAACGGGATGGGCGCGGTTTATGTATCGATATTCACCGCGTTCAAGGCGTTTTCCTGGATGAAGTCGCGCCGGGGTTCGACCACGTCGCCCATCAGGGTCGAGAAGACTTGATCGGCTTCTTCCGCATGCTCCACATGCACCTGCAACAACGTACGGCTGGCCGGGTTCAGCGTGGTTTCCCACAACTGCTCGGGGTTCATTTCGCCAAGACCTTTATACCGCTGCATGCTGGCGCCCTGACGGCCCAGTTCAAGCAAGGCATCGACCAATGTGCCGGGGCCGGGAATCCAACGATCTTCGCCGCGCCCCTTGCGTGTGCGCAGATGCACCCCTTCGGTCCAGGGCAGATCCATGCCCGAAAGTGCCTCACGCAGACGGCGCGCTTCGGCACTGCCCAGCAAGGCCGCATCCAAACGCACCACATGTTCGACGCCATGGCGAGTCCAGGACAGGCGCAAACCGCCTTCGGAATCCGCCGTCCCCTTCCAGATCGGCGTGCCCTTGGCCCCGCCCAGATTCTTTTCGCTCAGCCATGCGGCCAATTGCGTGGCCCGCTCCGGCGCTTTTTCAGGAGATTCGATGGTCAGCGCGCCCAGCAGGGCCGCTTGCTCGATCACCTCGGCCGCGCCGCCCGCATGACGGGCCAATGAGGCCGCCGCCGCGCGCGCCGCGCGTGCCCCCTGTAACAAAGCGATCCACTGTTCGCCGCCGCGCGTCTGGCCGCCGGGCAAGATCAAATCGGCCTCGGCCGTCGCGCAATCCAACAGATGGGCGTCAAGCTGCGCGTCGTCCTTTAAGTACCGCTCACGCGCGCCGCCGCGCTTGATACGGTACAAAGGCGGCTGGGCGATATACAAATAGCCCCGCTCAATCAGCTCGGGCATATAGCGGAAGAAGAAGGTCAGCAACAAGGTGCGGATATGACTGCCGTCCACGTCGGCATCGGTCATGATGACGACCTTGTGATAACGCGACTTTTCTACGTTGAATTCTTCCGGACCGATGCTGGTGCCCAGCGCCGTGATCAACGTGCCGATTTCGGCCGAGGACAACATGCGGTCGAACCGCGCGCGCTCGACATTCAATATCTTGCCGCGTAGCGGCAAAATGGCCTGATATTTGCGATTGCGCCCCAATTTGGCCGAGCCGCCTGCCGAGTCGCCCTCGACGATGAACAATTCGCAAAGGGCCGGATTGCGTTCTTGGCAATCGGCCAGCTTGCCCGGCAACGAGGCCGTGTCCAAAGCGCCCTTGCGCCGGGTCAGCTCACGCGCCTTGCGCGCCGCTTCGCGCGCGGCGGCGGCCTCCAGGGCCTTTTGCACCACCTTGCGCGCGTCCGCAGGATGCTCCTCGAACCATTGCTGCAAACGCTCAGCCACCAAGGACTCGACCACGGGCCGCACCTCGGAGGAAACCAGCTTGTCCTTGGTCTGGCTGGAGAATTTGGGGTCGGGCACCTTGACAGACAGCACGCAGGTGAGCCCCTCGCGCGCGTCGTCGCCGGCCAGCTCGACCTTGGCCTTTTTCGCAAGCCCCGATTCCTCGGCATAGCGATTAACTTCGCGCGTCAACGCGCCGCGAAAGCCCGCCATATGCGTGCCGCCATCCCGTTGAGGGATGTTGTTGGTAAAGCACAGCATGGTTTCGTGATAGGCCTCGGTCCATTCCAAGGCCATCTCGACCGTGATGCCGGCCTGTTCTTTGATCAAGGTGACGGGCGCGCCATGCAGCGCGGTCTTGGACCGATCCAACCACGCGACATAGGCAGCCAGGCCGCCCTCATAATGCATTTCCGATACGCGCGGCTCGGGACCGCGACGATCCTCTAAGATCATCGAGACGCCCGAATTCAAAAAGGCCAATTCGCGCAAACGGTGTTCCAGGGTGTTGAAGTCATAGTCCAACACATTACGAAACACATCGCGCGAGGCCATGAAGGTGACCTCGGTTCCCGTGCGGTCGCCGCAAGGGCCGACCGCCTTAAGCGGCGCTTGCGCCACGCCGTCGCAAAAACGCATGGACCATTCCTGGCCCTGACGCCAAATGCGCAGGTCCAAGGTGGAGGACAAGGCGTTGACCACCGACACGCCCACCCCGTGCAAGCCACCCGAAACCTTATAGGCGTTCTGATTAAACTTGCCGCCCGCATGCAGCTGGGTCATCACGACTTCCGCCGCCGACACGCCTTCTTCTGAATGGATATCCACCGGAATGCCGCGCCCCTGGTCCGAGACGCTGGCCGAGCCATCGGCATGCAAGATCACATGCACGCATTTGCCGTGACCGCCCAAGGCTTCGTCGATGGAATTATCCACCACCTCATAGACCATATGATGCAGGCCCGAGCCGTCATCGGTATCCCCGATATACATGCCCGGTCGCTTGCGGACGGCATCAAGGCCGCGCAGAACCTTGATCGATTCCGCGCCATAGGAATCCGGCAGCGAGTCGATGATCGTCGGCTCGGTTTCGGCGTGTTCTGCAAGATGTGCGTTCATGCTTGGCACCCTAGCAGATCGCAGGAAAAATGGGGGAATTTTTCCTTCCCGGCGCAACGAAAAAAACATTCATTATCAATTCGTTGGGTTCCCATAAATCGCGCAATGACGATCTATTCCATCTCCATCGCCGCGCGCGTCAGATTTTGTCCCAGTCGAAGGGCTGTTTCCGTCTCGACCACGGGCCCCAAGCATAGCTGCAAAACGGCATCCGAACCAGGCAAAGGGGCCACACCATACGCCACGCCGCTTGCGGCCAGGACATCCAGCAGACACGCGCGCCAGGCTTTTTTCTCATCCCGTGTCAGGCTTTGCGCGGGACCTGCAGGCTTCAGGCACAAGCGACCGGGCGAAAGCCATTCTTCGCGTTCGGGCACGGGGGCCAAGACCGGGCAGGATTCCAGGCCATCCAACACCGCTTGGGTATTGGCCCGGGTTCTTTCCATCAAGGCCGCCGCGCCGCCGACCGACTCCGCCCAAATCAAAGCATCCAGGCCGTCGGCAAAATCAATATCGGAAAGCGACCAGGCCGTGCCCAAATCCGAGGCTTCCAATGCCAGCACCGCCGGAATCGGCCAGGTCGGTTGATACTGGGCCAGACGATCCATGGCCTGGGGCGACAATGCCACCAAGCCCAAACCCGGCGCGGCCCCGAGGCCCGAGAACAGCCCCAAGGCCACTGCGTCGAATTGCCTCCAGGGCAAAGGCTGGGTAAAGGCGGCCGCGCTGGCATCGCACAGCACCAAACCGGCGCGGTCACGCAACACCCACGAGGCATCGGGCACGCGCACACCCGCCCCCGGCGCGCACCATGTCAGCACAATGTCGTGATGCGCGAAGCTGCGCGTCAGATCGGGCAGGCCGCCATCGGCGGCCATGAAGCAGCGAGTCTCGGGCACCTGCAATTGGCGGGTCACCGTCTCCATCCAGCCGCGCCCCACGACATCCCAGGCAAAGACATCCACCGGCTGCGGCCCCAACATAGACCATAAGACGGACTCGAACGCGCCCGTCTCGCCCGCCGTCTTGGCCATCAACACATAATCGTCAGGCAACGCCAATAAATGGCGGCAGCGATCGAGCATTTCGTTCATATCGGCCACCGCCGCGCCTTCGGTCAGGCGCGCCAAACCGGCCAGGCTCCAGCCCGGCCGCTTGCGCCCCGGCCCGAACCAGCAGGCATTCGAATCATGTTCCGTTGCAATCGCCATCACCTTGCTTGAAAGCACGACCATCACGAGCGGTCAAGACATCTGCGCCCTAGACACTGTGAACAAGGCTGTTGTTTGGATGAAGAGTCTGCGATTCAACACCAGCGTAAACGACAGGTGATGGATGCCGCCTGCGCGAGCATGACTAAGTTGAGAGGGTCGTTTTCATATGAACACGGCACGTTTTGTTGCGGCCCTACTCCACCACTTCCTTGGAATAGGCACCCCAAAAAGACGTTTTGGGCAGCCAGCCGCATGTGCCGTCGAAACAGGCGCGGCACCAAGCGGGTTGACATTTCTCGAGACGGCCAACGGCACCCGGCTCGATCCAGGCTTCAAGACCTGCGCCGGATTCGGGCTTAGCCACCAAGGCACGGCGTTCCTTGCCGGTCACCACAAGACTGCGCTTGCCAGAAAGCATATTGCGCTGAACCCATCCGGTTGCGCCCTCTATGTCGCGCACCTGCCGCCATGTATCGAACTCGGCTACGATCTCGACCGGCAAGCCCTGACGTTTGAACACCCAGGCGATGGGATAACGTGTTCCAGGTCCCGCGCGGAAATTGACATGATCCGAGCGCAGCGCGGCAAAGCGCGGCAACGGTAACCCCGATCCTTTGCGCGCGGCGGGAATGGCCACTCCAGCTTTGGTTTGCTTGGGAGCGGCAGCGACAGGCGTATCCTCCTCCTCGCTTGCATCCTCCGCCATCGGTCCGGCCAAGGCCGCGGTCACGCCCGCGCCAATCAGCAAAAAAACGAAGATCGCCACGCCCAACCCATAGCGGCGTATATCCCTTAGGCCGACCATCACGCCCCCGGCTTACGGTCGGCGCGGCGATGCCTGGGGACCGTTTCTTCTTCCAGGTGCCGCGCTTCGTCAGCCAACAGAATGGGGATGCCGTCGCGGATCGGATAGGCTAGCCCTGCCTTGTCGCTTATCAGTTCTTGAAGCTCTTGGTCATAGCGCAAACGGCCGCGCGTGACCGGGCAGACCAGCATCTCCAGCAATTTCGGATCAAGAGCATTGTCCATCACATCTCTCCTTACCACGAACAATCGGCCTTAATGCACAGGCGGATCGCCGTGAGGGTCCAGCGTGGCCATGCGCAGCAGGACCGTCATCAGGTCGGACCGTTCTTCCAGCGTGCGCGCCTCCAACAAGGCCTGCTTTTCGCCCGAGCTAAACGGACACACCATCGTCAACGAGCTCACAAGACGTTCGACAGGGGCCTGTGACATGGCCTCCCAATCCGCCTCGACCCGTCCAATTTTTAGATAGCCGCGCAGGGCCTGAAGCAAGGCGGCGCGGTCCACCGATTCCGCCGTTTCAGGCGATTCCTGGCCCATATCATGCAAGAAATCATCCCATGACGGGCGTATGCGGCGATAGCCGCGATCCTCTGTCAATTCCTCAGCCACATGGAAACGACACTGACCGGCCAAAGTAATCAGAAAGCGCCCGTCTTCGGTTTCCGAAAAAGCGGTGATGCGCCCGGCGCAACCGGTGCCGTACAAGCGCGGCACCAAAATGTCTGTGGCGGTTTCCATGGGCTGAATCATGCCGATCATGCGATACTCGCGCAAGGCATCCTCGACCATGGCCAGATAGCGCGGCTCGAAAATGTTCAAGGGCAAGCGTCCGCCCGGCAGCAGAACCACGCCATCCACCGGAAACACAGGCAGGCTATCGGGCAATGCCTGGGAAGACGCTGACGGATGGGATCGGGCGGCAGGTTTGGCGGTCGTCATGGTCACGAGAACAACAGCGAGGACAAACGCTTGCGGGCCGAGACGGTCAAGGGGTCGCCCCCGCCCATGACCTCGAAGAATTTCAGCAATTGCTTACGCGCTTGCTGCTCGTTCCAATTGCGGTCGGCGCGGATAATCTCGATCAAGGCATCCACCGCTTCCTCGCGTCGGCCCAAACCGAAGGCGGCGACCGCCCAGTCATGGCGGGCCTGATGATCGCCCGGATGGCTGGCCAAACGCTGCTCCAGCGCCGCCAGCTCGCCCGCATCCCCGGCCGAGGCCAAAACCTCCAGACCGGCGCGGACGGGATCAAACGCCTTATCCGCGATCAGCTCGGGCGGCAATTGGCCCCAGTGTTCTTGCACCTCGGCCACGCGATTTTGTCCCAAAAGACTGCGCAGCCAACCGGCCACGGCGCCGGGATGCTCCGGGGCGTGTTCGACCGCATGCATAAAAGCGGCCTCGGCCCCGGTGAAATCATGGGCGGCCAGCGCCTCCTGCCCGGCCTTGACCAGGGCCTCGACATCATGCCCGTCATCGGGCAAGGCCCCGCCCCCCGCTTGGCCGGCCAGCATCAGCAATCGCTGGATAAAGGTTTTGATCTGAGCTTCGGGCACGCTGCCCATAAAGGCATCGGCCAATTGCCCCTGAAAAAAGGCATAGACCGCAGGCACGGACTGGATACGCAATTGCTGAGCCAGGGCCTGATTTTTATCCACGTCGATCTTGACCATGCGCAACGCGCCCTTGGCCGCCGTCACATGCTTTTCCAGCACAGGCCCCAACTGCTTGCACGGGCCGCACCAGGTGGCCCAAAAATCCACGATCACCGGCACGTTCATCGAGGCTTCGATCACATCGCTCATGAAGCTGCGTTGATCGCTGTCCTTGATAAGAGGCGCATCCGCCATCGGTGCCGCGCCGCTTTGGGATAGATTCGCCAACACGATTGCTGTGCCTCCCGCCCGTTCCGGTTCCATGGCGGCCTTGACCCATCAAGGTGCCTGTCCTATTGCGCGCATTATCCCGTTTTATGCGGCGTCATGCAATCATTGTGGAATCTGCGTTAAGCTGTCTATGGCTGCCCAAGATCAGCCTTGCTTGGCGTCAAGCTTCGCGCAAGGCGCGCAACAGAGGGGGCAACACCGCATCCACGGAATTCATACACGATGTGGGCCTGATTATTATGGGCAGACCCGCACGGAGGCTATCAGCCGATGATCTGCGGAGGTGGCGTCTGGGGCAACGACGATGGCGCAACAGATTCCGAACCGACCACCCACTCGGGTTTGCCGTCGCGGTTTTCCACATAATTGGCCAGCGCCAGCACGATCTTGCGGTCATACAGCGTGTCCATATTCTTCATCAACGAAGATATGGCATCGGATGCGGCGATACCGGGGCGATGCGCACGTGGACTGACCAGGGCAACGAAGGCGTTCGCCACCGAAGTGATGCGTGCCGTGGTTAGGATATCGTCGCCGCGCCGCCCTTCGGGAGCGCCGGTACCGTCGTAATGTTCCAGAATTTGGCGCAAGGTGGGCACAACGGGTAGCTCGAATTCGATCAGCGAAAGGATGTCGGCCGAGTTCAAGATGGCCTCGCGCACTTGTTTGAGCTCGTCCGGCAGCAAGGGCGTGTTCTTGGTCAAGATGGCGCGCGGCACCAACACTTTACCAAAATTCATCAACAGTCCCGCGATCTGCGCCGTTTCACATTCGCTGTCCGTCAGGCCCATTTCCTCGGCGATGGCGCGGGCGATTTGGCCCACGCGCAGGGAATGGCCGGCGGCATAGGGGTCGCGCCGATCCACCACGGCCACCAGAGTATCCAAAATCTGGCGCAACATGCGTTCGCGCCGCTCGCGTTCAATCATCACGCCGGTGATGTCGTCCTCGGTGACCAGGACGGCACCGGTCATCATGGGGCTAGAGGGGAGGGGAATATGGTAGGTCTGCAGGAATTGCAACGCGCCTCCCATATCAATGCGGTCCAAGGTCACGATGGGCGCCTTCTCTTCGCGCGCTTCGCGCAAGCGTCCTTGCAGACGGCGGGCGCGGCGCGGGCCCAGAACCTGTTCCAGGCTATGCCCCATTATTTCATCGACCTCCATACCCACCTGAGTCGCAGCCTCGCTGTTGGCGAAGATATATCGGCCCTCGGCATTGAGGATGGCGATCATACGCGGCTGATTGTCGGCCACCAGGCGCAGCAGGTCATGCTCATAGCGGATGCGACGTTGCAGCTCCGCGATCCTGCGGCCGGATTGGTCGCGCGCGTCTTTTTCTCCCAAGCGCCAACCGGCGAAGGCCGATAGGGTTCCACCAAACATAAAAGCCGCGACGGCGTTCCACGAGGTGACCGTGGCATTGGCCGCCAGCAGATAGATGCCAATAAGGATCATGATTCCCGAGGCGATCGCAGCTGTCCAAGCGATAATCTCCCCCCAATGCGCTCGAATGTTCTGGGCAGAGATAAAGGGACTTTTGCGTGGGTCGCTTGGCGCGCGGGATGTGTTCATCATGTTTCCTCGATGGGCTTGTCGCGTTCTTTGGGGGCACGTTTGCTTAGAATGCGCTGCAACGTGCGGCGATGCATGCGTAAACGGCGGGCGGTTTCCGAGATATTATGGCCGCATTGCTCGTAAATGCGCTGAATATGCTCCCAACGCACCCGCTCGGCCGACATGGGCATGATGGGTGGCAAAGGCAAAATGCGCTTATCCGCCTGCAAAGAAGCCTCAATGGCATCGGCATCGGCGGGCTTGGATAGATAATCCACCGCGCCAGCCTTAATCGCCGCGACGGCCGATGCAATATTACCATAGCCGGTCAAGACGATGATTCGCGCATCGCGCCGCATTTCCCGCAAGGCGCTGACCACATCCAACCCGTTGCCGTTCTCCAGCAAACGCAAATCAACCACAGCGAAGGCAGGCGCCCGGGATCGCGCCATGGCTATTCCTTCGATCGCGGTTCCTGCCTGGAAAACTTTGTATCCTTTGCGTTCCATAGCCTTGGCAAGGCGCGTGCGCAATGGCTCGTCATCCTCGACGAGCAACAAGGAACGCTCGCATTCGGCATCCGATTTCAAATCACTGGACATATCCATGGCCGCTGACATGCGCATGAAACAGCCTCACACGGGACAAAGTGACGCAACAGACTACAAAGGCTAGGACAAAAAAGCAAAAATTCCCTTATCATCGGCCGTTCCGGACGCGGCGAGGTTATCGCTTTCCGAATAAGAGAAAGGTTTCCTATGGTTGCTCATGTGGCCACATTGGCATTTCAAGGAATTGAGTCCCTGGATATCGACGTTCAGGTGCAATTATCTTCGGGAATCGTGGCCTTTACCGTGGTGGGACTTCCGGACAAAGCGGTGGGGGAAAGCCGTGAACGGGTACGCGCGGCGCTGTTGTCCTTGGGACTGGCCTTACCCGCGCGGCGCATCACGGTCAATCTGGCTCCGGCGGATATTCTGAAGGAAGGCAGCCATTACGATCTGCCCATTGCCGTCGGTTTGCTGGTGGCTTTGGGCGTATTGCCCGCCGATGCGGTGGCCGATTTCATGATTTTGGGTGAATTGGGTCTGGACGGGGCCTTGCTGCCGGTGACGGGCGCATTGCCTGCGGCTTTGGCGGCGGCCAGTCGGGGTAAGGGGCTGATCTGTCCCGCCGCATGCGGCAGCGAGGCCGTCTGGGCCAATGAGGGCACCGTGCTGGCGCCTGCCAGCCTGGCCGCCTTGATCAATCATTTCCGAGGCACGCAAGTGCTCAGCCGTCCCGAGGCCCGCATACAGACGGATCCCGGCCATCAACCGGATTTGCGCGATGTGCGCGGGCAGGTGTTGGCGCGGCGTGCCCTCGAAGTCGTGGCGGCGGGGGGGCATAACCTGCTGATGGTGGGGCCGCCTGGCGCGGGCAAGAGCATGTTGGCCGCGCGTCTGCCCGGATTGCTGCCGCCCTTATCGGCTTCCGAGGCGCTGGATGTGTCGATCTTGCATTCCCTGGCCGGGCTTTTGGACGAAGGCCGCCTGTTGCGGCGTCGCCCTTACCGCGATCCGCATCATTCGGCCTCTTTGCCCGCTTTGGTCGGCGGCGGGGCGCGGGCGCGGCCGGGCGAGATTTCCCTGGCGCATCACGGCGTTTTGTTTCTGGATGAATTGCCCGAATTCGCGCGCCCGACGCTCGAAGCCTTGCGCCAGCCCATGGAAACGGGCCGCGTGGTGGTGGCGCGCGCCAATCATCACCTCACTTATCCCGCGCGTTTCCAATTGGTCGCGGCCATGAACCCGTGCCCATGCGGGCATCTGGACGATCCGTCGCGCGGATGCGGCCGCGCGCCCCGCTGTGCCCAGACCTATCAAGCGCGCCTATCGGGTCCGTTGTTGGATCGCATCGATTGCCATATCGAAGTTCCCGCCGTCAGTGCCACCGATCTGACGGTGATCCCGTCTGGCGAAGACAGCGCCACGGTCGCCAAGCGCGTGGCGGCGGCGCGCGCGTTGCAAACGGAACGCTATGCCGCTTTCCGTCGTGACAATGGTCATGTCATGCGCACCAATGCGGATTTGGAAGGCGAGGCGCTTCAACAAGTGGCGGCACCTGATGGTTCTGGATCGGAATTATTGACGCGAGCCAGCGAAAGCCTTAGGTTGTCGGCGCGCAGTTACTATCGTGTTCTGCGGGTAGCACGCACACTGGCCGATCTTGAAGGCGGCGGCGGTGTGCGCCGAGTTCATGTGGCTGAGGCGCTGAGCTACCGGCGACCGGTCTGGGGGAAGAATGAATCGTCTCACACCCAGCATGCGTCCGCCCGACCTGCGGCTTGAAGAAGCGGCAGGTCGCTTACAAGGCCGTAAGATCGCCGGGGTGGACGAGGCGGGTCGCGGTCCCTTGGCGGGGCCGGTGGTCGCGGCGGCGGTTATCCTGCCTTTGCACGGCATTCCCGATGAGACGATGGGCCGCTTGCGTGATAGCAAGATGCTGACACCCCGGCAAAGGCGCATTCTGGCCGATGTCCTGCGCATGCATAGCGATTACGGTCTGGGCGCGGCCAGCGTGGCGGAAATCGACGATCTCAACATTCTGCAGGCCAGCTTGCTGGCCATGCGACGCGCGGTGGCGCAATTGGCGGACAAGCTCGGCGCGTGGCCCGATCATGTGCTGATCGACGGCAATCAACTGCCCCAGGCTCTGCCATGTCCCGCGCGTGTCGTGGTCGATGGGGACATAAAGGTGATGTCCATCGCCGCCGCTTCAATCCTGGCCAAAGTGGCGCATGACCGGATTTTTCATGGCCTGTCGGCGCGTTATCCCGGCTATGGCTGGGAGACGAATATGGGCTACGGCACCCAGGCGCATCGTCAGGCCTTGGGCGCATTGGGGCCCACCCCGCATCACCGCCTCAGCTTTGAACCCCTCGCCACGGCACTACGCGCGGCGTGATTTTCTGTGCGCCTTCCTTCCTTTTTTACCGGAGCTACCCTCACGAAAACGAGGGTCCATCACCTGCCCTGGCCGATGGCGCTGGGGGTTGGAATGCTCCAACCCCTTATAAGCATTATCGAACTAGGCCGAGGCGGTGACGGTGATTTCCGGGCTCTGTGCCGGTTGTCCCAGGGCCAGGCGGCGCATTTGGTCGCGGGCTTGGAGGCATAGGGGGATCAGGTCTTGCTCGGGCGTGGCCATCAGGGCCTCGGCTCCGCCGAAGCCGTCCAGCAATTCTTGCACGGCCTTGCCCAAGCGGCCTGTCGGCGTGATGGAGCAGGATGGGGAATCGGGCGTCTCGTCCTCGGGCGCGGCGTATAGGGCCAGCAGATAGAGGGCGCGGCTTTCCAGATAATGCATGCGCCGCGCCTCTAAAGAGGGGCTGGCATCGGGACCTTCGCGCAGCTCTTCCAGAATCTGAGCCATCACGGCGGCGCTGCTTTCGATTCGCGTGGTCATGTCCAATTTCATGCTGGACGGTAGTCCCAGTACGCCCAGCACGGAATCTAGTTCGGCGTCATCGTCATCGCGGGCCGCATCGTCAAAAGCTGCGGGAACTTCCCGCGCCCGATCGCGCAAGATGCGCCCTCGGGTCGCCATCACCTCGGTCATCATGCCGTGCATATGGGCCAGCGCCGCGCGTCTCCAGGATTGCTCGGCGGCGTCCATGCGGGATTTCAAATAGCTCAATATCTCCCCCTGACGCATCGCCGCGATCTCGTCCGGGGAAAGCCGCATCGCGCATAGTTGCGCCACATCCTCGCCATAGCGTTCTTCAAGCGTCGTCATGTCCATGATCGGGGATCCTTTCACGCCGATAAAGAGGAGAAGAATCTGTCGAACTGCGCCGCCTGGGTCAGGCCTACCTTCATCAAATCATTGACGGCGGCCAGCGCGTCATGCGCCTTGCGGTGGCGATTTTGCAAAATATCCACGTAATCCTGCCGTGCCTCGCCCAATTCACGGTTCACATAGGAATTCTCCAAACGCAAACGCAGATCTTCCCATGCCTGAGCGCGTTGGTTTTCGAGCAATGCGACCAAATCGCGCGCATCGCGGGGATGCTGATCGTAAGCCTGCATCGCTTGGCGCACCGATCGCGCCATATCCGCCGTCAACAGAGACAAAATAGTCTCGACATCCTGCTGCCCCTTTTCCTGCGTGTCTTCCTGGGGAAGGTCTCTCGCGCTAAGGGGCTGCGTGTTCTGGTCGTTCATCGCAAATGCTCCTGGTGCCACGGGTGTTGAATGGGTGGTTGCTCAACTCGTAGGACCATTTATACGGGGAAAAAGTTAATAAATGGTTAAGATTTGTTTGAATATACTTTTTTTAGGCATATTTCATATTAGAGAAATAAACGCGGAAAAGAGATAGGCTACGGACGTTATGATTGATGCAATCCAAACTCGTGCCGCCCGAGCCATGCTCGATTGGAGCCGTGCCGATCTCTCATCTGCTTCCGGGGTCTCAGAGGAGGCTATCCGGAATTTTGAGCGCGGCTTCGTTAATCGTCCTCATACAGAAACGTTAGAGGCCCTGCGTCAAGCATTTGAAAAAAGAGGGATTGAATTTACAGCCAATTCGGGCGTTCGACTGAGGCCGGAGGGAGTAGAGGTGCTTAGTGGCCGCATGGGTCTTATCAGTCTATTAGATCGCGTTTATGCCGAGCTTGTTAAGAACGGTGGCTCAATCATGGCCACAGGAATCGAAGAAGAGGTATGGGTTAACTGCCTGGGTGATTATGCAGAAATTCACGAAAACCGGATGAAAGCATTGCTTATTAGTCGCAATGATATCATGATCTATTCGTTGACAAAACAGGGTAATCTCAACCCAAGAAGCGACAAATACACAGAGTATAGATGGCTATCCAAAGACTCCTTCAGCCCCGTTCCGTTTTATATATGTGGCGATATGCTCGCCGTCGTTTCATTTCAAATTCGATCAGAAATAAATCCAAAAATCGTATTAATAGATTCTGCTTCGATAGCCAGTGCTTACAGAATTCAGTTTGAAGAAATGTGGGAGAAATCGAATCCTGTGCCTGAAACAAGATGCCAAATATGAGAACGAAACAAAAAATGCTCTGCGCCGCAAACGAAGCAACTAAGCCCCTTCCTGGAAATGAGAATTTCTTGTCTGACACCGCTGATCTGTTCTTAGGGCAGAACAGAGGCCATATGGGCAAGCATATGTATGCGGATCACGATGGAAAAATGGGCGATCAGCGTATGTCGGGATCATTTTTATGGGAGATTATATCTAATGACTTTCCACGTTATTATGTATCTCATTCTGATACTGTTCTTATAAAGAATATCTCAGGGAAAATTAAAGAATTCATCCCATGTGGTTTGCCTTTCATTGATCTTGGTCCTGGATCATATGATTCTGTTGCGAATAAAAGTCTCGCATTGGTCCGTGATCTGAAGTCAAATATTTACATGCCCGTGGATATTAGCCAGCATTTCTTGGATGAAGCGATTGTTTCAGCAGGAAAATCCATGCCACTTCTTCCGACATTGATTCAGCAAGCCGACTTCTTTTCTCCGCAATGGCGACATGGGCTTGAAGGAGAGGTCTGTGCATTTTTGGGCGGCTCCACTATTAGCAACTTGGAAGGAACTACGGCTCCAGGCACCATTGATCGAAATTTGCCTGGAGTGATGTCCAGTCTGGCACGTTCCCTTCGCGGCGGCTGGCTGCTTGTGACATATGATGGCAATGAGTCGGAAAGTCATTTGCGGCAGATGTATGAATATCCTACGAACCGCTTATTCATCCTGAATGTCTTTTTCCGCATGCTGGAAGAATTGCCGATATGCCACTTTAACCCGACGGCTTTTGAGTATGAAATGTGTTGGATCCCTCATGAACATCAAGTGGCACATTTGGCTGTTTGTATGGAGGACATGAATTTCCTATTGGACGGCCGTTGGTTTCACCTGAGACGAGGGCAAAAACTCCATCTTCTAAATTCTTATAAATTCCCTAGCGGAAAGCTGGAATCTATGGCGCAGACCTGCGGATGGTCTGTAGTAAAAACATTTACCGATGATGAAAGCCCACTGTGCCTGGCACTGCTGCGCAGTCATATGGCCTAAGTGCAGCCGGATTCACCATGCTCTGCCGCTATAATCTGCCCCATTCCCCCATGCGGCTTGTGGTGCTGAAAGCCTAAGCCAGGGCCACTGCTTAACCGCGTACATATCGGCGCGCGGGCATGTGGTCATAATGTCTTTCTGTGTTGCTCCATCCATCGCGCCCACGAGATTCGACTGCTTTTAGACTTGCTGGATATCCTTTTCCTTGTGGGCCAGGGCGTCGTCGATCTGTTTGACATGCTGATCGGTCGTTTGTTGCAGCTTTTCGGATAGCTTCTTGTGCTCATCCTCGCTGATTTCGCTGTCTTTTTCCTGTTTTTTCAACTGATCCATGCCGTCGCGGCGGACATTGCGCACGGCCACGCGGGCGGTCTCGGCGTAGCGACCGGCCGCTTTGGCCAGGTCCAGGCGGCGTTCGGCGGTCAGCTCGGGCACGGGAACGCGGATCAAATTGCCTTCGGTTTGTGGGTTCAAGCCCAGACCCGACTCGCGAATGGCCTTTTCCACGGATTTGATCAAGCCGTTATCCCAAACCTGGACGGTCAGCAGCCTTGATTCGGGCACGCTGACGCTGGCGACCTGATTAAGGGCCATCTCGCCTCCATAGGCGTCCACCCGCACCGGCTCGAGCAGACTAACCGAGGCGCGCCCCGTGCGCAGGCCCGAAAACTCTTTGTGCAGACTTTCCACCGCCCCAGCCATACGGCGACGCAGATCATCCAGGTCAAACGCTTCGCTCATTTCCACTCTCCCATGCGTCTTAAAAGGTTCCCTTTCGACACCATGCCACAGCTTTATTCCCTTCGCCATGCCATCGTCAGGGATGGCTTCTTATGGTTACGGGCGATTTTCCGAATAATCCGAATAACAAGCGCGTTTCCAGCATGTGGCGCCGCTTTGGTGTGCCCGGCGGGATTCGAACCCACGGCCCCAAGTTTAGGAAACTTGTGCTCTATCCGACTGAGCTACGGGCACGGATGGCGGTTGTCTGGGCAGCGGTTATTTTTCGCCCGTCGCCAGATCGTCCAGCAGCCAACCTTGGAAGATTTTCACGTCCCAATCAAGGCCCAGTTCCAAGGCTTCCTTGCTATCGACGCGGCCAAAGACGCGGCGCATCGTGGGCGGCAGACGGTCCATGGCTTGGCGAATGGCGGGCTGGCGCAAGGTTTCCATCCATTCCGAGCTGGCGGTGATCTTGCAGCCGTCCAGTCCCAAAGCGGCGAAATCCACCACCGGCAATAGATCGGGCGAGACGCCATCGGCCAGGACATGAAAGCCTTCGCGGTGCAAGATATCGATGGCGGTGCGCGTGCGGCGCATGTCGCGCAACAAGTCTTGATGATGAATCTCAAAGGTGATGCAGGCGCGCTGGGGGCGCGTCA
Organism: Alphaproteobacteria bacterium; assembly: GCA_016699305.1. Lineage (NCBI taxonomy): Bacteria > Pseudomonadati > Pseudomonadota > Alphaproteobacteria > Alphaproteobacteria bacterium. Next base: position 1,131,433 of record CP064970.1, read on the forward strand.
GCACGGCGCAAAGGCGCGGGAAGATAGGCTGAAACACGGTCTCAAGGGCCAAATTCATGGAAATCGCTTGGCCGGCCCATTGCGGCGCGTTTTCCGTCATTTCCTCCAGCAGACGCCGATCTAGGGTGCGGCACAAATCCAAGAACAAGCCGTGGCGCGAATCCAGGTCGACATGCGGGAAATGCGCGCGGCGCAAATCGCCAAGGCCGATGGCGTATTCTTGGAAGGCCACCTCCCATGTCGTGCCTTGGCGCGTATAGGCCGCTTGGGTGCGCACATAGCGCCGGATCGACACATTGCCCAGCCATTGCTCTAGATAACTTAGGCTCCAGGCGCTTAAGGGGCCGTATGCCTCCTCGGTTTGCAGGGCCTTTTCCGCCGAGGCCACCGAACCGCCAAAGGTTTCGGCGGCGCGGGCGGCTTCCAGATAATGATTGGTGCGTTCGCGCAGGGGCATGTAGTCTTGCGGCATACGAAACCGCAAGACGAGGCCCTCGGGCACGGACACCGCCGCTTTGCGTTCATCGGGCAAGCAGGCGGCGATCACCAAAGCCTCGTCGCGCACCAAATCGCGCCCCGCCACCGGCAACAGCACAAAGGCGTCGCCATTGCTCATGCTGCGGCATTCCGCTTTGACGCTGGCGCAGGCGCGTTCCAATTGTTCGAATAATCGGTCGCGCAGCGCCTGACCGCGCGCGCGCACCTCGGGCAAGGATTCAAAGCACAGATTCAGCACGCTGACGGCAGTTTCTGCGCGCTTGAAATGTCTTAATCGTAAGATAAGGTCCTGTTCAGGAACCATTTGGCTCTACTCCCGGCGACTGCCGTGCGCATTTTATGCCCTGAAACGTCACCAAATCGTGAAAAGATTTCCATAGGCATCGTGGCAAGAAATCATATCCCCAAGTGATGCACCGGACACAATATAGTTTTTATTTCACAACTAAATGCATGGCGACTAATGAATGGAGCAGGAAATTTTCTGGAGAACTGAGATGGTGGCAACAACACATGACATCTTCCAAGGTGATGATGCGGCGCAGACACTATCGGCGTGGCTCAGCCTAGACCACGGGAGCGGGGTTTATTCTGCTATATGCTGCCATGACGAATCTCGGAACATATTGGGGATATTAGAAAGTTGTCCGGATATATCTGATACAGACCGGGAACAAGGCTGGAAGTGTGTAGCTGAGCATGTGATACGATTCGAGCAAGATATTCTTGATGAACGTCTCATTCACTTGCGCACAGGCTATGCCGGTTCCTGTGACCGAGAGGGTGCTGCCTATTTTGACGACCACCTTCGTGGTATCAACGCATTCCCCAGAAATCACGCCAGTTTCCCAAAGATCCGCCAGCAGGCAAAAGCCATTCTGACCAGGGCAGCTTTTGACGATGCTCACGCGTACAATATGAATACGGCCTGTATGATCGCGCTGGCCTGTGGAATGGAGGACGACCTCCATGATCTTTTCGCACGCATGCCAGATGAATGCGCCCCTCGCCCTTTGACGGCCCTGACTGCGCTTAACAGTGCATTACAAGGGCGCGCTGTATGCGGGGCCGATGACGAATGGCAACCCATTCTACCAGATCGTCTGCAGCTCGCGGCGGCTCAGTCATATTTTGCCCTGGCTCAGCAGATTGATCTCCTTTCTCATGGGCCTTCGCTTTCTCCTGAGATAGGGCTGGGGCAGGATGGAATCCTTTCTCCTGATTGGCAGCATGCCTATGCCAATGTCTATGGCGTTGACACCAGGCAATTCTTTGGAATCATGTCATGGGGGTTTGGTAAGACGCGTCTTCCCGCATACCACCTGTCACAAGCCTTGAAATATGCCGCCGGATTATCGGCGGAGTCGGATGAAGTGGCAAAAGGACGGGAAAGGCTTTGCACCAGTGCCACCCATGCATTGGCTGAGCATTGCGAGGGATGGAGCGCATTCACGAAGGTCTCTTGCGGACAAGACAGCGAAGTTGTGAGGCGCTACAGCCTTTACGGAAGTCCCGATGGCGCGCCGGCCATGGCTCAGTTGCTGACGGAAGTGGCGTGCGCGGTACCGGCTGATATGCCAGGACTTGTGGATAGAGTTATTCGGACGTTTGATTTTGTCGCCGACTGTTACGCGCGCGTGTACGCAGAAACGGGTAATGAATTGTACGCTCCAACAAGATTCATCAATGCGGCAGCCAGCGAAAATGGAGGAATATCAGCCGCTCCGTCGGCCTATAGGGAACATGTTCAGGCGTATGCTAGGAATCGTCAATGCGCCGCTACGCCTTTGGTACGACCGGCTGTTTCAGAAGGGCCGCAGAATCTCCCTGCGGCAAGGCCTTCTTGATGTCAGAGTCCCTCAAGAACGGCAAATTCCCTCCATGTTGCCAGATGCCTATTTCTCGTGCCAAGGGATAGGGAGAGATTCCTTTAAGTGGGTTAGGTCAGTCAATGCGCGATCCCTATCAGGTTTTGGGCCTTAAACGCGGCGCGACGGCGGACGAGATCAAGCAGGCCTATCGCCGCCTGGCGCGTAAGCTGCATCCGGATGTGAATCCGGGCGATAAGGAATCCGAGGCCAAGTTCAAAAATGTGACCGCCGCTTATGATTTCCTGAACGATACGGTTCGGCGAGCCAAATATGACCGGGGCGAGATTGACGCCAGCGGCAATGCGATGGCCTATGCCTCGCAAGGGGCGCGTTCTGGCGCGCGGCGTGGCGCGGCGGGAGGCGATGCCTTTAACTTCGAATCCCGCTTTTCCGGGGCCGAGGTCAACCCGGAAGACTTGTTCGCCGATTTATTCGGCGCGGCGCGGCGTCAGGGTGGCTTTGGCGCGGGCGCGGGGCGTGATCCCTTTGCCGCCGAAGGCGCGGCGGCAGGCGGGGGCGATATCGTCAAGACTCTGTCGGTGTCGTTCATCGAGGCCGCTTGCGGCGGTCAACGCCGCTTGACCTTGGCAGGTGGGCGTACGCTGGAAGTCGCGATTCCCGCCGGGACCGAAGACGGACAAAGATTGCGTCTGCGCGGCCAAGGCATGGCCCATGCGCGGGGCAAGGGCGATTTGCTGGTCGAGATTAAGATCGAACCGCACCCCTATTTCAAACGCCAGGGCGCGGATATCCATCTGGACCTGCCCGTCAGCGTCCCCGAGGCTATGCAAGGGGCCTCGGTCACCGCGCCCACTCTGGACGGCAAGGTCACCTTGCGCGTGCCCAAATCGTCGAATACCGGCACCTTGCTGCGCCTGAAGGGCAAGGGCGTTCCCAAGCCGGGCGGCACGGCGGGCGATATGTACATCACCTTGCGCGTGGTGCTGCCCGAGAATCCGGATGCTTCCTTCACGAAATTCGTCGAAGGCTGGGCCAAAACCCATGCCTATAACCCGCGTAGTAAAATGGGGATGGAATAAATCGTTTGTTTCTTTATAGTTACGAGTTCATCCATCCCGTGCCGAGTCGGAAGAAAGTAAAACTTTACTGAATATTTACAAACGATTAACTTTCATAGAGAGAATAAATCTGTTACAATGCTTTCATTGTTACCTGGCCAAGGAGTGGCCGCCATCAAGCCTTCAAAGGCTTGCAACAACCAGGAGGTTGTCATGACTGAATACTCACTCGAAAACGTACTGAACTGGGCGCGTGAATCCAGCGAAAAGGGCGACCGAGACGTCATGTCTGCCGTGCTGCGCCAGGTTAACGCGGCTGTGCGGCGCGAAACGGGACTTGCTCAAGCGGGGTTGGTCGATGCGCTGATAGACGTGGCGCGGCATGAGACGCGCTCGGATGCTCGGCTGACGGCCTTGCGGACGTTAAAACAGTCGGAAGCGGAACCGTCAGCCCATGCGTTAGAGGTCCTCACGGGATTGGCGACAGACCGCCAGGAATCCGCGCCGGTACGCGCGGCGGCGCTTGAAGCGCTCGGTGCCATGGGCCTTGCGACAAAGGGGCCTCTACCGAGAGATATGGGCGCAACCTTGCACGCTTTGTCCACGGATCACAAAGAATGGACATTGGTGCGCGGCACAGCGCTTGAGGTGATGCACCGCCTGGCGCATGCGCACCGTATCGTCATTCCGGCTGATCTGGATATGAAGGGCCTGGCCGATATCGACGTGCCTGCAGAAGGCTGGTATGTCATGGCCGCCTAGGTGCGGCCATGGGGCATGGGACCTGTATGATGGGCGGCACCGGGGCCCTCTCTGGTGCCGCCATCATTTCTGCGCAGATTCGGCCTTGATCCAGCTGCGCCGACACGCGCCAATCAGGCGCATGCCGGCTTGAACAGCGCGACCTTCAAGCCTCGCTATCGACATCTCAACAATCTTCGAGAGATATGTGCCTTACCCGGACGGGGACGGGGCGGGAAGCGGGCCGCGATTTCTTGGCTGTGCCACGACGGGATGGGAAGGGGTTCTTGCGGAAGATGGCGGCTCGTCCCGCTCGGCGCGGGCCTTGATATCGGCCAAGCGCGGCAGGGGATCTGGCGTCACCTCGTGCGCGGGGCCTTGGGTTTTGGGCGCAGGCGGGGCCAGCACGACTTGCGCGTCCGGATTGGCGAACAGCTTGCGGCCCTGGGTCGAGTTGAACATACGCCGCAATAAGGCATTGCGCCGTGTTCCATCCGGATCTTGCGTGTCGTCAAAGGGCATGGCGATGATGATCGTGCCAACATCCCGCTCCAGCGATACCAGGTTCTCGCGCAGGTCAAGATTTTCGAGGTCGCCGGGCGCGCGTTCGGGCGGTTCGCCGCCTTGGATGATCTGTTCCAGATCGGCCTTGCTTCCATGGCGAAACTCAAAACGTCCGCCCTCTTCATCCACCCAGCAGCCCATCAGCGTTCCGCCGCGATAGGGGTGCAGCGTAAAACCGATCACCTCGCGTCCGGGATGCGCGTCGATGCCCGCCTTCTGACGCGCCTTGGCCAAGCCATACAGGCTGCCCACGCCCAGGCGGTCTTCCATCGCCATGAACCCCCGGCCAGAGCCGGCGGGGTTCGGGAAAGTTAGATCTAGAATCGATGTGGGCTTCATAACAAGCCGCTCCTTATCTGATACAGGTATGATTTTAAACGCCAAGTCGTTAAAACTTTCTTTAGAAAATCCGTAAACGGAATAAACAGACGATAATTTGATAATGTTCTTTTCAATAACTTAGCCGATTCCTGACGCCACTTGAATTCTGTGGGAGACACACCTATTGTTCTTAGCACTCGCCGCAGGTGAGTGCTAACGCAGGCGCAGCCGATCCGGCGCGCATGTATTGGCGGATTTTCAAGCATCACAGATCAGGAAACCAGAAGGAGGATCCCATGAAATTTCGTCCGCTTCATGACCGGGTGGTCGTGCGCCGCGTGGATGGCGACTCGAAGACCGTCGGCGGCATCATCATTCCCGACACCGCCAAGGAAAAGCCGCAAGAAGGCGAAGTCCTGGCCGTTGGTCCCGGCGCGCGCGACGAGGATGGCAAATACATCCCGATGGAAGTCAAGTCCGGCGACCGCGTGTTGTTTGGCAAGTGGTCGGGCACCGAGGTCAAGATCGATGGCGAAGACTTCCTCATCATGAAGGAGTCCGACATCATGGGCATCATCGAGAAGTCCGGCGCGGCCCCGAAGAAGAAATCGGCCTAACCCGGCATTTTCTGACTATTCAAGGAAAGGAATCACATCATGGCTGCCAAAGAAGTTCAATTCAACGTTCCCGCGCGCGACCGCTTGTTGCGCGGCGTGGACACTCTGGCCAATGCGGTCAAGGTGACGCTGGGTCCCAAGGGCCGCAACGTCATGCTGGAAAAATCCTTCGGCGCGCCGCGCGTGACCAAGGACGGCGTGACGGTCGCCAAGGAAATCGAACTGTCCGACAAGTTCGAAAACATGGGCGCCCAAATGGTGCGCGAAGTGGCCAGCAAGACCAATGACGCCGCCGGCGACGGCACCACCACCGCCACCGTTCTGGCTCAGGCCATCGCGCGCGAAGGCATCAAGGCCGTCGCGGCGGGCATGAACCCGATGGACCTGAAGCGCGGCATTGACCTGGCCGTTGAAGCGGTGGTCGAGGACATCAAGAAGCGCTCGATCAAGGTCACGACGAACGAGCAAATCTCGAATGTCGGCACCATCTCGGCCAATGGCGATCGCGAGATCGGCAAGATGCTGGCCAAGGCGATGGAGAAAGTGGGCAAGGAAGGCGTCATCACGATTGAGGAAGCCAAGAGCCTGGAAACCGAGCTGGATGTCGTGGAAGGCATGCAGTTTGATCGCGGCTATCTCTCGCCCTATTTCATCACCAACGCCGACCGCATGATCTGCGAATTGGAAAGCCCCTATATCCTGCTGCATGAAAAGAAGCTCTCAAGCCTGCAGGCGTTGTTGCCGGTGCTGGAAGCGGTGGTGCAGTCGGGGCGTCCCTTGCTGATCGTGGCCGAGGAAGTCGAAGGCGAGGCGCTGGCCACCTTGGTGGTCAACAAGCTGCGCGGCGGGCTGAAGGTCGCGGCGGTCAAGGCCCCCGGCTTTGGCGATCGTCGCAAGGCGATGCTGGAGGATATGGCGATCCTGACCCATGGTCAGCTGATCTCCGAGGATCTGGGCATCAAGCTGGAAAACGTGACCCTGGACATGCTGGGTTCGGCCAAGAAGGTGCGCATCGACAAAGAGAACACCACCATCATCGACGGCGCGGGCAAGAAGAAGGACATCGAGGCGCGCTGCTCGCAGATCCGCATGCAGGTCGAAGAGACGTCGTCCGATTATGACCGCGAGAAGCTGCAAGAGCGTCTGGCGAAGCTGGCTGGCGGCGTGGCCGTCATCCGCGTCGGCGGCGCGACCGAGATCGAGGTGAAGGAGCGCAAGGATCGCGTCGAAGACGCGATGCACGCCACCCGCGCCGCAGTCGAGGAAGGCATTGTGGCCGGCGGCGGCGTCACGCTGCTCTACGGCGCCAAGGCTTTGGAGAAGCTGAAGGGCGGCAATGACGATCAAAAGCGCGGCATCGAAATCGTCCGCCGCGCCTTGCAGTCTCCGGTGCGTCAGATCGCCGAGAATGCGGGCGTGGATGGCTCGGTTGTGGTGGGGCGTCTGTTGGATCAGGCGAACACCAATCACGGCTACGACGCGCAGCATGACGAGTATTGCGACATGATCAAGTCGGGCATCATCGATCCGACCAAGGTCGTGCGCACGGCGTTGCAAGACGCGGCGTCGGTCTCGGGCCTGCTGATCACGACCGAGGCGATGGTTGCCGAAAAAGTCGAAAAGAAGACCAGCTCGGGCGGCGGCGCACATGGCGGTGCCGGCGGCATGGGCGATATGGACTTCTAAGTTTATGAAGTCCCGTCAAACGAAGGGGTCGCAGGAAACTGCGGCCCCTTTTTTGTGGAGGGTAGCGCGATTGTCTGAACATGAATATAGGCCACAGAAATGAAATGGGTTGACATTTTGCGTAATTTATGCAAAATTATCATCTATTGACGGCCCGAAGGAGGGTAAGATGCTGATCGAGTTTCGCGTTAAAAATTTTCGTTCTCTTCGCGCCGAACAGATTTTGAGCCTTGTCGCGGCCAAAGACAAAACACTTCAGGAGTTTAACGTCGTTGCCTCTGGAGTGAAGGCCGCACCACTTCTGTTGCGGAGTGCGGTTATTTATGGCTCCAACGCTGGTGGCAAGTCCAATTTCATCAGAGCGCTTCAATTTATGCGTGGCGTTGTGATCGAGTCCGCCTCGGCCATGAAACCCGATCAGCCGTTTAATGTGCAACCTTTCCTTCTTGATGCGGAGTCAAGCGCGCAGCCGACAGAATTTGAGATCACCTTCATTCTGGATGGCATACGGCATCAGTATGGTTTTGCGCTAACGGCGCAACGCATCATCAGCGAACACCTGCTTGTGTACAAAGCCGCGAAACCTCAGCAATGGTTCAAGCGAACATATGATTCAGCAACGGGGAAAGATGTATACGAGCTTGGTGCCGGTCTCCGGGGCGATAAGAGTTTGTGGGAGCGCACAACGCGCCCCAATACGCTGTTCTTGTCGATGGCTGTTCATCTCAATAGCGAGCAATTGCGCCCGATCTTTCATTGGTTTGCAAACAAACTCGCCATCCTCAACGATATCGCTCCGTTGAATCCCGCATTCTCCATAGAAATGCTGCGCAAGCCTGAGGGGAAACAGGCAATATGTAACTTTCTGACAACCGCTGACATCAGCGTTACGGATGTAAATGTTGTGTCGAAGAAGGTTCCTAGCCGCTTTGTTCGCTTTGACGCCATAACAGGCGAGACAGAGGTTGGTAACGACGAGCAGGAAATTCATGAGCTTCATTTCCACCATGTGACCGATCAAGGCAAAGCCGTTTTCGGGCTCGGCGATGAATCTATGGGAACGCGCAATCTTCTGTTTTTCGCAGGGCCTGTTCTGGATGTTCTCAATAAGGGGCTCACGCTTGTCATTGATGAATTGAACAACAGTCTGCATCCGCTCTTGGTACGCAGACTGGTGGAAATGTTCCATAACCCAAAAATCAACGCTCAAGGGGCGCAGCTTATTTTTGTTACCCACGATACTTCCTTGCTTGATACGGACCTGTTCCGCCGCGATCAAATCTGGTTTGTCCAAAAAGATTCCACGCAAGCGTCAAGGCTATACCCCTTGTCAGACTTCAGCCCTCGCAAGAACGAGGCTTTGGAGCGCGGCTATCTGATGGGCCGTTATGGCGCGCTACCGTTTTTTAGTGAGCCGCAGGGGTCATAAATGGCGCAGGACAATTCGCCGTATATTCGTCAGCGGGCTCAACTGGAACGCAAAAAAAGCGGACGCGCGAGTCACGATAGGGTTCTCATCGTCTCGGAAGGCAAGAAAACAGAACCTCTGTATTTTGAAGAAATCAGGAGAACCTATCGGCTCCATACGGCAAATATCGAAGTGCGGAAAAGCGAGTTTGGCACACAGCCGAAGCAAGTCGTGGAATATGCCCGCGAACTTTTCCTAAATGGAGACCGACACAGAAAAATCGCACCCCGCGCGTTTGAGCGCGTATTTGCCGTCTTTGACCGTGATGAGCATCGCACTTACCATGAAGCCCTGTCTCTTGCTGAGTCGCTGAACGGTAAGCTGCTCAATGATGCCAAACAGAAGATTGAGTTCCAAGCCATCGCTTCCGTTCCTTGCTTCGAACTTTGGCTTTTATTGCATTTCGAGCATATCCAGCACCCCTTGCACCGCAATGATGCCCTGCAACGGCTGAAACAGCACATTCCAGGCTATGAAAAGGGCCTTGAGGGAACTTTTCGCCTGACGAAAGACAAGTTGAATGTTGCGTCTATGCGCGCACGAAGTCTTGCAGCGAACACCGCCCATCATGGAAATGAGCCCTATACGAACGTCGATTTTCTGGTCAATCTTTTGCGCAGCTTCGAGTGACGGAGCTGCACTGTCAAATATACAAACCGGTCTCTTTCGCCGCTATTCTTCGCACCAAACGAAAGGGGCCGCAGGAAACTGCGGCCCCTTTTCTTGTTGAGGATATTGCCAGGGTTCAGCCGGCGCGGATGCGGTTGAGGAAATCGCCGACCACGTTGCGCAAGGTGCTGGATTCGCGTGAGAGCTGTTCGGCGGCGCTGAGGACCTGGGACGATGTCTGTCCGGCTTCGGCGGCGGCCTGGGTGACTTCGCCGATGGTGCGGCTGACCTCGCCCGTGCCTTCGGCGGCTTGCTGGACATTGCGGGCGATTTCGCGCGTGGCGGCGCTTTGCTCCTCGACGGCCGAGGCGATGGTGGTCGAGATTTCATTGATCTTCTTGATGGTGCCCGTGATGCTGCCGATGGCGCTGACGGCGCGGTGCGTTTGCTCTTGAACGCCGCTGATTTGATTGGTGATGTCCTTGGTGGCGCTGCTGGCTTGATTGGCCAGGTTTTTCACTTCGTTGGCCACAACCGCAAAACCTTTACCCGCATCGCCTGCGCGCGCCGCCTCGATGGTGGCGTTCAGGGCCAGCAGGTTCACTTGGCTGGCGATTTCCTCGATCAGCTTCACCACATCGCCGATATTCTCGGCGGCCGTGCTGAGGTCCTTCATGACCGATCCGGTCTTTTCGGCTTCTTCAACGGCCATCCCCGCGACCTTGGCCGACTCGCTGATCTGCCGGCTGATATCGCCGATCGAGGCGTTCATCTCCTCGGTGGCCGAGGCCACGGTCTGCACATTGCCCGACGCCTGCTGCGAGGACTTTGCCACGGCCGTGGCCTGGATGTTGGTTTGCTCGGCGACCGAGGCCATGGATTGGGCGCTGGCCTGCATTTCGGTGGCGGCGGATGAGACGGTGTCCACCACGCCCTTGACGCTGCTTTCGAATTCATCGGCCATCTTCAGAGTCATGGCGCGGCGCTCTTGCTCGGCACGCTGCTTATTGGTTTCTTGCTCGGCCTGCAAGCGGTCCATTTCCAAGGCGTTTTGCTTGAAGACCTGCACCGTCTGCGCCATCGAACCGATCTCGTCTTTACGCTCCAGCCCCTGGACGGTGATGGTCTTGTTACCTTCAGCCAAGGCCATCATGACGGTCACGATATTCTTGAGCGGCGGAACGATGCTGCGCGATGTCAACCAGGCCAGCACCAGACTCAGCGCCAATGACATCACCAGCAGGACACGCATCAGACTCATCAGGTCTTGGGATTCCTGGTCTTGGCTCTCGTCCAAGGCATGCAGATCTTCCTCGAGGCTGGTCAATAATTTATACGCGCCATCGCTGATCTCCTGGCCCTTATCTCGCAACACGCCGTTAAGCATGGCGCTGACCTGGGCCTTGTCTCCGGCATCCTGCAGCGTGACCAGGCGTTCGAACATCGCCATATACTCATTCAAATCTTTCTCGATGCCTTGCGCCATCTCGCGCCGCTGGGGATTATGGAAGCTTGCTTGTGCTTTCTCGAGGGTTTCGTCTAGCTTCTTTCCCAGAATGCGCACCTGCTTATGGCGGTCATCGGCATAATAGACATAGGCCAGGACTTGTCGGCGTATCTCGACGCTGTCGCCACGGATTTTCATGACTTCGAGCTGCTGGCCGCTCTTTCTCACATATTCCTGCTGGCGCTCGTCGGCCTGGTGAATACCACCGTAACCGATCAAGCCGATAGCCAGGGACAGAACCAAGACCAGCCCAAAGCCCAAGGCAATGCGCTGTCCGATCTTAAGCCGAGAAAGAAGCACGCTCATGGCGATGTCACCTTTTTTTGTTGTTTTTAGCGGTGTCTGTTCTTGATGCAGATCAAGACAGTCTGCCACGCATCATTCCTGAAAAAGGTTTCTCAGGGGTTATAGTCAAGCCACATAATTTCCATAACATTTGACGATCTGATCGAGAGGTGTGAGAGGCAGAGCATATTGTCGGCGTTTTTTGATATTGGCGAAGTCACGCTCGATGGGATTGAAGTCTGGACTGTAGGGCGGCAGGAAAAGGATGTGATGGCCATATTGGGTGGCGATGGCGGCCAGGTCTTTCTTTTTGTGGAAGGCCGCATTGTCCCAGATGATGGTTGAGTTGGGGTTCAACTCTTTGCAGAGCATGTCGCGCGTCCAGTGATTGACAAGCTGGGCGTCGGCTGTTCCTTCAAACAGCATCGGCGCAAGAAAATCTTTGCCGCGATGCGCCGCGATCAAACTTGTACGCGGACGGCGATGGCCCGAGTGATCGCCATAAACCTTCTGTCCTTGCCTGGTCCAGCCATAACGACGACACGTTTCGGGAGCGAAGCCGGATTCATCGACATAGACGATGTTCTGCGAGCCCCGCATGGCGATGATCTCGCGCAAGGTGCGAAGATAGGCAATCCGCTTTTCCGGATCGCGCTCCTTGTATTTCAGTGTCTTTTTTTATGCGTGATCTTCATGGCTTTTAGAGCCATCCACACCGAATTGCCGTACACGCCAAAATGCGCCGCCCGTTCGCGTATGAGCGCATCGGGAAAGTCCCTCACATGCGCGCGCAAGGCCTCTTTATCCAGTTTTCTTCGTCGCGGCACACCTTTCTGCCGGGGCGCAAGATCGGACCGCACCAGCCAGTCTCGAACACACCACAGGCTGATGTCGAAACGACGTGCCGCTTCACGCTGGCCGCCGCCGCCTCGTACATACGCCACGACCTTCTTCCGAAAATCAACGCTGTAGGTCATGTCTCAGACATACACCAATCCCTCATAAAATGTTATGGAAATTATCTGGTATGACTATAACCTGGCAAAGAGCATTCGCTGTTAATGGAACGAAACGCTTTAAAAGATAGACCTTGTCACCGCCGCCATTAACCTTCATGAAAAAGTCTGGGCATAAGAATCGGCAGTGCCTGTATCGGCGGAGAAGAGGAATGCCACAACGGGGAAGACCCATAACACAGGTCCGAAATAAGCGGGGCAGGGCTTTTGCACCAGCCGAAGGCTGGCGCCGGGTCAGGCAGGTTTTGGCACCCGTTCTGGCGGCGGTGCTGGCGGGGTATTTTCTGTACAACACCGTCCAGGGCGAGCGCGGCTTACGCGCGGTGGCGCAATTGGATCGCCAGGTTGCGGATAGCCAGGCCCAATTGGCCGAGCTGCGCGCCCAACGCGCGCGCTGGGAACATCAAGTCGGCCTGTTGCGCGATTCAAATCTTGATCGGGATTTGTTGGAAGAACGCGCGCGTTCGGTGCTGGGCGTGGTGCGCGAGGGGGATATTGTCATTTTGACGCCGCCGGATGCTACCGGTCGGTCTTCTTCCTCTTCCTCCAAGCCTGCGGCAGGTTCCCATGACGCTGATTAAATCCACGCATCCGGCGGCCTTGCCCTTGCTGCCTAAGGGGGCCGCCTCTGGCGCGTTGGTGGCCGTCTTGGGAGCCTTGGTGTTGTTGGCCTGTCTGGCAGCGATGGCGCAAAGCCTGCTCTCGGCCACGGTGGCCGGGTGGAAGCCTTTTGTGCGCGGCGCATTGACGGTCGAGGTCGCCGCTTTGCCGCAAAGCGATGAAAGCCAGGACAAACGTGTCCGCGCCGTGGTCGATGCCCTGCAACGCACCCCCGGCGTCTGGCAGGTCGAAGCTTTGCCGCGAGAGCGCAGCATGGAGATGCTGAAACCCTGGTTGGACGATAGCGACATGTTGCGCGATCTGCCCTTGCCGGTGCTGGTGGACGTGGCCACGGACCCAGCGGCGCGGTTGCAGGCGCGTGATCTGGAAGCGTCACTGACGCGGGTGGCCGCCGGGGTCAGCGTCGATGACCATGCCGCCTTCGCGCGCGATCTGCGCCGACTGGCACGCTTTATGGAGCATGCGGCCTTGTGCGTGTTGGGACTGGTGGCCTTGGTGTTGATCGTGGGCGTGACCATCGTCTGTCGCGCGGGGCTGGCCGTACACCGCTCTTCTATCGAATTGCTGCATCTGTTGGGAGCGCCGGACGCTTCTATCGCCGCTTTATTCCGTCATCATGCGACGCGCTTGGCGGCTATGGGCGCTTTGGCGGGCAGCGTGTTGGCGGCGATCATCGCCTTTGCCGCTGGCGGGATGGTGGCTCGGCTGGGACTGCCCTTGCCCGACGCCAATATAGGACTTTTGGCTTTGAATCTGATCGGCACGCCTTTGGCGCTGGTATTGGGCACGTCCCTGGCCGCCGAAATCAGCGTGCATCTGGCCTTGCGCCGAAGCGTTTAGGGCGCGGCCTCGTCCTGGGTTTCCAAGCGGGGATTGGGGTCGATCAATCCACCGCATGTTGTGCTTAGGCGCAGATATTCGGCCGGACTGTCCACTTCTTCTTGTCGGCGGCCTAACTCGCTAAATAAACCGGCGGTCACGATTTGGGCGCGAGAGCGGATCGCTTCTTTCAGGACTTGATGAGCCTCGTCCTCGCTGGCGGAACCCATTAAGGGTTCGACCGGAACGGCCTGGGCCAGTCGCGCGCGGAAAGACGCCTCGTTTTGTGTAAAGAAAGCGCGATAAACGGATAGATGCTTGTGCTCATGTTCTAACACCGCTTGGCGGCGGCAGGGGTCTTGCGCCAGATCGCGGGCCACATGCACCACCGCCTCGCGCAATCCTACGCTGAATGTGACATGGCTTGGACGGGCGCACCATGTGCCGTCGGGTTGTCGCTCGCGCGCGCTGTCGAGCATAAAACTTAAGGCCCGCTGGCTTTCCGTCAGGCCCACCACCTGCATCGCGGCGGAGTCGGCCAGGCGTACGCCCAGTCGGTTGCCCCCTGAGGCCTGCCACAAGCGGGCGATCTGGCCATAACCCCGATCAAAGTCGTAGCGCGGTTCTTCCATCACCAGAGCCACGGCGCATCCTTCGCATGTCACGCGCGGACATATCGCGGCCAAAGACGGCGCGGCGGATAGGGCCATCCATCCCAGCCCGGCCAAGATCCGTACAGCGAATATCCGCCATGGCCGGAAAGCGTTCATCGTGATCGGCCTGCGCCAATGTCAGGTTTTTGAAAAAAATGATCCACGATCTCTTGGGTTTGACCGTTGCATGTCCTGCCGATGCGCGCATATTCGGCCGGGTTATCCACTTCGGCCTGCCTTTCGCGGCGTTCGGCTTGGACGATATCGTGGATGCGTTCGATCGTCGCGTGCAAAGACCCTTGCATGTCTTGTTGCAGCGCATCCGGATGCCCCACTTGCACACGGCTGACCTTGTCCGCCGCATTCATGATCTCGTTCTTGATCCATGTGGCCTTTTCGTTCAGTAACCTCCGGTCGGTGTCCACATGCTTGGCTTCGTGCTTTAATACCTCATTAAAAGGGCAGGAGCGGCGCGGCAATTCGCGCGCCACATAGACCACATGCTGTCGAAAGCCAAAGGTCACTTTCAGGTCGCTCAAATACACGCATGCGCGACCAGGGCCGATCTGGCGCACGGAAAAGCTGGTGGACTGATCTAACACCAGATTGCCCGATGTCAGGCCCAGAGTGTGTGTCGCCATTTCCTTGGAAGAAATCTGCTTCCCGCCCATACGACTTAAATGCGGGTTGATCTTGCCATTCGCTTCATTGTCCAGAGACTGGATTTCCCTAAGGCTCAAACTGAATTTTTGTTCGGGCTCCTCAAAAACCAGGTCAATAGTGATATTCGCGTGATTGTTAGCCGGGCATGCGATCTCGGCTTCTTCCGCCCAACTGGGGGCACTCGCCATACTCAGACAAACGCCGATGATCAGGCCCAGAGCCTGTCCTCGAACGCGCTTGTCTTTCATAAGGATGGTCATGTTTGCCCTCGGTTATGATCCTGTGCCCCATCGACACAGAATCCCTTCCCAACCCAGGACAGTATAAATCGTCTTCCTCAAGACACGGTTAAACCGCAAGCGGATCAAGCCTGATATATCAAGGGGTATCACGCAGTGGCTCGGGAGAAATTGGAACAGGATTTGAAGGTGTTGCCTTAAAGGCTGACGGTCTCGACCGTTTTAAAGACGATATCCGATAGGGATCTGGCATAGGCGAAGGGAATCTGCGCCTCGCGCAGCAAGCCCAGCGCGAAGTCCTGTTCGGGAGAATGCTGGGCGGGATTCATGGTGCCCAGTTCGACATGCGCGACGTGCAGATCGACGAGGATCAAGGCGGTGGAGCCGGACAACATGTCCAAGGGCAAACGCACGCGCATATCCCGCATGGGCATGGAAGTTTGGATGAAATGCTTCATCAAGGCGGCCATAAAGGGATCGTCGCGCCAATCGATGCAGGGGTCATATTTCCAGCCCAACGGGCTATGTGCGTTCTGAGCAGAGGGTTTGGCTTGATCAAAGGAATGTTTCAGTTGCCACCAGCTTCCAGCCATGTCCCCCTCATCGGGATAAGACAAAGTGGCCGGGATTTCGTGAATGGCCATCCCGCCTTCTTCCAACAAATGGCGGCCCAACTCCACGCTGCGCTTCCATTTGGGAGGATAGGCGCTTTCTTCCCGAGGCAGGCAGGCATCCAGCACCACCGTGCCCAATCCCGCCGGGATCATGGCGACCAGGGCGCTGGCACAGGCGGCGCATGGTGTATGCGTGCTGGCGATGGTCAAGGGCTGGGGGTGGCCCTCTCGCCCCTGGCGCATCCAACCCAGCAATGCGCGCATCTCGGCATGCAGGCTATAATAATCCCATAATTCCGATGTGATGACGCGCTCGACCGAATGGGTAATGCCATGCGGAAAGCCGTTGCAAGCGCGGCTGACGGGCCGCCCATCTTGATCGGCGATCACCGCTCCCACCCGAGTGGTCGCATGGTCGCTGCACAGCGCCGCGCGATAGGCTTCGGTCAGCAGACGGGCATGGAAGGAATCGGCATGGGACATCGGATCGTATAAATCACACTCGTCCCTAACGTACAATTAAGGAACTCTTCCTGAAAATGGGCGGGTTCGTTAACAAGCAAAGAAATTATATCGATCCTTGACTAAATAGGCGGGATAGGCGTAGGAAACGCCCATCGCAAACCTCGAACCGTGAGGCATCAGAAATGAATATTTACAAAAACGCTCGCGATTTCGCCAAGAATGCTGCTGGTGTTTGCGTTAAGGCATCAAAAATAAATGTTAGAAAATTGGCTAAGGATTTCGCCGAGAGTTCTTCAGGTGTTTGTGTTGCGGGCATTGGTGTTGGTGTTGTTGCTTTTGGTGTTGCTGGTGTTTCTATGGCTATTTGGCTTATTAATGATGCTAATTTATATGCTGGGGTTGCGCTTCTCATTGCTACCAATGGTATTCAATGTGCTGTTGCTTGTTATGGTTCTCATGTCGTTAATGCTTCTGCCAAATCTTATAGTTACATTACTGGATGTGTGATTGGAGTTTGTGCAGCTGCACTTTTTGCAGACAAAATACTGATGCCCCAAGCGCTGCCAGCACAGAAAGAGCCAGCTAAAACGCTCGAACAGCCCGCCCCTTCTTGCCCTTCACAGCACCCAGGTTCAATGCCCTACAGAGGAACAACTGACATTGTGAAGATAATCCCTAAATTCCCATCCGATCTTAGGCTTTCCCTCGTATAAATTAAGGCACCTCTCCCCGCCCCCTCAAAATAGAGGGGGTGGCAAGAATCGGCTTGCCAAGCCGTGCGTCTTGTGGGACTAATGCGCCTAGAACAAAACAAGCACATCGGTCCCACTTTCAGCCGGAGAACAGATCATGGCCAGCAGTTCCTCCCCCGCCCGCAACGTGGTGGACAAGAAAGAAGACAATGACCGCCTGAAGGCGTTGGACGCCGCTTTGGCGCAGATCGAACGCGCCTTTGGTAAAGGCTCGGTGATGCGCTTGGGCGCGCATAACGAGGCCGAAGGCGGGGTCGAGGTCATTTCCACCGGCTCGCTGGGCCTAGACCTGGCCCTTGGCATTGGCGGCTTGCCGCGCGGACGTGTGGTCGAGATTTACGGCCCGGAAAGCTCGGGCAAGACCACTTTGGCACTGCATGTGGTGGCCCAGGCGCAAAAAGGCGGCGGGACCTGCGCTTTTGTGGACGCTGAACACGCCTTGGATGCCGGTTATGCCAAGAAATTGGGCGTGGATATCGATTCCTTGCTGATCTCGCAGCCCGATACCGGCGAACAGGCCTTGGAGATCGCCGATACGCTGGTGCGTTCGGGGGCGGTGGACGTGTTGGTGGTGGATTCGGTGGCCGCCTTGGTGCCCAAGGCCGAATTGGAAGGCGAGATGGGCGATACCCATGTCGGTCTTCAAGCGCGGCTGATGAGCCAGGCTCTGCGCAAGCTGGCTGGCTCCATTTCGCGCTCGCGCTGCATGGTCATCTTTATCAACCAGATCCGCATGAAGATCGGCGTGATGTTTGGCAATCCCGAGACCACAACGGGCGGCAACGCGCTGAAATTCTATGCCTCGGTTCGCTTGGATATCCGCCGCATCGGCTCGATCAAAGAGCGGGACACGGTAACAGGCAACCAGACGCGCGTGAAAGTGGTCAAGAACAAGATGGCCCCGCCTTTCCGCGTGGTCGAATTCGATATCATGTATGGCGAAGGCGTGTCCAAAACCGGCGAATTGATCGATCTGGGCCTGGCCGCCGGCGTGGTCGAAAAGTCGGGTGCCTGGTTCTCCTATGACGGCCAGCGCATCGGTCAGGGCCGTGAGAATGCCAAGGCATGGATGCGCGACAACCCTGCCGCCGCCGTCGCCCTAGAAAACAAGATCCGCGCCAATGCGGGCCTGGTGGCCGATGCCATGATGGACGTTCCCGATGTGGCGGACTCGGCCGAGATCGGCTGATCTTGGACATTCATTTCCCCCGCGCCTGTCATGTCCTCATGTCGGGTGCGGGGGCATAATTGGTTACATTACTTTCATTGAATGCGCGTAGGATAGGTTCTAGTCAATTCTAATCAAGACGATGTCACCCGGGTATAACGCCGCTTCATTCTTTCATGGGCCGTTGTTACCATGAAAAAGACACAGGGAAATGATGAAGCAGAGATGTCGTGCGGTTTTCGCTGATTGAAGAAAGGGGTGGGTTCTATGCTGACTGAAGAGAATTTGCAAACCCGTTTTGGGAATGATCTGGCGCAGTTATTGGTGCGTGTTTTGCTGCCGGTTGAATTGGCAGCGCTGGATTCCTTGACTTTGCTGCCCTATCTAGAGGCGCGGCGTTACTTGGCTGAGAAGCAATGGAAGGACTCGCAGGTTGCCACCCATAGCCAGCAGATGCCGGCCCGGACGGACACCAGCAAGGTCAAAGCCTTCGCCGTTCTGGAAAATGGCAGGAACCCATCTGCGGCCTCGCGATCCAAGGCGTTGGAGACCCATGCGACTTGTGACGAGTCCAAGGTCGCGCAGGGCGTGAATCCTGCTAAGGACAATTCCACCGATGGCAAGGTAACCTCGATGCTGCAGATGGAATATCTGGAGGCGGTGGCGCTTTACAACTTGATCCGTGGGGCGACGCCGCTGGAGGATATCCTGACCTTACGATCGCCCGAGGCGCTGATGAAGCCGAATGCGGACGTGTCTAATATACTGCGACGTCCGCAGCGCCAGGAGCCCGTTGCTGCCCGGACTGCCGCGGCAAGTCTTGATTACGAGGATGACGAGATATTCGAGGCGGCGGCCAAGCGCGCGCGGGCGCATCTCAACTGAGCCTGCAACTGCGCCATAAAGGAATCGCGCGCCTCGCCTGAGGCTGCCGAGTCCGGACCGCCTCGGCCCGTCATGACGTCGGTTAGGGCCATTTCCAGCTTCTGAACGCGCTCAAAGGCGTCTTGACGATCCAATTGATTGGCCTCTTGGGCATATGGCGCGAGAATGCGACAATAGCCGGGGGTCACCTCGGCCACGCCTTCCTCGATAAAGAAAGAACGCTTTGTGGGGGCTGCGGCGGTCGCGGCATCGGCGGACGAATCCACCTCAACCTCCACCACCCCCGGTCCCAGCAGGGCAACCATAGCCTCATGTCCGGGCAATACGCCCATTTGTCCTTGTTCGCCCGGCAGCAACACGCTTTGCGCGCCGGTCCGCAATAAAGACTTCTCGGGAGTCAACAAGGCGAATTCGAAGTCAGAGATGCTCACGGCGACTCACTCATCTGTTGGATCATGTGGTGACAGCATGCCCAGCCCCCATTTGTCAAGATGGCTTGGCAAATCATGCGTTCAGATCGAACTCTAGCACCAAAGCCTGGTGGTCAGAGATCAAATCCGGAGCCACATGGAAGCTGTGAACACGGACCGCCTCGTTCACAAAGATATAATCTGTGACCACATCGTCTTTCCAGGCAAAGGCGTTGCGCGTGGTCGGTGTCTTGTGTTCCTGGCATAAATTACGCAATTCGCCGTTCAAGCGCGCCAATGAGGTCGCTTCGGGCCGCAAATTCAGGTCACCCGTCACGATGACGCCTCCGGGCGCGTTCTTGGCGCGGTCTGCCGCCATATTCATTTGGTGCATGGTTCGCTCATCGCCCTGATAGTCGTTTTTGACAAGCAATCCGTGCGTATTGATGAGGGTAAGAGGAACGCCTCCCACATCCATCTGGGCGATTTGGGTGTTATTCGGCTCAAAGTCACTCTTGTTTGGGCGGAATGTCTCAAGGCAGGGGCCATGCGGACGATCCACATCGGTGTGATGAAGGGGCAGACGGCTAAAAATGCCATTACCGAACGGAACCTTCATCCCCATGAGCTCCATATTCAGGAAAGGACTAAAGAAAATATGGGGATAAGACAAACGAGCCTGCATGTCTTTGATCACATCAAACATATGGGTTTTATGCGGCGCGTCGGTGACTTCTTGCAGGCACAGGATATCGGCCTGCTCACGCTCCAGAAACCGCATCGCGGCATACATCAGGCGACCTTGCCAGATATTCAATTGAATCAGCTTCATGGGTTCCTCTGACATCTTTGGGGTGGGCGTGAGTATTGCATATGCCGTGTTCTTAGAGTAGATAGATCGTGTCCGGTCTGAAGAGGCCGGAACATCGCACGCAGAGCCGGTGCGGGGGTGCCCCTTTGTGGGCGCTTTCGCGGCCTTCTCCGGTGTCTTTCTTGAAAAGACCCAGTTCTGCGCCAGGATCAACCGGAGCCAAGAAGGAGCCATCACCATGGCCATCCCTGTCGTTACTATGAGCCAGATGTTCGAAGCTGGCGTCCATTTCGGTCATCATCCCCGCCGCTGGAATCCCAAAATGGCCCCCTATCTGTTCGGGGTTCGTAATGGCGTCCATCTGATGAATTTGGACCTAAGCTTGCCGATGCTGAATCAGGCCCTGCAAGCCGTGCGCGACGTGGCCGCCAAAGGCGGGCGCGTGTTGTTCGTGGGCACCAAGCACCAGGCGCGTGATCGCGTTGCCGCCGCCGCGCAGCGTTGCGGCCAGTATTATGTGAATGATCGTTGGTTGGGCGGCATGCTGACCAACTGGAAGACCGTCTCGCAATCCATCAAGCGCCTGCGCGACATCGAAGAGCGCCTGGCCAGCGACGATGCACAAAAACTGACCAAGAAAGAGCAGCTGCAAATCAGCCGCGAGCGCGATCGTCTGGAACGTTCCTTGGGCGGAATCAAGGAAATGGGCGGTCTGCCCGATATCATCTTGGTGATGGACACCAATAAAGAAGCCATCGCCCTTGCCGAAGCGCAGCGTTTGGGCATCCCCACCGTGGCCATTTTGGACAGCAATTCGAACCCCGACGGCGTCATCTGGCCGGTGCCGGGCAATGACGACGCCTCGCGCGCGTTGGACCTGTACTGCCAGTTGTTCGCGGATGCGGTGCTCGATGGCTTGCAGGCCGAGATCACGGCCAGCGGCGAGGATATCGGCTCGAACGCCGATCTGCCCGCCACCATGGGCAAGGACGCCTCGCCCAGCGCCGCGTAACTCGTTTTCCCTCTTTGCCGAAAGACATGAATGCCATGACTGAAATCTCAGCCACATTGGTCAAGACTCTGCGCGACCGCACCGGCGCAGGCATGATGGACTGTAAGAAGGCGCTGATCGAAACCAGCGGCGACCTGGAAGCGGCGATTGATTGGCTCCGTAAAAAGGGCCTGTCGGCTGCCGCCAAAAAAGCGGGTCGCGTGGCTGCCGAAGGGCTTGTGGCTCTGGCCGCAAGCGGCAAGGTGGGCGCGGTGATTGAGCTGAACGCCGAAACCGACTTTGTCGCGCGCAACGACCAGTTCCAGGCCTTGGCGCGCCAAGCGGCGCAGGCGGCCTTGGATAAGGGCGAGGATATGGAGGCCCTGCAGGCGGTTCTGGGTCCGGCCCTGACCAATCTGATTGCCACGGTGGGCGAGAACATGGCCTTGCGCCGTGTTCGGCGTCTAAGCGTGACCGAGGGCGTCGTGGCGGCCTATTGCCATGCCGCGATTTCGCCGGGTCTGGGGCGCATCGGCGTGTTGGTGGCTTTGGAGTCTAAGGCCGATCCCGCGCGACTGAACGAGCTGGGCCGTCAAATCGCCATGCACATCGCCGCCACCAAGCCCGAATCCGTCAGCAAAGACGCGATTCCCGCCGATCTGATCGAGCGTGAAAAGCAAATCCTGGCCGACCAGGCCCGCGCCAGCGGCAAGCCCGAAGACGTCATCGCCAAGATGGTCGAGGGTCGCTTGCGTAAGTATTACGAGGAAGTCGCCCTGCTGGAGCAGGTCTGGGTGCATGACGGCGAACGCAAAGTCAGCGTGATGTTGGAGCAACTGGGCAAGGAATGGGGCACTCCGGTCGTCGTGACCGGCTTTGCACGCTTCCATCTGGGCGAAGGCGTCGAAAAGGAACAGACCGACTTCGTGGCCGAAGTCGCCAAGATGGCCGCCGGCTGACATACAGGCAGACCCTGCATGTTGCGGGGAGGTTTAGATATCTTTATCGGGCGGGGGCTGAATGAACCGTGCGTACCGGGCGGCGTGTCTGCGCCGCCAGTCTCCGCCCGCCACGATTTCCATGTGCAGCTAAGCCTATCCCCGCCGCCACATCGTCTCTAGGCCTGAATCCTCCAGCTCCACACCGGCGGCGGCCAGTTGGGCGCGTAGGCGGTCGGCTTCGCCAAAGTCGCGGGCGGCGCGGGCGGCTTGGCGCGCGGCGATCAGGGCTTCGATGGCGGCGTTATCCAAGGCCGCACCACCCACGGGCTGCCAATGGAACCATGTATCGGGGTCTTGGCCCAACAGTCCCAACACCGCGCCGCTGCCCAGCAGCTTGGCCTTGGCGCTTGCCGCCTGGGCGGGGGTTTCGGCCTTATTCAATTCACCCGTCCATTCATGCATCAAGGCGATGGCGCGCGGCGTGTTGAGATCCTCGCCCAACGCGGCCTGCATCTCTTCGGGCAGGATGATCTCCTCCGCCGCGACCTCGATATCGCCGGCCTGGCGCAACGCGCCATACCAACGATCCAGCGACGCTTTGCACTGAGCCAATAGCGCGGCGGTATAGTCCAAGGGCTGGCGGTAATGGGATGACAGCAGGGCCAGGCGCAACGCCTCGCCCGGGGCCTGGGCCAAAATCTCGCGCAAGGTAAAGAAATTGCCCAAGGATTTGGACATTTTCTCGCCATTCACGGTCAGAAAGCCGTTATGCATCCAAAATCGGGCCATCGGCGCGCCGTCATGGGCGCATTGGCTTTGCGCGATCTCATTCTCATGATGCGGGAAGATCAAGTCCAGGCCGCCGGCATGAATGTCGAAAGTCGGACCCAGATGCTCCTGCGCCATGGCCGAGCATTCGATATGCCAACCGGGGCGACCGCGTCCCCACGGGCTGTCCCAACCGGGTTGTTCAGGCGAGCTGGGCTTCCACAGTACGAAATCGGCCGCGTCGCGCTTATACGGGGCCACCTCGACCCGCGCGCCGGCGATCAATTCGTCGCGGCTGTGGCGGGAAAGGCGTCCGTAATCGGGCATCGAGGGCACGTTGAACAACACATGACCTTGGGATTCATAGGCATGGCCCCGTTCGATCAGCTGCGCGATCATGGCCTGCATCTGAGGAATATAGGCCGTGGCCCAAGGCTCGATATCGGGCGGATTGACGCCCAATATCGCCATATCGGCGCGGTAATCGGCCCCGGTGCGGCGGGTGAGATCGGCAATCGACTCGCCGCTTTCTTGCGAACGGGCGATGATCTTGTCTTCGATATCCGTGATGTTGCTGACATGGGTGACGCGCGGAAAACTTGCCCGCAACAACCGCGCCAGAACATCAAACACCACCGCCGGACGAGCATTGCCGATATGCGCCAAGTCATAAACCGTGGGGCCGCACACATAGATGCGGATATTCGTGGGATCAAGAGGCCGAAAAGCTTCAACCTGGCGGGAAAGGGTGTTGTAGAAATGTAAAGTCATGAGCCCCTTGTATCAGAGGCTCGCGCATCTTGCCTAGCGGGAAAAGAAAATGATGCCAAGGCTTGGCTTGGAGGGTGTTTTGAAGGTAGAATGAATTTCAGCCATCCCATTTTTGGAAAGAAGCCCCGATGGATTCGCTGACTCCTCCTTTTATGGTGACATCATATGGCGTCCCTGCGCCATGGATGCCTTTGGGCTGGGCGGGGCTTGTCTTTTCCGTGCCTCTTGTTCTTGCTGTGCTGGCCTTCTTGGCTCTGATGGCCCTTATCCTCAGTGGTCGAACGCGGCGTCATCGGCGGATTTTCCTGTCTTGTCTTGCCGTCATGCTAATCGCGCCCTTATTGTCCCTAACGGCGGTAACATCTTATATGCGCGGGATACTGCTTGGTGGACAACAAGAAGCGCGCATGGCAGTGAACGACAATCTGTTGATCGGCTATGCCCACTTCCTTATAGACAGCATCGCCTATCCTCAGATGAAGGAATCGGGGCAATTGGCGTGCTTTCGAGAACAGTCGCTGCGTCTGGCGTCTTTGTCTTTGGCCGCCGCCGAAAAAACTCAACCGCGCTCGCCCGAACTATCCCGAACCGCCGGCCTTGCTCGAGTAAATGGGGAGATCGATCGCTTTTTTTCTGTGGCCGGTCGAACTTATCGGCATTGGCGCGTGTCGATGGGCATGATGCGCATGGCCTATGTCTTGGCCTTTGTGCGCGGCGCGGCCGGATCGCCAGGCTTAACTGTCCAAACGGTCGATCTGTCGCCGCAAGACACCTACAAATTGCTGCCGCAAATATCGATGTTGCAGGACATCTCCATGCGGATAGACCCGCAAATCATCCGCCTGCGCTTACATGGAGGGATGCTGGGCGAGGACGAATGTTCCGCGATGAACGCCGCGCTGATGGCCCAATTGGCGGTTTATGGATATCGGGCCAATAGCTGCCGCATCGTCAAGGCGTCGGATCAAGCCGCGACTTCCAAGACCGAGGAAGATTCCCAGCACATCGCGGAACTGGATTTCGAGCGCGTCTGGACCGCCCCGCCCGGAACGCACCCACAGGCCGACCCCAACAATATCGGGATCATGGACCTGGCCCAAACCTGCGGGATTTCCATACCAAATCCGGCCCCGCCATCATCTGCCGAGCAAGGACGCGCGCCATGAATGTCTTTGAGATACTCACGAACCAAGTCACACTTCTTTCAGAGATGAAGCCATCTGACGCCATCTGGTTGTTCCTTATTCCAGCGTCTCTGGCCGCATTGGAACTGTTTTTATTGATCTTTTCTAAATCCAAAGAAAAAATGGTGAGAGTAGACTTGGCACTCTCCTTGGTGGTTTTTTTTGTTTGTTATGCGATCCTGCTTTTGTCTGCCGGTCTCTGGCTTTTGGTCACCGATCAAAAGAGTTACGCCATGGAAAAACCGTCTCTGATTGCCGGCGCTGTCAATGGCTTCATAACGAAGCTGATGTATTCGGACGCGATGCAGTTTTCGCAAGCGCCAAACCCGCCCAGCATCTGGCCCGCACCGTGTCAGCCGCTGCTGGAGAATACGTTCCAGATGGCGGCGATGATGGTCATCAAAAACCGGGAGCAGGCCAGGTCCGAGCTGGCCGCCGCCGGTCAAACGCCGCCGACTTCCTTTGATCTTCCCGCCAAGGCCGATGCGTATGAGACGCGCGTTATTCAAAGAATGATCGAATTGTCCGAGCAACAACTGGCCACGCCCCAAGGCCTGGCCGAGCTTTGCGCGAAGTACGCTAAGCTATTATAGAGGCTGTTCATGAATCTAGATGAAACGGCGTCAATGGTTGTGGCTTGGGCGAAGAATCTGAGATTCAGTATCAGCGTAAGCGGCAGGTGATGGATGCCCGCATGCGCGAGCATGACTAAAAGAGAGGGTGGTTTTTATATGAATACGGCATGGCTTGTTGTGCGCCCCCCCCTCTCTTCATGAGTCACTCCCGCGAAGGCGGGAGTCCATCACCTGTCCTGGCCGATGGTGCGGGGGTTTAGAATGAAGCCACACCAGAAAGCATCAAGATTTCGGCGTCTTCCCATCGGCAACCATAATCCATACTTGATCCGGCCATGAGGGCGGGGCACTGTCGGGGCCAGCGTGGGACATCAAGGAACAACGAGTCATGGACAAATTATGCATTGAAGGCGGTGTGGCTTTAACAGGCGTCATTCCCGTCAGCGGAGCCAAGAATGCGGCCTTGCCGCTGCTGGTGGCCGGTTTGATGAGCGACGAGCCGCTGGTGTTAGAGAACGTGCCCGCCGTGGCAGATATCCTGACCATGCGGGCCTTGCTGGAACAGCACGGCGTGGGCGTGGAGCAAGAAGCCCCGGGCATATGGCGGTTACATGCGCGGCAGATCACCAACATCACCGCGCCTTACGACCTGGTGCGCAAAATGCGGGCCAGCATCTGGGTGCTGGGCGCGTTGATGGCCCGCTGCGGCAAGGCGCGGGTGTCCTTGCCCGGCGGCTGCTCGATCGGAACACGTCCCGTCGATTTGCATTTGCAGGGCCTGCGCGCCATGGGTGCCCAAATCGAGCTGAAAGACGGCTATATCGAGGCCCAGGCCCCCCAGGGACTGCGCGGGGCCGAGATCGTCTTCCCCTTCGTCTCGGTGGGCGCGACCATCAATCTGCTGATGGCCGCCAGCCTGGCCAAAGGCGAAACCACACTGATCAATGCCGCGCGTGAACCCGAAGTGTGCAATCTGGCCGAATGTCTGGTCGCCATGGGTGCCCAAATCACCGGCATCGGCGGCGACCGTTTGCATATCGTGGGCGTGGATCGGCTGCATGGCGCGCGCCATGGCGTGATCCCTGACCGCATTGAGGCCGGGACCTGGGCCGTGGCGGCGGCCATCACGGGCGGCGATTTGTTGCTGCAAGGCGCGCGCGCGGACCATCTGGAGGCCTTTACGCGCATCTTGAACTGCGCCGGCGTTCTGGTCACCGAAGAGGAAGGCGGTCTGCGCGTGCGTCGGGCCAATGGCGCGCTGACGGGCGCGGATGTGATGACCGAGCCTTATCCGGGCTATCCCACGGACTTGCAAGCGCAGATGATGGCCTTGATGACGGTGGCCCAGGGCGCGGCCTTGATCACCGAGACGATCTTTGAAAACCGCTTTATGCATGTGCCCGAACTGGCCCGCATGGGCGCGAACATCACCGTGCATACCGCCTCGGCCTTGGTGCGCGGCGTGCCGGTGCTAAAGGGCGCGCCCGTGATGGCGACCGATCTTCGCGCTTCGGTGTCTTTGGTATTAGCAGGGTTGGCGGCCCAGGGCCGCACCACGGTGCGGCGCGTCTATCACCTGGATCGGGGCTATGAACGCATCGAAGAAAAGCTCGTGGCTTGCGGTGCGCGTATCGAGCGTCTCAAAGGCGACGACGAGGAATAAAAGAACCCCGGACGGGGAAACACGGCCCCGCCCGGGATATCTTTGGGCCATCGCCCTACCTTACTGGCCCGCCGAAACGGTATGGATGTGTCCAGGCGGGCTGCCAGGGACCGACTCGAAGGCCTGATACGCCAAGTCGCGCACAAAGGCCCCCATATCGTCGCGGTACTCCGGCCCAATGGCATGAAAGCCATGGCTTTCAAAGAAAGACACACAGGGCAACCGCGAACGCACCAGTAGCCGCGCGGCATGATCCGTCAAGTCTTTCGTAATAAACGCCATCAGCGCCGTTCCGACACCATGGCCGCGATATTCGGGTAAGACCACCACACGCTCGATCTCGATCTCACCATTGGCCATATGACGCGCACGCGCCGTGCCCACCGGCTTACGGCCCCAGAATGCCAGATAGTGCCAGCAATCTTCATCGTCCAGACGATCCAGCTCTCGCCGGGCGGATAATCCGCCGCCATGGACCAGAACGTCCCGTCGGATATTGTAGGCGCTTTCCCGGTCCTCATCGCAACAGACGCACCGCACGGTGATGGCAGAAACCGCTTCATCCGCATGCGGCATTTTTTGACGGATATTCATATCGCACCCCCTTCTGGCGGACGAAAGCGTCCGCCAATCAATCTTGTTGGCCCTATGGAGGATGTAAGTTCGGCGTGGGGCTTTGCACAGGGGGTGCGTCAGAATGTCGCGGCATAAATTCATTAATAAATAACGATCGTTTTTAATATGGCTACATTCAGCAGGGATGTGGGGTCATATGCCCTGCGACAAGCGATCCGGGGGTATGTTCCACCCCAATAACGCCCATCCGCCGTTTTGCCAACGCAGATGCGCGGCATGACCTGTTTTGACCTTCAACAGGCTTTGTTCGATGGCGTTTTGAAAAGCGCCGGGAACAAGGCGCAAGAAAAAACGCAACGTGCCCGCGCTGCTGACGCCGATAACAGGGCCGTCCCCGGGCAAAGTGGCGACATATTCGGCGAAGGCGCGCGTGCGCGCGGCGACGATATCTTCCGACTCGCCCCATCCGTCTTGCAGTGGCCACAAGCCGCGCTTGTTCCACCCTTCCAGATGATCCGCGCCGAAACGCTGCGCGATTTGGGGATCCGTCAGGCCCGACCATGCGCCGTAATCCAGCTCGATCAGGCGGTCATCGGGCTGCGGGGCCAAATTCAACGCCTCGCCCAAAATCTGCGCGAAACGCCATGTCCGCTTCAGATGCGGGGCGTAAAGAGCCTGGGGCCTTTGCGCCAGTGCCACCAAAGCCTGCGCGCCAGCCTGGGCCTGGACCTCGCCCGAGGGAGTCATCGGCAGATCGTTGCGGCAGCCCAGCCGCGTGGGTTCTTGTCCGGCGTCAAAGGTGTTGCCGTGGCGGAAAAGGATAAGGTCACGCATGAGGGATCAATTCCCCTTCGCGGGCGATGATGGCTTCGACGATGCCGATATCTTCGGGATTGTCGATGGACCAATGGGTGCGGCCACGATAATCCACCTCGACCACGCGGATGGGGATGCCAGCCTCTAAGGCGCGCAATTGTTCCAAGGATTCGCTGCGCTCCAACGCGCTCATCGGTAAGGCCGCCAGGCGCATCAACGCCTCGCGCCGATAGCCGTATAGGCCGATATGGCGCATGATCTTGGGAAAGAAGACATCCGGCTCGCGCACGAAAGGCAGAACGGTCTTTGAGAAATACAGGGCGCGCCCTTGGGCGTCGCACACCACCGTCGTGCCGCTGGAGGGGGCCTGTTTCTTGGATTCGATGAATTCAAGCCAGCGCGCGCGATCCAGACATACGGCGGGAGTCACCATGGGTGAAATATCGTCGGCATGCATGGCATCGACCAAAGCCTGCACCACCCAAGGCGGGGTCAGCACCGCGTCGCCTTGAACATTGACGGCGGCGTCAATGCCGCTGCCCAGCGCCGTCAGCGCCGCCGCCGTGCGCTCGGTGCCGTTCTGGCAATCGACCGGCGTCATCACCACCTGCGCGCCAAAGCTGCGGGCATGATCGGCCACGCGCTCGTCATCGGTCGCCACCCATACCCCGGCGACATTCGAGATGCTTTGGCACATGCCCCATACGCGGTGCAAGAGAGAGCGCCCCGCGATCATCGCCATCGGTTTCGCCGGCACGCGCTTTGACCCATAGCGGGCAGGAATGATGATGGCTAGGCGTAAGGCGGAGGAAGTCATAGGCGCATCCCAAAAGAGTGAGACAGGATTTGCCCGATGCTATAGCCCCGGCCCCGTGCGCTGTCACGCGAAAAGAAAAGGGGCGGCCCCCGAACCGGCGACCGCCCCTTTCCCGATAAATGAAGACAGACTAGCGCTTACCAGCGGCCTTTTTTGCCGTCGGGATCGAGCCGCGCAGCTCTTCAATGCTATCGCTGACGCGCGCGCTGATCACTTCCACCGCCTCGTAATTCGACTTGGCCACCATCTCGGCCAATTCCTTCATGTTGGACAAGGCCTTTTCGAACGCCATCTTGCTCAAAGCCGCCGATTTGGCGACTTTCTCTTCGGGCGTGGTGACGGTCATCATCTGGCCCAGCATATCCGAGGCCTCTTGCACCGTCTGGCGCATGATCTCGCCTTGGCGGTGCCACACGGCTTGCAGGCCTTCGAAGGCCAATTGATTGGCGGCGCTGACGGCCTCGATATTGCGGCGCTGCGCGGCGACCAAAGTCTCCACATCCACGCCGGGCATTTTGTATTGGCTGAATGTCTTGGCGAAATCGCCGAATTGGGGAAATTCAGGGAAGAGAGGGTTGGTCTTGGTCATGACGGTCGGGTCCTTTCCGGTTGGCAGTGACGAAGGGCGGCATGTGTTTCGCTGCATTGCAGCATAATCCACTCTGCCGAACATAGCAAGGGGCAGCGGACAGTCTTCATTTTGGTTCCTGCCTCTCTCATTGACACCCGCGCCTCCGAATATAATTCGACAAGGCAACGAGAAAACCCGTAACGACAGGCACAACGAACACGCCGCACTATCTGACATGCAAGACGTGAAAGAAGACATAGGAGCCAACGGGTATTCGAGGATCAGCGTCGCTTACCCCGATTTTTGTACAGCACGTATGTTTGCCCTGATTATTGCTGCCGCAAGTATGATGATAACCATTGCCACCTGATGAATAGTAATCATATCCCTTCATTGCTAAAGGATTCCATCCAATAGGAGCATCCCCACTTTCCATTGTTACATCCACCATATCATTTATCTTTAAGCATAGTTCCTTCTTGATTCCAGGCAAAACAATAATGAGATCTCTACCTGTATTATCCCCAATAACCGTTTTTCCCATTCCATAGATCTCACTATATGTATGTATAAAATAATGCCTTATTCCTGCTGGCACTTCTGTTAAATCTACATCTGGTGGTGGCTCTTTGAATAGAATACCGCCGCCATTCACATCAAAGACATGACAGGACTTATCAGCAGGAGCGAGGGGATTTTCCGCATAACCACTATCAACGGAATTGGCGAGGCTGAATTCCGTATCCGGGCAGCGTGACATCACTCTATCCACGCCGATTTGCAATTCATTGACATAACCGAGAATGGCCGTTGCTTGGGCTTTGAGTTTAACCGCCGAAGTATCGCCATTGAACGAACCCGACGCCGCCGCAATGGCAGAGGCCAAGACGGCCAGAATCGCCACAACCCACAGGATCGGCCCAATGGCTATGCCTGATTCAGACGCCGATGACCAGCGGGGGGGGGGCGGTTTCAGTGCACACATCTGGCCTCTGTAGGCATCGATTCGATTCTAAGTCCTCAATCTATTCCACCTGATCTATGAGATCAATATGACCTTCTCGAACATGAGAGACAGACGCGAATTTGGTCCGCCCAAATTCCGGTTCATAGAAGTACCCTCGAAATGCCCACAACGAACACTCAGCCGATGGGCATGATTGCTTTCTCTGTGTGAATTGGTTCGCGCATCACATAAATGGCCGGAATCACCAAGACGGTTAGCGCCGTGGACGAGGCCAAGCCAAAGAGCAGGGAAATGGCCAGGCCTTGAAAGATGGGGTCGGCCAAGATGAAGGCCGCGCCGATCATGGCGGCCAGGGCCGTCAGCAGGATGGGCTTGAAACGCACGGAACCGGCTTGTAACAGCACATCGCGCAAATCTTGCCCCGAGTCTTGACGGTGGCGGATAAAGTCGATCAGCAAGATGGAGTTACGCACGATGATCCCGGCCAAAGCGATAAAGCCGATCATTGACGTGGCGGTAAACGGCGCGCCAAACAAAGCATGCCCCAGGACGATGCCGATAAGGGTAAGGGGCACCGGCACCAGCACCAATAAGGGCAGGCGGAATTCGCGGAACTGCGCGACGACAAGCAGATAGATTCCCAGCAAGGCGACGGCAAAGGCCGCGCCCATATCGCGGAAAGTCACATAGGTGATCTCCCATTCGCCGTCCCATAGCAGGAAAGGTTTGGACTCGTCGCGTGGTTGGCCGTGCAGGCCGATGGCGGGAGGTCCCGCCGCGCCCCAATCCTGTTTCCCGAGGGCCTTCTCGACATCGCGCATGGCGTAGATGGGGGCTTCGTAATCTCCGGCCAATTCGGCCATGACCATATGCGCGAAGCGTCCGTCACGACGGAAGATCGGCACCGAAGCCGCCTCGCGCGACACATGCACCACATCGCCCAGCTCCACGAATCCCTCGCGCGCGGGAACCGGCGTGGACAGAAGACGCTCGGTCGATCCCAAAGCCTCGCGCGGCAGGCGCAGCGCGATTTCGATCGGATGCACTTGCGGCCCTCGATGCGAATAACCGACAGATACGCCGCCCAATAATGTGGCCAAGGTGTCATACACATGCCCCTCCTCGACGCCGTAGAATTCCAGGCCGTCGTGATCCAGCACAAAGCGCAGACGCTGGCCGGGGGATGGCAAGGTGTCGTCCAGGTCTTTCACGGCATCGACTTGGGAAAAGGCCGCGCGAACCTTCCGAGCCGTTTGTTCGCGTGTGGCGGCGTCGGGGCCATAGATTTCCGCCAGCAAGGTCGCCAAGACGGGCGGCCCCGGCGGGACTTCAGCAACGCGCAAACGCGCGTTCTGGGGCAAGGCCAGATCGCGCAGACGCGAACGAATGTCTTGCGCGATGGCATGACTGCTGCGGTGACGCACGTCTTTGGGTTTCAGGTTGATCAGCAGATCGCCTTGGTGAGGCTGTTGACGCAGATAATAGTGGCGCACCAATCCATTAAAATTGAAAGGCGCGGCCGTGCCGATATAGGCCTGAATGGCCGTGATTTCCTGAATTCCGGCCAATGCCTGCGCGGCGGCAAGGAGCACGCGATCGGTCGTCTCCAGGCTGGCGCTGGGCGGCAGGTCCACAACCACTTGAATCTCGGACTTGTTATCGAAAGGCAGCAGCTTGACCGTCACCAATCCTAAGGGAAACAGCAGGCACGCGGCCACCGTTGCGCCTACCACGCTCCACACGAAACGTCGCGCCGCCTTGCGCGAGGCCAAGACGGGTCCCGCGACACGCCGATACAATCGGCCCAGCGCGCCGCCATCGGATTCTTCATGCCCCGCTTTCGCGCCCGCGCCATGTAATTTGACCATCAGCCATGGCGTCACGGCCACCGCGACCATGAACGAGAACAGCATCGCCGCCGAGGCATTGGCCGGAATGGGACTCATATAAGGTCCCATCAGGCCCGAGACGAACATCATCGGCAGCAAGGCCGCGACCACCGTCAATGTGGCGACCACCGTGGGGTTGCCGACCTCGGCCACCGCCTCGATGGCGGCTTGCATGCGGGTCCGTCCGTCCGGCATGGACCAATGACGGGTGATGTTCTCGATCACCACGATGGCGTCGTCCACCAGGATGCCGATGGAAAAGATAAGGGCGAATAGGCTGACGCGGTTCAACGTAAAGCCCATCAACCACGCCGCGAACAGGGTCAATAAGATCGTCACCGGTACCACCACCAGCACAACGACCCCGGCGCGCCAGCCCAGCGCCCAGGCGATCAAGACGGCGATGCTCAGCGCCGCGATGGCCAGATGCGCCAAAAGTTCATTGGACTTTTCAAGTGCGGAAGCGCCGTCGTTGCGCGTCACCGCCACCTCGATATCCTCGGGCAAGACATGGGCGCGGGCGATTTTCAACTGAGCGAGCAAGTCTTTTGAAACTGTCACCGCGTTCGCGCCTTGACGCTTGGCAAAGGCCATCGTCACGGCGGGGAGGCGGGAAAACCCTTTGCCTCCGTCGGGCAACATCTGCCAGACGCGCTTTTCATCCGTCCGCGCGCCCATCACCACGCGCGCGACATCCTTGACATAAACAGGCCGCCCGTCTTGCGTGGTCAGCAGCAGCATGCCGATATCGGGGATGCCTTGCATGGTGTGACCGGCGGCCACGGATAGGCTCTGGTTGTCTTGTGTTATCTGGCCCGCCAGGAACGAGCGATTGGCGGATTGCACTTTCTCCACCAGGTATTTCAAGGTCACGCCGTATAGAGATAAAAGTTCGGGGTCAGGCTCGACGCGAATTTGGTCGGGCGCGCCGCCGACGATATAGGTCAGCCCCACATTCTCAACTTTGCTCAGCTCGTGATGCAAGCGGTCGGCCAAAAGTCCCAGATCGTGGTCGCTCCAGCGCGAGGCGGCCTCTGGCTTTGGGTGCAATGTCAGAGTCAAGACGGCGACATCGTTGATGCCGCGCTTGACGATCAAAGGCTCGGGGACGCCGATGGGCATGCGGCTATAATTGGCGCGGACGCGCTCATGCACGCGCAAGATGGCGTCATCCTCGCGCGTGCCGACCACGAAACGCGCTGTGACCATGGCTTGGTCATCACTGGTTTGCGAATAGACATGCTCGACGCCGTCAATGCCGCGCAGAATGGATTCCAGGGGGCGAGTCACCAGCTCCACCGCGTCATCGGCCTTGAGGCCATTGGCGGTGACGTGGATATCGACCATCGGCACGCTGATTTGCGGTTCTTCCTCGCGCGGCAACGCCACCAGGCCCAATATTCCCACGGCCAGCGCCGCGACCAGCAGCAACGGTGTTAGGGGCGAGGCGATGAACGCGCGCGCCAGCCAACCGGATAACCCCAGCCGCGCGGTCATGGCTTCACCAGAATATCGCCAGCCTTTAGCCCGGATAGAATCTCGATACCCCCAGGCATGTCTTGGCCGGGCTGCACCACCACCTCGCCGATGGCCTTAACGCGCAGCAATGTCACTCCCATGCGCCGGACCAGGTAATCCCTTGGCACGACAAGACTCATGCGCGATCCCGTGTTGAGATAGACCTTTGCGCGTTCGCCGACAAAGAAATCGCCCAGTCCATCGGCCTCGACATCGGCGATCACGCGGCCTTGCTGCAATTCGGGATAGACCAGACGGATCACGCCGTCTCGATGCGCCGTATCGGCAGAGTCTTCTTGCGCGCCGCGCGCCCCTATCTTGACCGTGTCGCCGAGTTTGACGAAACGCGCGTGACGTTCGGGCAGACGCAAGCGCAAGATATAATTCTCGGTCGCGATCTCGGCCACGGTTTCGCCCGGACGCACCACAGAGCCGTTCACGGCCAACATCTTCAGGATGCGCCCCGAGGCCGGGGCCAAGACATCCGACTCGCTGTTTTGCTGGGCGATTACGCCGCGCTCGGCCTGCGCGGCGTCAAGCCCGCCCGAGACCTGTTCATAAGCGCTTTTCGCCTTGTCCAGGGCGGCTTGCGATACGGTGCCGCCGCCGCGCAGCTCTTGCATGCGTTTGAGTTCCGTACGCGCCAAGTCTTGGTCCGCGCGTAAGGATCGAATGCGCGCGTCCAACGCCTGCAATCGCAAAGACAGCTTGGCATCATAGATCTTTGCGATGGCCTGTCCGGCTTGGACATGGGCACCTTCGGCCAAGGCCAGACTCTCGATGGTGCCCTCCACCCGCGCGCGCGCAGGCGTGGTCTTGACGCTCTCCACCGTGCCGAACACGGCTTTCATGTCCTGCACCACCACCGGCTGCACGGTTATCTCTTCCGCCCAAGCCGCCATCGGCAGGCTCAGAAAGATCAGACATATTCCCCATCGCAACATGTTGTTCTTCCTTTTTGATCGCGGACTTGATCTTTATATCATGATTCTATAAATTAGCAATTATGAATATAAAGACGCAAGAACTCCACCATCTCGATGCCGCCGCGCAATCCGCAGCGCGCTTGTTAAAGGCCATGGCGCATCCCTGCCGTTTGCGGGTTCTGTGCGCCTTGGCCGAGCGGGAGTATTGCGTGGGCGATCTGCAAACGCGTGCCGGATTGTCCCAATCCGCTTTGTCGCAGCATTTAGCGCGTTTGCGTGCCCAGGGGTTGGTGACGACGCGCCGAGAATCGCAAACCGTCTATTATCGCATCCACAGCGCCGAGGCGTCCGCGATCGTCGCCGTCTTGGCGCGCCTGTTTTGTCCTTCCCCTTCGTCCTCCTCGAATTAGCCTTGCCGCGTACACATACACACATGGCATAGCGCTTTAAGCTGCCCAGACATGTCTATCAAACGGTCCTTTCGTCATGACGGTCATATCCTTTCCGGCTGACAGTCACGAAGAAGGATAGATGCATTGCTGCATAACCCAATCTTTCATCCGAGGCGCGTATCTGCCAGTTGGCCATAAAGGCACCGAGAAAAGCCTGATGCTTAGATAAAAGAAAAGGGGGCGGATGTCTCCGCCCCCTCGCTTGTCATTGAACGCGATCGCCGTCAGGTTAGAAGCGATAGACCGCGCTGGCCTGCATACGGTGACCGTAGCCATCCTGGCCGCTGTTCACTTCGCGGTGGCCATAGATGTACTCCGAACCGACATCCACGCTGGGCACCGGGCTCCAGATCAAGTTGACATGGACCGAGTCCAGTTCCTTGGTCGTTGTCACGCCGGGCAGGAAGGTGTGCGGACGAATGGTCGTGTGGCCATAGACCAACGAAGACCGCACGGTGTCTGTCCAGAAGTGCTGGCCACCCACATAACCGCCCCATGTGGCCTGCGTGCGCAAGTCGCCGGTGACGAGGTTAAGAGCCGTACCCAGATTGACGGCATCCGACAGATAACGGCCCATGCCCTCGCCGCCTTGGAACAGACCGAACACGCTGTCCTTGGCATGGAAAGGACCATTGGTGAAGTACGTCGCCGGGACAAAGCGGCCCGACAGAGCCAACCCATAGCCCCAAACATCATCACTTGCCCCGCCGAGGCTGCTGGGCACCTTGACGGCGACATTACGCAGCACGCCGCGCAGGCCGACATGACCCCATGTCGACTGGTACTTGTACGCCGCAGCCATATCGGGAACTTGGTTGATGCTGTTGGTGTTGGTCAGGCCAGCCGAAGTGGTGAAATCCGATTCGGGATTTTCCACAGACGCTGCCAGGGTGTGGCCGTTCTTGAAGTCATGCATGTAGCGGACCTGGGCCTGACGAACATTCGTCCAGCCGGTGGGGCCGTTGGCATCCAGGGTTTCGGGCACGATGGCCATGTCCTGGAACAAGGTGTTGGTTTGACCGGCCAGCCAGCCGCCGATGGTGCCATAGGCGTGACGCAGGCGAGGCTCATACGAGTTGGACAGCAAGCCGTTACCCGTCGGGGTACCGGACATAAAATCAAACTCGATCAATGTCGACACCAAGCCGTAGGAAGACGGCGTCGTGGTCGCCACGTTGATGCGCGACTGGCGCGCATGCAGACGGGTCTGGTTCTTGCGGTTATTCGCGCCGCCTGCCGAGTCGATGGGCAAAGCGGTGAAGTTAAACGAATCGGCGTTCGACGGCGTGGACGGCTTGCTGCCGAAATCATGGATCAAGTCCAGCTTGGCATAGCCACCCAGCTTGATGGTGGTGTCGGTGCCGGGAATGACGAACGCGCCTTTGTCATTCACCGTCACGGCCTTGTTGGCCTTGGCGGCGGCGACATCCGCCTTTTGAGACACAGTCGCGCCTTGGGCCTCGACGGCGTTCAAACGCGCGCTAAGGGCGGCGATCTGTTCGCGCAGCAACTGGACTTCGGTCTTGACGGGCTTGGCTGACGCCTTCTTGCTGGCTGCCAAAGCGGGCGAGGCCGCCAGCGGTATAGCCGCCAGAATGGTCGTCGCCAACAGGAACTTACGGAACGTCATGATGTGCCTCCAAAGTGACGGTTGCTTCGAACATCGACGCAACCTTGCGGTGCGCGAACGCTCACAAATCTGTCTTAATTGATGGTTAAAATCCACCCAATCCTACACCTAGATATCACACATGCCCGTCGTTATGACTTTTACGCAACAGTACATTTTGTATTTGGAATGAATGCCGTGTTGCCCCCCCCTGTGCTCCCCAAGGATATTTGCAACAGGATAACACCGGGGCGCGGCTCTCAAGGGGGCCGCGCTTTCGCATTTTAAGAGATAGTTAAGATGTGAAAGATAGAGCTATAATGAATTGACCTGCTTCCTCTCGCGATAAGGAATGGACGCCATGCTGAAAAAGACGATCATCGGTTTCATGCTGGCTTTGTTCGCAGGGCCTCTCTCCGCTCATGCAGAACTGCCCGGGCAACCCTGCACCGCCGCGCAAATCGGCACGACTAAAATGGCCGATGACAAGCAAAACATCATCGCTTGCCTCCTTACAGGCAAAACCAAGCCAGCAAACGTCCAGGAATGGAAGTCATTCACCAAAGGCAGTTTTGAGGAGACTTCATTGCAGGGAGGAATTTATACGGTCAATTTTTGGGATGGTAACACTTGCAGAAGTCTCAATCCATTAACAGGGGGATGTTCTTGTCCGAAGGGGTTCACGAGCTCTGTGACTTCTGAATTTTATAATCCTGCATGCTTAAATGGCTACTATGACGATAACGGATCACGTACTGTAAATTGCGGGGTTGTGCAGTATCAATGTGTCAACAGCAAACAAGTGGTGAGAGTGAAAGTAAATCCATAAGTGATCGGTCAATTTATTTAGTTCTGCATGGTAACTCTCAAGGCCGCATTCTCAGACCGCAAGACGGCTATCTCTCACCGTAGACCTTCGATTAACTCGCGCAACTCCAGGGAAATCTCCATCCCCCTTTGACTCATATCCAGCCTTCTAACACCAGAAAAATCAGCTCATTATCCGCTTGATCTTTAAACCTGTTGCCTTCCGGACTCACTCGGGGGCTTGGGAGTTACATATTTCCTTACCTCCTCCATTCTCGTGTCATGCCGATACATACGCGCCGCACGCGGCACGCCGCTCGTCACGACCCGGGGGCGGGGCTTAAAGCTGCCTTCTTCAATCCATTGAAAGCGCGCAGCATCCCGCGGGGAACAAAGATAGATTTCGGAGCCTGGGGATTATTATTATTTATTGTGTAAGCCCCGATGGCTTGATCCGCTATTGCGGCGTCTTCGATCCTTTGCCGAATGTTTTTGAAATGGCCGAACAGGGCATCGCCCACGCCCAACAAGGCACCGCCAAATGTCATAAACATAACCGACTCGGAACCCGTGACGGCGCACACGCCACCCACTACCCCGGCATATATCATGGCCTTACCCGCCATACGCAACAGAGACGGCCCATTTTCTTTTTCTCTCTTAACGGTCGCCCGGGCCTGGTCTCTGAACGCCATGGCCTTCTCACACGAATACCCATTCCTGACGGGGTTACGCATCTTTGTTTGTTTCTTAGATGGCGCGTTCCGATGCGTGCTGACTTGGATCATCGAGTGTGCATGGCTCATGCTTAATCCCTTTCTTATCTGTCATGTGGCCCACCCACATCATACAGTTACATTAGTGAAACTATTTAGCTTTACTTCTCACTTACAGCGGTGTCGTCCCCAGCCCTTCCGGTCCTTGGAAACATGGCCTAATCTCTCCCGACACTCCACGGGGCAGGCAACGGAAAAGGTGGCATCTTCCCTGCCAGGGCGGGAATATGCTAAACAGCGCGTCGCAAAAGCCACAAAAACCTATCGTCACAATAAGGAGTCTGGAGCATGACCGTGCGGGTTGCGATTAACGGCTTTGGCCGCATTGGGCGGTTGGTGTTGCGGGCGGCGGCGGAAGCCGGGCGCAAGGACGTGGAGTTCGTGGCCATCAACGACCTGACAGGCCCCGAGACTCATGCCTTTATGCTGGCTTACGACTCGGTGCATGGCCGCTTTCCCGGCACGGTCAGCCATGACGCCGACTCTTTGACCGTCAATGGCCAAAAGATCAAGACTCTGGCCGTGACCGATCCTGCCAGCCTGCCTTGGGGCGAGATGGGCGTGGATGTGGTCATGGAATGCTCGGGCCGCTTCACCAAGGCCCAGGACGCGCGCAAGCATCTGGATGCGGGCGCAAAGAAGGTATTGATCTCGGCCCCCGCCACGGATGAAGACATCACCGTGGTCTATGGCGTCAATCATGGCCAGCTTAAGCCCGAACATCGGATCATCTCCAACGCCTCATGCACCACGAATTGCTTGGCTCCCGTGGCCGCCGTGCTGCATGGATCGGTCGGGATCGTGCATGGCTTTATGACGACCATTCATTCCTACACGGGAGATCAGCGTCTTGTGGACGCCATCCATAGCGATCTACACCGTGCCCGCGCCGCCGCGCTGAATATGATCCCGACATCGACGGGTGCCGCCAAGGCCGTGGGCAAGGTGCTGCCCGAGCTGAAAGGTAAGCTGGACGGCACGGCCATCCGCGTGCCCACGCCCAATGTCTCGGTCGTGGACTTTAAGTTCACCGCCGCACGCGACACCAGCGTCGAAGAAATCAACGCCGCCATCAGCCAGGCGGCGGCTGCCGGTCCGCTTCAAGGCATTCTTGGCACTTACGAGCTGCCTTTGGTCTCGGGCGACTTCAACCATGATCCGCGTTCGTCGATCTTCGCCCTGAAGGAAACCAAGGTCATCGACAAGCGTTTCGTGCGCATCCTCAGCTGGTACGACAACGAATGGGGCTTCTCGAACCGTATGTCGGACACGGCTGTGGCGGCATGTGCCGCATAGGTCCTTTGCGGGAAGACAGCGACCGCCGCGCATGGGAAGGCCTGTGGCGGCCCTATCACGAGGGGTAGGCTTTGGTGGTTGGTTCTCAATCAGTGGGGGTGGCTGCTGTGGCCAGATCATGGGAAGGATTTGTCTTACCGGGCTTGCTTTGGAAAAAGTCATGAATAATTTTTCTTGTTTGAGGGGATATATTCAATTCTTTGAATTCATTTGAAAAAGGCGACACCATGAAATAGGCGTCATGCTCTTGCGGGGCCAAAGTCACATCGCTCGAATCCGACAAGACGGCAAAGTTCAGTTGGCGCGTTCTTTTTCCCGAGCCAGAAATATAATCGAAGCAGCCTATGTAGCTTTCTATGCTTGTAACACTCAATCCCGTTTCTTCTTTGCACTCCCTGATTAGGGCATCAAGAAACCCTTCATGGGCGTCAACGGTGCCGCTGGGCAGCTCAACCAGTCCACCCATAAAATCATCCGATACCCGACGCAAAAGTAACACCTTATCTTCAAAATAGAATAAAGCCCCCATGACAACCTTTTGAATGCCATCATTCATGATGGACTGCTTTAGATCTGCGGCAATCTTTTGTTGAGAGGCGTTTCTCATTTTGTCTCCGCAGATCTTGCGCATGATCCCAAGCGCCGAGTCTCCCCCTCGAGGATCCATCCCTTGTCCAGATATTGGCCTTGCAACACATCAAGGCGTTGATCCTGGGTACCTTGCGTCTAGGCTTTTTGGCCGATCAGGGACTGGGCCAGCTCCATCACCCCGGGTGCGGCATCGACGGCCATCATGCCGACGCTGTGATACCCGGCATCGATATGCAGCACTTCGCCCGTCACGCCGCCGCCCAGATCGCTCAGCAGATACAATGCGCCGCCGCCGACATCTTGCAGGCTGACATTGCGGCGTAAGGGGGCGTTCAGCTCGTTCCAGCGCATGATATAGCGGAAATCGCCGATGCCGCTGGCGGCCAAAGTACGGATGGGACCGGCCGAGATGGCGTTGACGCGAATGCCCTTTGGCCCCATATCCGCCGCCAGATAGCGCACGCTGGCCTCCAGCGCCGCCTTGGCCACGCCCATCACGTTGTAATGGGGCATAACGCGCTCGGCACCCAGATAGGTCAGCGTCAACAGACTGCCGCCCTCGCTCATCAGCGGCGCGGCATGGCGCGCCAGAGCGGTGAAGGAATAGCAAGAAATGTCCATCGTTCGCAGGAAATTGGCGCGGCTGGTGTTCAGATATTCGCCGTCCAATTCGTTCTTGTCGGAAAAGGCGATGGCATGCACCAGAAAGTCCAACCCGCCCCACACATTCTTAATCTCACCGAACAAGGCGTCCAGGCTGGCTTCGTCCGTGACGTCGCAAGGTTGGATCAGCTTGGCATCCACCGATTGCGCCAGGGGGATGACGCGCTTGGCCAAAGGCTCGCCCTGATAGGTAAAGGCCAATTGCGCGCCTTGCGCCGCCACCGCCTGAGCAATGCCCCAAGCGATCGAGCGATCATTGGCCACGCCCATAATCAAGCCGCGCTTGCCCGCCATCAGCGGCTTGCCAGTGGCATAGGGGGATTCGGACTCGGTCGGGACGGAAGATACGGTCGCATCAGTCATGGGTATGTCGGCTCTCTAAGTGTAGTCAGATAGGCCCACACTGTGCCGAAAACTGGGCTTGGGATCAAGCAGTGCCGTTCGCGGGGTGGTCTTATGAAGGGGTGTAGATGCTTCGCAGCTGTCCCAACGGTCCCACTTCGCCGATGACGGGGCGCAGTAGAACTTTCTTGTCCCGTTTGATCATCTGTGAGAGCGGGACTTTCAGGCCGCGCCTGGAGCCGTCTTGCGGCTGTGCCCATAGAATGAAACGGGGATCGTATCCTTCCGGGCCGTCATCAAGGATCACGCGATCCTCGCCCAGGGTTTCCGTAACGTTATCCAGTATGCGAAGGCGCACGCACGAGGTCAGTATGCTGTCGCGCGGCATGATGACGGCCAATGTATGGCTCTTGTTCTGGCCTTGGGGATGTTCAATGCTGCTTGTCGTGTCGCGCAGCATGACGCCGGACAGAACACTATAGCCGTAGTTCATAGTCTCATACGGACCTTGCCATAACTCATCGGCTAGACGGTAGATGCGGCCGACTTCATCGGCATTGGCGCGAAAACGGAACATCGGGCAATGCAATAAGCTTTGATGCTCTTTGGCAACTTTCTGGAGGCCATTGCTCAACGCCACCACCTGATACAGCGAGGCGCTTTGTTTATTCAGCCGACCGGACAGTCCCACCGCTCTGTGCTGAAACTGTGTGCCATTCGCACCGGGATTCTGTGTGAGGACCCAAGAGAATCCGTAGGGTTCAAGCTGCTGGCTCATGTTTCTTTCCTGTGTTTGTCATGGATACATGGATACGGATCATCATGGTCCGATGGAGGGCAGTCAATGCTTAATGCCAAAGGGATAGGCTAAGCGACCTGGCAGGCTTCCTCGAAGGTCAGGCGCGGCAGGCGCGGATGCAGGGTATCGCCGCCCTTCCCATAGCCCAGATTGCACAGGAAATTGGCCTTGATCCCGCCTTGCGGGAAAAAGGCGACCTCGGCTTTGTCCGCGTCAAAGCCCGACATGGGACCGCAATCCAGCCCCAAGGCGCGCGCGGCCAGCATCAAATAAGCGCCCTGCAGGCCGCCGTTGCGAAAGGCGGTGTCGGAGATCAGCGTGTCTTGCCCGACAAACCATGCGCGGGCGTCTGTATGCGGGAACAGGCGCGGCAGATTCTCGTAAAACGCCATATCGTGGCCGATCAGAACCGTGACGGGTGCCGTCATGGTCTTGTCCAGATTGCCCGGTGCCAAGCATGGCTTGAGGCGCTCTTTAGCCTCGGGCGTGCGAATAAAGACAAAGCGTCCCGGCTGACAATTGGCGCTGGTCGCGCCCAGGCATGCCAAATCATAGACCTGGCGCAAGGTGTCTTCCGTCACCGCCTTGTCCGTCCATACCGAATGCGTTCGCGCTTGCCGGAATAAAGTGTCGAGAGCGGCGGAGTTCAAAGGAGCGTTCATGATGCGGACCTCACTTCTTGGATTTCGGGGATGAAGTGGCGCAACAGATTCTCGATGCCTCCCTTGAGGGTGGCTTGAGAGCTGGGGCAACCGGCACAGGCTCCGCGCATATGCAGATACACCACGCCGTCTTGAAAGGATTGAAACTGAACGTCGCCGCCGTCTTGCGCGACGACGGGACGCACGCGCTGATCTAGAATCTCTTGGATTCTTTGAATGATGGGATCGTCCGAGCCATCTGCCGCTTGGGCCATCGGCGCGGACGCGTCGGCAAACAGTACAGGGGCGTCTTCCACGAAGTGATCCATGATCGCCGCCAGAACCACCGCTTTCATGGCAGGCCAGGCCATGTCGGGTGACTTGCTGACCGAGATGAAATCCGCGCCCAAGAACACGCCCTCGACCCCCTCGACCGCGAACAGGCGCGCGGCCAAGGGCGAGACTTCCGCCGCCGTCTGCGCATCGCGCAGATCAATCCCCGCCCGATCCCCCGCGACCATGCGGCCAGGAAGGAACTTTATGGTCGCCGGATTGGGAGTCTCTTCGGTTTGGA
This sequence comes from Alphaproteobacteria bacterium, assembly GCA_016699305.1. Taxonomy (NCBI): domain Bacteria; kingdom Pseudomonadati; phylum Pseudomonadota; class Alphaproteobacteria; species Alphaproteobacteria bacterium. The sequence goes on from CP064970.1 coordinate 1,175,258, forward strand.
TGAACATGATGGTTTCCTGGAAGCTGCCCTCTTGCCCAATATAGACGCTCTGGCGGCAATGCCAAGGGTGCTTTGGTGCGCTGACCTGATCCTTTAAAATCCAGGTTTCAAGAAATGTCCTTATGGATGACCAAAATGGTGCGGTCGAGAAGACTTGAACTTCCACGGGGTTTCCCCCACAGCGACCTCAACGCTGCGCGTCTACCGTTCCGCCACGACCGCGCCCGGTGTGAGACCTTAGCAAAGCCTGAACGCCTCCTGCAAGCAGAACCGGGATATGTGCGAGAGTTTCGGTCCGCAGGCGGCGCTTCGCTCCTTGGAGGCATGAAGGCGCAGGCCTGGTTCCTAAGCTGTCCGAGGGCCTTGAAACCCGTCCTCGCTTGCGCGGCCTGTGTGCGCTAAGATATTGGTATGAGAATTCTTATCGTCACCGATGCGTGGCATCCGCAAGTCAACGGCGTGGTCCGTAGTCTTGAGCGATTGCAGGATGAATTGGCCGCCTTAGGGCATGAGGTCGAGGTGTTTGGCCCGCGCCAGAGGCGTCTGTTGAGCTTTCCGATGCCAGGATACCCCGAAATTACCTTGGATTTTGGCGCACATAACGATCTGGCCGAGATTCTTGGCCGGTTTCGTCCCGCCATCATTCATGTAGCGACCGAAGGGCCCTTAGGCTGGACGGCGCGGCGGTTGGCGCGGCGATGGGGATTGCGCTTTACGACATGCTGGCATACGCGCTTCCCCGATTATCTGGCCTCGCGCGTGCCAGGATTCCTTGCGGGAATAGCCACGAAGGTCTCTTGGGCCGTGTTGCGGTACTTTCACCGGCCCAGCTCGGCGGTTCTGGTGCCCACGGCCAGTTTGGAAAAGGAGCTGGCCTTCCATGGATTTACCCATTTGCGACGCTGGGGGCGCGGGGTGGATACGGCCCTGTTCTCGCCCATTCATGGCCGCGATAGCTTGGACCTGCCGCGCCCGATTTTCTTATGTGTCGGCCGCGTGGCGGTGGAAAAGAACTTGCCCGCCTTTCTTGAACTGGATCTGCCCGGCAGCAAGGTCGTGGTGGGCGACGGGCCGGATATAGAACGTCTGAAGGCGCGCTTTCCACAGGCACATTTTCTGGGACAGAAAGAGGGCGTCGAGCTGGCGCGATGCTATGCGGCGGCCGATGTCTTCGTCTTTCCTTCGCGCACGGACACCTTCGGTTTGGTTTTGCTGGAATCCTTGGCCAGCGGCGTTCCGGTGGCGGCGTTTCGCGTTCCCGGTCCCGAAGACGTGTTGGCCGGATCGCATGGGATCGCCTGTTTGCATCAGGACTTGCGCCGCGCCGCACTGGCGGCTTTGGATCTGGCGGGCCAGCCGGAAACGGCGGCGCGCTGCCGGGAATTCGCCCAGCAACATTCTTGGAAAGCCAGCGCCCAGGTGTTTTGGGACCATCACGCCTTGATTCTACAAAAGCCCCGTAAGCCATGACGCTTTCGGCCTTTTTGTATCGCCATGCATTGATCGCGGCAACGCCGTTGATGCGCGTGGGATTGGCCTGGAGAATGTCCAAGGGCAAAGAAGACGGCACGCGCCTGGCCGAGCGACGCGGGATTGCCAGTCGCGCGCGTCCCGCGCAGCGTCCATTCATTTGGTGCCATGGTGCCAGCGTGGGCGAGTCGATGGCGCTGTTAAAGCTGATCCAGGCATTGACCGAGCGCGGTGCTTTCGTGCTGCTGACGACGGGCACGGTGACTTCGGCGCGTTTGGTGGCGGCGCGTCTGCCGCCCAATGCCATGCATCAATATCGGCCCAGCGATAACCCGCTTTGGGTGCGCCGTTTCCTCGATTATTGGCGTCCGGATTTGGTGATCGGCTCCGAGTCGGATTTCTGGCCCAATATGATGGCGGCGATTCATGCGCGCAGCATCCCGATGGTGATGGTCAATGCGCGTATCTCGCCGCGTTCTTGCCATCGGTGGCAACGCTTTGCCCGCAATTGGGCGCGCGAATTGTTGGCCCCCATCAAGATGACCTTGGCGCAAAGCCAAGAGGATGCCCGCCGTCTGCAAAGCCTGGGCGCGTCGCCGGTTCTGTGCGTGGGGAATCTGAAATTCGCCGCCGATCCGCCCTCGGCCGATCCGGCGGTGCTGGGCGAATTATCCGGCTTGATCGGTACGCGGCCCGTCTGGCTGATGGCTTCGACCCATCCGGGCGAGGACCAACTGGCCCTGCAGGCGCATCAGGCCTTGGTTCAGGAATTTCCCGATCTGTTGACGGTGATCGCGCCGCGCCATGCCGCGCGCGGCGGCGATATCGCGGTCCAGGCGACGCGCCAGGGTCTGTCTTGGGCGCGGCGCAGTCAGCAAGGCATGCCGCAATCGGGATGCTCCGTCTATATCGCCGACAGCATGGGCGAAATGGGCATTTGGTACCGCTTGGCCCCGGTCGCGTGCATCGGCGGGTCTTTCGTTCCCATGGGCGGACATAATCCGCTGGAGGCCGCAAGGCTGGGCTGCGCCATTTTGCACGGCCCGGATATGAGCAACGCCGTCGAGGCCACGGCGGCCTTGCATCAAGCAGGATCGGCGATGCGCGTGGAAGATGAACGCGGCTTGGCCCAGGCCTTGCGCGGCCTGTTGACCCAGCCTGCCCGCGCCCGTCAAATGGGTCAGGCGGCGCATGACGCAGCCTTGGCCCAGGCTGGCGTAGGGGATCGCGTGATGCAGGCTTTGGCCCCGATCTTGTCGCAGATCGGCCTGCCCCCCGCTCGGGGAGCGTTCGAACCGTGAGCCTGTCTTTGCATGCGCCGCGTTTTTGGTTCGGCCCGCCTTCTTGGCAATCCGCGCTGCTGACTCCGGCCAGTTGGATATGGCGCGCGGTCAGCGCATGGCGCGCACGAAGCGCACAGCCATGCCGGTTGGGCGCAAAAATGGTGGTCGTGGGCAATGCGGTGGCGGGCGGCGCGGGGAAAACCCCCATCGCCATGGCCGTGGCGGCGGCACTACGCGCGCGTGGGGTGAAGGCGCATATGGTCAGTGGCGGCTATGGCGGCACCTCGCGCGGGCCGCTGTTGGTCGATCCCGCCTATCACGGTTTTGATCGGGTAGGTGACGAAGCCCTCTTATTGGCCAAGGTCGCGCCCAGTTGGATCGCGCGCAAACGCGGCCAAGCGGCGCGCGCGGCCTGGGGCTGCGGGGCGCAAGCGGTGGTGTTGGACGATGGCTTGCAGCATCCCGGCTTGCGGCCCGATCTGGCCTTGATGGTCGTGGATGCGCGCCAGGGCTTGGGCAATGATCGCGTGATTCCGGCAGGTCCCTTGCGTGAGCCTTTCGACCAGGCATTGGCCCGTTGCCACGGCGTGGTTTTGCTGGGCGGCGACGCCACGCCCGCCTTGATGCGCCGCTTATCGGCGCGTCCCGTCCTTCGCGCGCATCTGGTCCCGTCCCATGACGCGCCCGATCTGCACGGATTGCGCGTGGTGGCCTTTGCCGGCATCGGGCGGCCCCAGAAATTCTTTGATACATGTCGTCAGATGGGCGCGGAGGTGGTCAAGGAATGTCCCTATCCCGACCATCACCCCTACACCGCGCATGATACTTTTGATCTGGCCAATCTGGCGGCGGATTTGGACGCGCAGCTTGTCACCACCGAGAAAGACGGCATACGCCTGACGCCAGATTTGCTCGACCAAGCCCTTGTCTTACCGATGACCGTCCGTTGGGAAGAACCGGAGGCCCTGGATCGTCTGTTGGATAGCCTGAGCCTTACTCGGTAATCCGTGCGCGGCGTGTGCCGTCATGGAAGGAGAGGGTCAGGGCATATTTGATCTCGTAGAATGGATAGAATAGATTGAGGACATCGAATGATGTTGATGGCCAGAGAGATCAGATGTGTCGGTTGAAACCGCCCCCCCCCGCTGGGTATCGTCACCTGAATCGGGCCTAGCTATTGGGCCGATTTTGTTCGTGGTAGCGATTCTGGCCGTATTGGCCTCTGCCATTGCGGCGGGGTCGAGCGCATTCAATGGCGATACTTCGGCCATCAGCGCCAAAGCCCAAGCGACAACGATCCTTGAACAAGCCGAAAGCATGAAGTTCGCCGTGGATAGGGTATTGGGACATGGTTGCACGGATACTCAAGTCAACTTTGATAATCCCATCGTCAGCGGCTATACCAATGCCACAGCTCCATCAGACCATAGTTGCGATGTGTTCCATCCCGATGGTGGGGGGCTGAGTTGGATAACCCCACCTGCCAATGCCTCGGGATTTGCCGATGGATATATTTATTCCGGCCATCTTGGTCTCGTAGGCACATCATCGCCCACTGGAGGGGTTAATCCCACACAGGACCTAGTCGCATTTCTTCCCGATGTATCTAAAAAACTGTGTGAGGAAATCAATCGACTGATTTTTTCAAGTCCTTCCATTCAAAGTCTAGATTCGTCGCAGACTTTTGGTTTTGTAGATGGCGTCAGATTTAGAGGTACCTATTGGTATGGATATACTATTATGAATTACCTCCCATTTTCAGCTTGTGTGAAGCTGGAACATACTCAATACAATCCACTAGGTAATCCTAGAGTAGAACTAAACCAATACCATTTCTATAAAGTTCTAATTAGTCACTAGAACCGATTGGACTATATCCTGTGTTCCTGAGAATGCGAGAAAAGCCCTTGTCTTACCGATGGCCGTCCGTTGGGAAGAACCGGAGGCCCTGGATCGTCTGTTGGATAGCCTGAGCCTTACTCGGTAATCCGTGCGCGGCGTGTGCCATCATGGAAAGTCAGGCTTAGGGCATCTCCTGCACAGGTTTCGGCGGCGCGGGTCACGACCTTGCCGCTGGAGTCGCGGGCCAGGACGAAGCCACGTTCCAAGACGCCTTGATAGGACAAGGATCCCAATAGACGCGCACAAGAATCGTAGCTTTGCCGCGAAATATGCAGGCGGTGGCGCGTGGCGCGGGTTAGGCGCGCGTGCTGGTCGTGCAGCCTTTGCCGTTCCAATGCGAGGTTACGGTTTAATAAACTGGGCGAGGGACGCCAGCGATCCAAGCGCGTGCGCGCCTGACGCCACGCGCCGGTCAAGCCCGTCGTAAGGCGTTGTCCCAGCGCGGCCAGATGCTCGGCGCGGGCGGGGGTGAAGCGGCGCAAGGCGGTGGCCAGACGCTCGGCCCAATCATCGACGCGGCGCTGCGATTCTTCGATACGTCGTCGCCAAACGCGCTGCATCTGCGCATTCGCGCCATGCAGCATGGCCAGCAATTCGGCGCGTACCGGCACGGCGCGTTCGGCGGCGGCGGTGGGGGTGGGGGCGCGGTGGTCGCTGGCGAAGTCGATCAGCGTCACATCGGTTTCGTGACCTACGGCGGAAATCAGGGGGATGAAGCTGGCAGCGGCGGCGCGCACCACGTTTTCCTCGTTAAAGGCCATCAGGTCCTCGACCGAGCCGCCGCCGCGCGCCACGATCAGAAGGTCCGGGCGTGGAATGCGGCCACCGGAAGGCAGGGCGTTGAAACCCTGGATCGCCGCCGCGATCTCTTGCGCCGCGCCCTCGCCTTGCACGCGCACCGGCCATAACAGGACATGGCAAGGGCAGCGTTCGTCCAGGCGATGCAAGATATCGTGCAAGACCGCGCCGGTGGGCGAGGTGATCACGCCGATCACGCGCGGCAAGAACGGCAAAGGCCTTTTACGATCCGGGTCGAACAGGCCCTCGGCGGCCAGACGGGCCTTGCGCTCTTGCAGCATCTTCAGCAAGGCACCCAGCCCCGCCGGTTCCATGCGTTCGAGAACCAATTGATATTGCGAGCGCGGCGCATAGGTGGTCAGGCGTCCGGTGGCGATGACCTCAAGCCCCTCTTCGGGCTTGAGGCCCAATTTGGCCACCTGGCCGCGCCAGCACACGGCCTCGACCACCGCCTCGCTATCTTTCAGGCTTAGATATAAATGGCCCGATGAGTGCAGCTTTGGCCGCGATATCTCGCCCCGCACACGCACGCGGCCAAAGGCTGTCTCTAGATTGGCCTTGATGGCGCGGGCCAGCTCGGCCACCTTCAATTCGGCGGAGGACGTGCCGGTGTCGTTTTCGGGCGCATCGGTCATGGACGCATCAATTCGTGGGCAAGTTGGCCGCCGTGCAGGACACGACCGCCTTTTGCTCATTCAAAAAGCAATAGCGGATGGCTCCCGTCTCGGTGTTCAGATGGAAGACGCCCGCGACGGCGTTGGTGTTGCTGTGCTGCATGATGATAAAGGGCGTGGATGACAGACGTTGCGCCTGTGCGCTCGGTCCGGCCAGCACGGCCAGGGCAACAACGGCGGATGTGGCCACGGACAAAGCGGCCACGGCCAAAAGACGGGGAAGGCGGATCATAGACGGACTCCTTGGTGCGAGAGAGGCAAGACGCAGAATCACTCTCAGTTTACCTCAGTCCAAGCGTTAGCCAAGATGGCGGCGCGGCCAGCAGGCATAAAAGATAGATCAAGGCCACGCCCAGCGGCAGCGCATAATCCAGCCACCCGCGCGGCGCACGGATCCGACGGGGCAGTTTCAAGCCGGGCAAAGCCTTATACAGCCGCCAAGTGGTCACTTTGGCCAGGGCCAAGACGGCCCCGCCCTCTAACACCCCCAGCAGCACCAGATCGACCAGCAAGCGCACAAATCCGGGCCAGTCCAGGGCCGAACGCGCCTCCATGGTAAACCAGCCGATGCCGATCAACCCCGTCGCCAGCCAAGCCGTCACGGCGGCTAAAAGCTGGACGCGCTGTGTCATGCGGCGCAGAGCCGCTTTCATTCCGTCCATAATCTCTTGCGCGACGGGCAAAGATAAGGCGGGCGCATAGGGGCGGCGTAAGGTCGTCGCCGTGCCGCCGCACAGGCTGATCCGCAAGGCGTCATGCATCACCCGTGCCGACAAGGCGCTTTCGATGGATGCCTGGCCGCGCGCGGCGGCGGCCAGTTTCTCTTGCGCGGGCTTGATAGCCTCGTCCAGGAAAGAGGGAATGTCCAACGGCACGGCATGCAGACCAAAGGCATAGGCCGTGACCTCGCGCTTGGCCAGGCGCAGATTCAGTTGCGCAAAGGGCAGTCGGGCGATGAAGGGCAAGACGGCCATGCCACCGCCGCGATCCTCGATCTCGCCCGCCTCGATCACGGCGTGGTTTTGTCGCGCCAGAGTCTCGGGGCCAAAGCGCTGTAGGGCTTGCTTCACGCGGCGCGGCAGCTCGACGCCCTCGCTGAGTTCACTGACAAAGCGGAATCCGACCTCGACGAAAACGCGAACGCCCACGCGCAGCCTGTGCGTGCCATGGCCTTTGCACAGATCGCACGATGTGCGGCCCTTGCCCTGACAGGCGCGACACAGGATTTGCCCGGTCGCCTTGCACAGACGGCAAGGCTCTCGGCCCTTGCCCTGGCAGTGCGGACAGGGTTCTTGCGGATTGCCGTTGGCGTGGCGCGTGCCGTGGCACCAGGTGCATTGTTCCTCTTTTTGGCCATGGCAGTCGGTACACAGCACATAGCGGCGACCTTGGCAAACGGGGCATGTTTGTCCGCCTTGGCCGCCACAGCGCGGACAAACCTCGTCGGCTTCGAACCAGGCGGCGGCCTCGTCCAGCGGCAGGGTGGCTTTTTGCGTGCCAAAGCCCATGCCCCAGCCATGCCCCGGCAAGGCGCGCAGGGCCGTTTGCGCGGCGGGTTGCCAGCGCGTGCCGACACGCCACTGGGCGGTATGGGCGGCAAGGGCCGCATCCATCTCGGCTCGATTGCGGAAATGTTCGGCGGAAGCCAGATTTTTGCTTTTTCGGTCGTCCGGCGCGGCTTCTATACGCAGCGCCAAGCTCAATTCGCCCCGCACGCGGCAAGGCATGTCCTTGACATCCAACACAAGAATTTGATCCGGCTCTAGGCCGTTTCCGTGCGCGATGCGGCGCAACCGATCTTGCAGCTTCTGGGCCATATCCGTGCCCGTAGGCAATTCAGCGGTCATGGGCTTTGTTGTCCTGGCAAGGCATGGGTTAAGCTGTTGTTAATGTCCTCCAGGCTAAGCCTGGAACCTTCAGGCATCTACTCTAGCAAGAGCGAAGGGAAATACCATGACCGATGTTGTCATCGTCTCGGCCGCCCGCACGGCCATCGGCACCTTCAACGGCACGCTGGCTCCCTTGGCCGCGCATGAACTGGGCGATGTGGTGATGCGCGAGGCGCTGACCCGCGCCAAGCTGTCCCCCGCCGATGTGGACGATGTGATCTTCGGTCAAGTGCTGACCGCCGGATGCGGCCAAAACCCCGCGCGCCAAGCCGCCATTCGCGCCGGGATTCCCGCCGAAAAGACGGCCATGACGATCAACCATGTCTGCGGTTCGGGCTTGCGCACGGTGATGCTGGCGGCCCAGGCGATCAAGGCGGGCGATGCCCGCGTCGTGATGGCGGGCGGACAGGAAAGCATGAGCCAATCGCCGCATGTCATCCATCTACGCAACGGCGTACGCATGGGATCGGGCGAATTGCGCGACACGATGATCTATGACGGCCTGACCGACATCTTCAACAACTACCATATGGGCGTCACGGCCGAGAACGTCGCCAAGCAATGGGGCATCACGCGCGAGGCGCAAGACGAATTGGCCCTGGCCTCGCAAAACAAGGCCGAAGCCGCGCAAAAGGAAGGCCGCTTTAAGGCCGAGATCGTGCCGGTGACCATCAAGACCCGCAAGGGCGACGTGGTTTTCGATGCGGACGAATTCATTCGCCTGGGCGCGACGCTCGACATGCTGCAAAAACTGAAGCCAGCCTTTAGCAAGGACGGCACGGTGACGGCGGGCAACGCATCGGGCATCAATGACGGCGCGGCGGCCTTGGTGGTGATGGCGGCGGACGAGGCGCAACGTCGGGGCTTGACGCCTCTGGCGCGTCTGGCCTCGGCGGCCATTGCCGGGGTAGACCCGGCCATCATGGGCAGCGGCCCCATTCCCGCCAGTCGCAAGGCTTTGGAAAAAGCGGGCTGGAAGGCCACCGATCTGGACTTAATCGAGGCCAACGAGGCCTTCGCGGCCCAGGCCTGCGCCGTCAATAAGGATATGGGTTGGGACATGGCGAAGGTGAACGTGAATGGCGGCGCCATCGCCTTGGGCCATCCCATCGGCGCATCGGGCGCACGCGTCTTGGTGACCTTGCTGCATGAAATGACCCGCCGCGACGTCAAAAAAGGGCTAGCCACCTTGTGCATCGGCGGCGGCATGGGCATCGCCCTATGCGTCGAACGCGGGTAAACGACGCGCATACGGGGCGATCGTTCTTGCAATATGCCAAGATCTATTCTTCCGTATGACGTCACTTCATCTTCCGCTCCTTATTGCCTCTCTAGGGGGGGCTGTGCGGACTCGACTTCATCTCGGATGGATTCTTAGTGAGCATGTCAAATTGGTAGCAGCGGAGGGATTTGAACCCCCGACCAAGGGATTATGATTCCCCTGCTCTACCGCTGAGCTACGCTGCCACCCATGGGGGTGCAGAATATCCAGATCGGGGGACCGTGCCAAGGGCTTCTCGCATTATCTTGCTACATCACGTAGGCATGGACGCGGTGGCCAAGCTTTTAAATTGACGTATGTGTCCAGTTACAACGATATGGCTTTGCTTTTTCGGCATCTCCGTTTGAACATGCGGCCTTTGTTCTCATATAGATACGGATCCTCGGCTTCTTGAACAACCGGAAGCCATGCCTGCGCCCAAGCCTTCGTTTTTCCTTACCCTTTAAGAACCATGGGGGAGGAAAAGCGATTCCAGTTGAAAATGGTGGAAAATGCCCCATACTTTACCGATAGGTCGCTCATGGTTCAACTTGGAGGTCGAAAAACATGACTGAGTCCCCCTTTGGTCGTTCAGCCGCGCAAACCGCGGGCACGCAGGTCACGTTTGACGAAGGTCTGCGCCGCCATATGCTGCGCGTGTACAATTACATGGCGGTCGGCCTGGGCGTCACCGGACTTATCGCCATGCTGGTCGCGTCCACGCCTGCTTTATACGGCGTGTTCTTTGCCGAGGCGGGCAAACCGACGCTTCTGGGCATCCTGGCCATGCTGGCTCCGCTGGGCTTTGTGTTCTTCATGAGCTTTAAGGCGAACAGCGTATCGGCCGCGCGGTTGCAAACGCTGTTCTGGGCCTTTTGCGCGATCATGGGCCTGTCGATGGCCAATATCTTCGCCGTCTTCACAGCCGACAGCATCGCGCGGGTGTTCTTTATCACCGGCGCGACCTTTGCAGGTGCGTCCTTGTGGGGCTACACGACCAAGCGGGACCTGACAGGCTTCGGCTCGTTCCTGTTTATGGGACTGATCGGCATCATCATCGCCTCGGTAGTGAATATCTTCCTAGGGTCCAGCATGCTGCAATTCATCGTCTCGATCGCGGGCGTGCTGATCTTCACGGGACTGACCGCCTGGGACTCGCAGCAAATCAAAGAGTCTTACGCCGAATCCTGGGGGGCGGAAGCCAACCAGAAGCTGGCCGTGATGGGCGCTTTGAGCCTCTATCTGAACTTCATCAATCTATTCCAAATGCTGCTGAGCTTGATGGGTAACCGGGAATAAGCCTAGGCTGGCACTTGCTGGGTCACAAACACAACGGCGTCCGCTATCAAAGCGGACGCCGTTTTCTGTTAAGGCAACTGGGCCATGCGAACTCCAGATATATGCTCGGTTTCGCTGAATTGGCGAGGAAAGCTTGTTGACAGGTTGGGGCGTGGTGGATTCGACGGTGTGCCATGGTTCCGCCGCCACTTTCTGGACAACGTCCACGATCACCATGCCCGTACTCTTTCTTTCGGGTTCTCTAGGGACAAGGGCATATCAGCGCGTTCCCCGTGACGCCTTATGACGGGAAGAGCCTTTAGCCCTGGGGCACGATCACGCCTGCCGCCGCCAAGTCTCAGAATCCCGCAAAACGCTTTGAAGCGATGATCGTGGAGGATGAATGATGAGATTCGAATGGAGGCATGCCTCGGAAATCGTGATGCAGGAATCCCAGGTGCGCGATTATATTCATCACGTCACTTTGGAGAGAATTAGGCCATGAGTCTTGTTGTTTTTGTTGGAGGAGTGCCAAATGCGGGGAAATCGACGATAGCAGCTGGTTTGGCCGGCGCTATTCCTCATACTGAATTTATTGATGGTGATTTTGTTTTCTCTGAGTCTGAAGAAGAAGCTTTTAAAGATTTTTCTCTACGCGATCAGTGGACGAAACAACTTGAAAAGATTGTCGTTGTTATCAATCAAAAGGTCGCCCTTAATCGGAATGTCGCTGTTGCATGGCCCCTGCTACAAAGCGGTTACGATTATGTCAAAAGCAACATTACCGACAAAGCGAGGATTTATTGTGTTTTTCTAAACCCTGACCTTGCGAGTCTTGGAAAAAATCGCTTAGCGCGACCCTTGAAAGAAAGTGATAAAGAGCGTGGGTATGACATGCATGCGGAAGGCTATCCAAAACAAAAATTTTGGGACCTTGTGTTGGACACGACAGAAATGCTTCCATTCGATACGGTACGCGTAATAACACAAGCAATAGAATGAGCTGTCTTTCAATATACCCTCGAAGATGCCTTTATTCGCTTGCGACTTCAATCAAAAGTAGAATATTTGACATATTCCAGCCTACGATATCGTTTATACTGCCGGACGAAGCCAAATCAAGAAAGGACACGACATGAACTACACAGGCAGTTGCCATTGCGGCCAGGTGCGCTTTGCGGTGGAGGCGGAGATTAAGGATGTCATGGCGTGCAATTGCTCGATTTGCTCGAAGAGAGGGTATTTGCTGATCTTCGTGCCCGAGGCGCAGTTTGCTTTGCATAGCGGCGATGCGGCTTTGAGCGATTATCAGTTTGGCGAACGGAGCATTCATCACCTTTTTTGCAAAACCTGCGGCGTGGGGGCGTTCGGCAAAGGCGCGGGGCCGGATGGCGCGGTGATGGTGGCTGTCAATGTCCGTTGTTTGGACGATGTGGATATCAGCGCGTTCCCCGTGACGCCTTTTGACGGGAAGAGCCTTTAGCCTTGGGGCACGATCGCGCCTTTGGGGCCGGCAAAGCAGGGCAAGGTGCTGGCGATCTTGGTCATGTTCAAGACCAGCGGCGTGGCACGGAGGATGGCCTCTTGCACATGCGGTAATTCCAGCGAGGCCAAATGGCTTTCCTGTTTGTCCCAAACTTCGCAGACCCAGATCATATCCGGCTCCACAATATCCAGCGCGATGACAAAGCTGATGCAGCCGGGCAGATCATGATTGCTTTGCTTCATGATCTCGATCAGCACGTCACGCTTGTCTGGCGCGGCTTGAAATTTAGCGATGAATCCATGCATGCGCGTTACTCTGCCTGGCTCGATTGTTTGCCAACACAGGAAAGATCATAGCCAGGGATGCTTAACAGATAAAAAATATCATATTTTATAATAGGCTATGATGATTCTGGCCGCTTTGGTCGGGGCTTGATACGTTCGAAAGATCATGACAACTCAAACGCAAGATTCGCCGATCCCGCAGTCTATCGGCACGGCCCGACCTTAGCTGGCAACCTACGGCACGCATGTTTCCCCTTGTGGAAGAGGGAAGCGGCCCCTTACTTCTCGTGCGATTCCAGCATCCAGGCGGCTTTGTCATGGGCGTGGATGCGGCCATTCATCAGGTCGCCGGTGGCGGTGTCGCCGTGCTCGTCGGCCAGAACGCGCAGCTCGGACGCCAAGGCCGCCATGGCGCGGTGGCCTTTGGCCAATAGGGCGATCATGCCGCTTTCGTCCAAAGCCGTCGTGGGGGCGTCCTCTATCGTCGAAAGCTTGGTGAATTCGGCGAAGCTGCCCGGTGCCAATTGGCCCAGAGCGCGCATACGTTCGGCGATCTCGTCAATGGCGGCTTGCAGTTCCTGATATTGCGCGCCGAACATTTCATGCAGAAAGTAAAAGCGCGGCCCGCGCACATTCCAATGACAGTTCTGGGTCTTCAAATACAGCGTATAGGTCGAAGCCAAAACACCGCCCAGTTTGGTGGCGACTTCGGATCGGGCATTGTGGTGCGGATGGGACATGTTTTGGTCTCCTGGAGGGGCATGGATAAGGAAAGATGAAAATTGATATAGGGCCCATATGCGGTGTTCCAAGCCCCTTTGCGGCTTCCCTGGCATTCGCGTGCGCCATGTGATAGAATGGCCTCGCCGCTCTCGGGCGGCTATGGCGATAAACGCACTGTGAAATAGACGCTACGGACCCGGGGGCAGTACCCGGCGCCTCCACCAAATCTCAGTCTTAGGGGGGCGATTCAGGCTCGACGTGCGTGATAAAGACAGACGCTTTTGCTCGGCATGGTACCACCGCATCGGGCCATACTCACAAATGCCAACGACAACGTTGAGCACGAGGTCCGCATGGCCGCCTAACCCTTCGAATGAAGGTAGTAAGTGGTAAGCGTAACTCGCGGTTCGGGGGGCACCGGGCAACAGAAGCCCCCCACTTTCTATCCCCGCCGCATCTGGCGGTTTTTTTATGACCGGGACGGCGGCGTATCCATGTGACCGATATCCGTGCAACCGGCGGCCTTGTGATGGCGAATGACCTCCGCGATCACGAATTTCAGGAATTGAGCGGCGAATTCGGGGTCCAGCCCGGATTCTTGGGCCAGTCGCTGGATGCGCTGGAATTGTTGGGCTTCCCGGTTCAGATCCGCCGGTGGCAGGTTCCTACAAGCCTTTAATGCCCCCACACGCTGAGTGCATTTAAAACGCTCGGCCAGCAGATGGATGATGGCCGCATCAATATTATCGATGCTTTGACGTAACTCCACCAATTCAGGGGGAATATCGGATGGATCAGCCATGGCTATATCCTTGGTTATAGGGGCTCTAAGCGGCCAGGAATCTCGGACAAGTGGTTCAAGACCACATGCGCCCCCGCCGCGCGTAGGCGTTGGGCATGGGAATCGCGGATATCGGGATAGGCGCATGTCACGCCCCAGACCTGCATCCCCGCCGCGCGGGCGGCTTGAACCCCGGCCACGCTGTCTTCGACGACCAAGCATGCGGCGGGAGCGTGGCCCATCTGTCGAGAGGCATGCAAGAAGACATCGGGGGCCGGCTTGGGATGCGCGACGTCATGCGCGGAGAAGATATGCTTTTGGTCAAATATGTCGAGCAATCCGGCACCGCGCAGGATGTTGGCCAGATAGTCGCGCGGCGAGTTCGACGCGATGCAGCGCGGTAGACGGATCGCGGCCAGCATCTCTGCGGCGCCTTCCAACAAAGGGACGTTCGCAACGCCATCTTCCAGCGCCTGGACCACGCGCGCAATGCATCGGGTGCCGAAATCATCGGGCAGAGGTCCACCGATGAGAGACTCGGTATCCGCACGCCAGTCTTTGAAATGCTTGCCAGAGGCTAAGCGCTGCATGTCGGCCAGGCTGATATTCAGCCCGTATTCATGGATCAAGTCGCGTTCATGGCGCGCCCAAAAAATCTCACTATCCACCAACGTGCCGTCGCAATCGAAAATAACAAGTTCCGTCATAAGAAATCTTTCAGGCCAAAACGATGGAAGCCGCATAACGGTGGGGAAATGCGGATGGCACGGCGCTGGATGCGGCCTCATCTTGCGGGATGCGCCAAGCGGCGGGTTGGGCGAACAGGGCGCGCAGCAAGCGGTTGTTCAGGGCATGGCCCGCGCGTTCGCCGCGATACAGGCCACGGATCGGCACACCCGCAAGCGCCAGATCACCCACGGCGTCGAGCAATTTGTGGCGGGCGAATTCATTGGGATAGCGCAGCCCTTCGGGATTCATGATCGCGCCTTGCGGACCGATGGCGATGGCGTTGTTCAGCGAGGCCCCAAGGGCCAGGCCGCGACCGCGCATGGCTTCGAGCTGTTCGAAAAAACCAAAGGTGCGGGCCGGGGCGACGGCTTCGCAAAAAGCGGCGTTGTCTTCCAAATTCAGCGTATGGCTTTGCGGGGCGATGGCCGCGCCATAGGCCACATGGACCTCGAAACGCGGCGCGTCTGCGGGCAGTAACGTGGCGCGCGCGCCGTGTTGATCCTCGACGTCAATGGGAGCCAAAATTTCCAGGCTCTTTCGAGCGGCGGCCTGGGCGCGGCGGCCGCCTTGGGCGATCAGTTCCACAAAAGGCGCGGCGCTGCCGTCCATGATCGGCACTTCGCCCGCGTCCAATTCGATCAAGGCGTTGTCGATGCCGCAGCCGGACAAAGCCGCCATCAGATGTTCGACCGTGGCCACGCCCGCGCCTTCCTCATTGGCCAGCACGGTGCATAATTCGGTGCGCGTCACCTTGTCCCACAAGGCCGGAACGATACGATCCCCGCGACGCAAATCGGTGCGTAAAAAGCGGATGCCATGATCGGCGGGGGCCGGACATAGGCGCAGACCCACCACCGTGCCGCCATGCAATCCGATGCCGCTGCAGGCCACTTCATGCGCCATGGTTTGTTGTGGATGCGAACCGGAGGCGGCCAGTTGCCGTTTTTTGAAGAAATCGGGAAAGATCACGCGCGGGCCTTGCAAGGTGACGAATCGGATTCTCGAGACTTTCAGAATAGGTCGAGGGACAAAAGGATGGGAATCATCTTTTGTTACCTCTTGTTACAAGGCGTCAGACGCTATAGGTACTAGGAACATGTCTGCATCCTCTTCCTCCGCCGCGATTCCCGCTTTCGATCGTCTGCACGATCTGGTGGCCCTTGCCCGTCGCCAAGGGGCGGACGAGGCCGAGGTCGTTTTGGATCATGGCGTTTCCCTGGACGTGTCCTGCCGGGGCGGCGTGCGCGAGAATCTGGAACAGGCCGATGGTCTGGATATCGGCCTGCGCGTCTTCATCGGTCGCCGCCAAGCGATGGTCACGGCGTCCCATCTGGATGCCGACAGCGTGCCGGCACTGGTCGGGCGGGCGCTGGACATGGCGCGTGTCGCGCCCGAAAACCCGCATTGCGGTTTGGCCGATCCGGAACAATTGGTGGGCACCCATCGACCGGATTTGGATATGTTCGATTCTGTGCCGGTGAATGTGGACGTCTTGACCCAAAGGGCGCGGCAGGCCGAAACGGCGGCGATGGCGGTGCGCGGCGTCACTCAGTGTGACAAGGCGCAGGCTTCGTGGTCGCATGGCGTTCGGCGCATCGTCTCCAGCAACGGCTTTGTGGGCGAGGTGCGACGCTCGATGCACCAATTGCGCGTGTCGGCGGTGGCCGGTATCGGCGGCGCGATGCAGCGCGATTACGCCTATGCCCAGGCCGTCTATGGCCGTGATTTGGAACGTCCCGAGATTACCGGCGCGCGTGCCGGAGGCCGCGCCATGCGCCGCCTGGGCGCGCGTGCCGTGGCCAATGCGCAATTGCCGGTGATGCTGGACCCGCGCGTTGGGCGCAGCTTGTTGGGACATCTGGCTTCGGCGATCAACGGTTCAGCCGTTGCACGAGAGGTCAGTTTCCTGCGCGAGGCGATGGGACAGCCCGTCTTTGCGCCCTCCATCACCATTCTCGACGATCCGCATCGGGCGCGGGGCATGCGTTCGCGTCCCTTTGATGCCGAAGGATTGGCCACCCATGCCATGCCGTTGATCGAGGCCGGGGTGCTGAAAAGCTGGATGCTAGACCTGGCCAGCGCCCGCCAATTGGGCCTATCGCCCACGGGGCACGCGGCACGCGCGGCGGGAGGGTTGCCGCATCCGGCAGCTTCCAATCTGTTCATCAAGCCGGGCGTGGCCTCGCCCACCGATATGATGGCGGATATCAAACAGGGCCTGTATGTCACGGATTTCCTGGGTTCGGGCGTCGATCTGGTCAGCGGCCATTTCAGCCAAGGATGCAGCGGTTTGTGGATCGAGAACGGCGTGGCCGCTTATCCGGTCGAGGGCCTGACCATCGCCGGGCATCTGCGCGACGTGTTTCGCGTCATGCAAGCGGCAAGCGATCTGGATTTGCGCTATGGTATCGACTCGCCGACTTTGCATATCGGCACCCTAACAATTGCCGGGAACGCCGCCTCATGACGCAACCGCCCCCTTTGCCGCCTCTTGATCCATCCTCGACGATCTCTCCCGTTGTGCTGCCTCAGGATGTGCGCGTCTATCGCACGATATGGATTTCCGATATCCATCTGGGCACGCGCGGTTGCCAGGCCGAGATGCTTTTGGATTTCCTGGCGCATACGCGCTCGGAATATCTGTATTTGGTGGGCGATATCGTCGATGGCTGGCGATTGAAGCGCCGTTGGTATTGGCCCGCCACGCATAACGAGGTCATGCATGCCATCTTGCGCCGCGTGCAAGATGGCACCCGAGTCTTCTATCTGCCCGGCAATCATGACGAGGCCGCCCGCGATTATCTGAATCTACGCTTTGGCGGCGTGTTGGTGATCGACAGCCTGACCCACGAAACCATGGACGGCAAACGCCTACTGGTTATTCATGGCGACCAATTCGACGCCGTGATGGGCTACAGCAAATGGCTGGGACATTTGGGAGATATTCTCTATACGCTGATCTTGTCGATCAACGGCGTGTTTAACAAGGCGCGGCGGCGGATGGGCTTTTCCTATTGGTCGTTGTCGGCCTATCTGAAGCGCAAAGTCAAAAACGCCGTGCAACTTATCACGGCCTACAAAAAGTTCTTGGTCTTAGAGGCGCGGCGTTCAGGGGCCGACGGCATCGTATGCGGCCATATCCATTTTGCCGAGATGAAGCAGATGGGCGCGCCAGGCGGGCCGGATATCTTGTACTGTAACGACGGCGATTGGGTCGAATCCTGCACGGCGCTGGTCGAACATGCCGATGGCCGGTTAGAGATATTGCGCTGGGGCGACGAGATGGCCAAGCGCGAGGGGCTTGTGGCCAAGCCACCGCGCCGCCGCCGCTGGCGCAAGGCACCGCCGCCCGAACAGAACGGGGCCTGACGGCCATGACCTACAGCTTGCGCCCGGCACGCTTGGCCGACTCACGCGCCATCTTGCAATGTCTGCACGAATCCGTTCATGGGGCCGATGGTGCCGCAGCGGCCTATGCGACCGAAATCCTTGATGCCTGGGCGCCGTCCGTGACCGACGAGACGGTGGCCAATTTCGAAGGCGCGGCGCGTTCCAGCCTGGGATCGGAGTGGCACGAGATTTGGGTGGCCGAGGCCTCCGGTCGAGTGATCGGCTTTTCCGAATTATGGCATAACGAATTGCTGGCCCTGTATGTCGCCCAAGGATTCGGCAAACAGGGCATCGGAACCGCCTTGCTGTCCGCCGCCGAGCACCGGGCGCGTGAGCGCGGGTTCCACGATATCGATACGCAATCCTCGCTCAATGCCCGGCCTTTCTATGCCGGCCACGGCTTCCATGTCATTCAGGAACAGGCCGAACTGGTTTGGTCCGAAGGCGTTCGCATGACCTGCGTGGTCATGCGCAAGCATCTGGGCGGGGCTGGCGGATAGATACTAACTCGTATTGGCTGGACGATCATGATTCAAGCGCAGTCCTATGAAACCGGCCATGAAGGCCCTAAACTTGCGTTTATGGGGGCTGTGCACGGCAACGAAATTTGCGGCACGCAAGCTATCCACCAGCTGATGACCGATATAGAGAACGGCGCAGTCAAACTGGCGCGCGGATCCCTTCTTCTTATTCCCGTGGCCAATCCCGAAGCGTGCCGCATGAATAGGCGTTTTGTGGACGAGAATCTCAATCGCGTATTCCTGAAATCCTCTCATCCAAAGTCCTATGAATCCCATATCGCCAACGAATTAACGGATATGCTTTCTTCTTGCGACATACTGGTCGATTTTCATTCAAACCATATGGCAGGCTGGCCATTCGCCCTGCATTTCGATTTCTTCTCAAAGCAGGAAGAAGACATGATCCGCGCGATGGGACTGGCTCATGTCGTTCAAGGTTGGGAAAGTGCCTATGCGCGTTCGTTTCCCCAGATGAATATGGGGCAAACAAGCCACAGTTCCGCTTTCATGCACAGCCAAGGCAAGATAGGAATGGGCGTTGAATGTGGCCAGCATGCCGACACCCAGTCGGTTGTCGTCGCGCGAAACATCATGGACCGAATGCTTGTCCATTCTGGAATCGTCAAAGGGGGTATTGACTATCCAGACGCACAAGCAATGATCGAGATACGAAGGGTCTATTTAAGGCGATCCGAGCATGACGGCTTTGAAAGTGAATTCACGCACGGACAACCCATTCAGAAAGGTCAGCAGATTGCCCGTTACGGCGATGGTGGGACCGTTCAGGCCGAAGAAGATGGCCTTATTTTGTTTCCTAGGCCCGACTGCCCCATTGGAGAAGAGTGGTTTTATACGGGAAGGAATTGTAAAATATCGCCCACAGGCTGATTTGATCATTCGGTGCATAATATTGTATAGGGATCTTTCCAGCCTGTTATTTGTGGATCCTGTTTATACGAAAGGAAATATGTGTCATGATTATATTCATGCGTCATGGGAAAATGCTTCCTCCATATGATAACTATGAATCTTTAACCTTGTTTGATCTTGATTCTTTGGGATTGCGCAGCGTTGACCCTGATGTGGACTCAGATTTTGTATGGTATGGTCTAAAACAGCAACCTGCAATGCGCCCATTGATAGAGAATTGTGATAGATTTATCTGTTCGGAATCGCGCAGGACAAGGCAAAGCTGTGAAATTATCATGAAGTGGGCTGGAATTAATGAAGCCGTAGCGCAAGATAGTCGATTGAACGAGATCATGTTCTTGCCAAGTGCATGGTGTGGCGATTATGTGGAAAGGCCATTGGAGAATTTGCGGCAAAATTTATACCAAGCGGTTGAATCAGAAAATCACAATGCCGAGCCCAGAAGTTCTGTTCTTGCTCGTCTTCAGGACTTTTTTAAAGAAAACGCACAGAGAAATGTATTCTGTGTCACGCATGGATTCTTAATGAACTATATGAAATTATATCTTAGCGATGTGCTGGGTATTAGCGTCAGTTCATGTTTATCTGCGGATGATCATGTCCCATACCTTGGAATTATGAATATCAACGTCGATAACCCTCGCAAGCCGAGTCCTGCAAGATCGCAGGACATTATGCCTCGGTTATCCGTAACTGGTCCTGCAGTGTCGTGATATCTTGTAGGGTCCCGCTGGCGCCGGATCGACCTATGCGACCGAAATTCTGGACGCTTGGGCGCCCGCCGTCACCGATATGACGGTGGCGACTTTCCAGGGCGCGGCGCGTTCCAGCCTGGGATCGGAGTGGCACGAGATATGGGTGGCCGAGGCGAAGGGGCGCGTGATCGGCTTTTCCGAATTATGGCATAACGAGCTGTTGGCCCTTTATGTCGCCCAAGGCTTTGGCAAGCAGGGCATCGGAACGGCGTTGCTGTCCGCCGCCCAACAACGGGCGCGTGAGCGCGGTTTTCACGATATCGACACGCAATCCTTGCTCAATGCCCGTTCCTTTTATGCCGCTCACGGGTTCCAGACCATCCAGGAACAGGCCGAACTGGTCTGGTCCGAAGGCGTTCGCATGAACTGCGTGGTCATGCGCAAGCATTTGGTGTCTATAGGGATATTCTGAAATTTTTGTAACTCCCACGCCGTTATTTTAGGCCGATAGGGCTTGGGTGAGGTTTTCTTGGGGTTTGGCGAGGGTTCTCAGGATAATTCCAACCCTGTTTTCTGGCGGTTGCTGCGCAATGTGCGCAGGTCGCCGCTCTATGTGTTTTGATGATGTCCGGCGTTTCCGTCCGCCTCTACGCTGCTCTTTTATCTAGACCGTGCCTTTGGGGACTCACTCGGGGGCTTGGGAGTTACGAATAAACTTGGGTCAAGTTCGCTGCCAAATAACGCCCACTTCGCCATTGATCCAAATGGGAAGGGCTGGCCTAGATAGTAAGGAACACTATGTAGGCCAGCCCTAGAAACATACGAGTTGGGCTTAGGCGTGTGCCTCTTCCGGGCTGGTCGATAGACCGGCGGCGATTTGACGGTTGATCTCGATCAGGCTGGTCAGCAGATCGGGGTTGTACTCGGCCGAGGCGCGCAGGCTGACCTTGTCCACGAACTTGCTTAGATTCAGCAAGGTGATCTTCAGATCCACCGGCAGCTGGTTGGTGGTTTCGGTGATCGTGCTTTGGAACAGGGTCCAAAGCTGCTGATTATGCCGGATGGCGTCGATATATTCATCGAAGTTGCCCTTGTCCTCTTGGGCCTTGCGCAGACGGTTGGCGCAGTTGGTCAACGCGCGCGCTTCGGTCTGACGGGGGCTTTCGCCATTTTGCTGGCTGAGCGAATAGGCTGATGTCCCCGAACGTTCAGTGGCTTTCTTGCTCATGATGTCCTGCTCCTTTGGGTGAGATGTTCTTGTCCTGTTTGATCTGTTCTTCCATCAGCCGGTGACCCAGCCTCAGGGCCTTGAAGGATTCCCCCGCCTCCAGGTGTTGGAGCATTTGACGCACCGTGCCATCAAGCTCCGGGAAGATCATGGCGAAGGAGCGCACTGTCTCCATCACCAATTTGTCCAATGGTTGACCTTTAGCCTTGAACAGGTAAAGAATCTGTAAAAGGAAATAGAGATGAGAGGCCTCGGAGTCATTTTGCCGATCAATATTCATCAAGTAGTTGTCGCGCAACACCGGGCTATCGGACAAAACAAGAAGATCGGCCGGGCGCGTGCCGACATTCTTCAGCACAGTATTGCCGATGGCTAATTTTTCTTCCGGCCGGACTCGTATTTTCAAAGGCATAGGTTTAGCTCCCCGCGACCTTGGTTAAGGATGCAAGGATCATGCCATGTCTGGTTTCGTGTCAGAAGAAATGACGTCAGGGCAAAAAGAAAGGCGGGGTGGTTGCCCACCCCGCCCATTTTTCATCAGACGAAGGATGATTAGAACAAACGCAGGATAGACTGGGCCTGCTGACCCGAGATACTCAAGCTGACCACGCCGAGCTGTTGGCGAGCCTGCAAGGCCTGCATGTTCGCGCCTTCTTCGTTGGTGTCTGCCAGGGTCAGATTGTCTGACGCCGTTTGCAGCGTGTTGACCAGCGAATTGGTGAAGGTCTGGCGCGTCTGGATCAGGGTTGAGTTGGTACCCAGCGTCGAGGCTGTCGAACGCAAGGTATTCAACGCAGCGCTTAGGGCCGTTGCCGAGGTGGTGATGTCAGCAGCGTCCGCCCAAGAACCGACGGCTCCGGCGACGCTCAGACCTGTTGACGTGGTGTCGATGCTCGAGATGGTCAGCGTGCTGGTGCTGCTCTCGTTAAAGTTCACCACGAGGTTCTGCGCCGTCGAGCTGAGCAAGTTCGTGCCGTTGAACACCGCGTCATCGACCATCGAGTCGATCTGGCTGCGCAAGTTGTCGAACTGCGTCGCGTAACTGCTGCGCAAAGCCGTGTCCGTGGTCTGCAGGGCCGATGTCGTCAAACCTTGCATCTGGCTGACGAGGTCGGTGATGCTGTCAATGGCGTTGGTCGCCGCCTTCACCGTCTGCAGGGCCGTCGCCATACTGTCTTTCAGGCGCGACAAGTCCGAAGCGCGGTTCAAGAAGCCTTGGCTGGCAAAGAAGGCGGTAGCGTTGTCAAGCGCCGAGTTGACCTTTTTACCAGACGCCAGTCGAGACTGGGTCGTGGCGAGCAGATCGGCCGTGTTTTGCAGCGAGGATAGATTCGCTCTCGCTGAAGATGTCAGTGATATTTTGGAAACCATAGGATGAACTCCTTTCCTAGGCGACGCGGACTCCTTCCGCAGAGGGGTATCAGTGACCCCGACACTACGCTGCAAAGGTAAACAATGGCTTAAGCCAACGAAATTTTTTCTTGATTCGATGGCAAAGCCTTATCCACCAACAGTTTGTGCCTGGAATTTCTTTTTCTTGGGGGGCTGTGGATGATGGGAACGAAAGGGGATAAGCCGACAAGATAAAGCCCGTCCTTCCCCTTGACAAGGTGCGTGGGCCTGGGACAATCGCTCTTGTTTCGCACGCGGTCTTTCCACATTTTTCTGCCTTGCTATACTATATATAGTGTGTTCTAATTCATTAACCACATCATATAGTGTCTTTAGGGGCGGGCCGATGCCGCGTTCTTGAAAGATGCTCTATCTCTATTCCTCTTGCCGCCGATTGGGGGTCCAACACTGATGAAGATCGAACGCCACTTTACCCATCCCGATGAATATCCCTATCCGACATTTTTTTCAACAAGTGGGCAGCGATATCCGAAGCCCGGATGGGCCGTTGGTGCTCTCTCGCCGGATTTTCCTACATAGGTAACGCTGCTTTGAGGCGCGGCTGGAAATGCCCGTCTTGTCCGCCGCGCGGTGTCTGAGTCAACTGAGTAAGGAGGAAAGCTAAACGACTAAAAAGAATTTCCCGTTGGGCCAGATGGGGCTTGCTGACGGGATATCCTGAGACGGAATTGGCAGTGGCAGTGGAGTGTAGACAAACATCTAGTGCCACGATTCGCCAATTTTGTCCAGGTGCCTTCGCCCCAGAAAGGTAGCCCATGAAAAGGCCACCATTAACACCGCTGCCTTCTGGCCAGAGGTACATATTCCGTCCATGGCGGATATGTCCGAAGACTGGAGAGCGGCTTTATGCCAAGGCCTATGGCCTGAAGGCATGGCCAATCGTTGTGTCGACTGAATAGGCGCGGCGATCTGGAGGCGGGGCATGGTGCCCTGCCTCCAGAGGCTATTTACTCAAATCACTCAGGAGAAAAAATATGGCAAGAAAAAGAAACGGTAACTCGACCATCGGAAGGAACGCGAGTAGTGGTCGGTTTATCACCGTTAAAGAGGCAAAGGCTCACCCGAGAACAACGGTGATTGAAACAATAAAGCCGGGCCCCAAGAAAGGGAAATGATCGGCCAAAAGTTTATGGGGCAGCGAGGTATTGCGCCTTGCTGCCCCTGAATGACGCCTTGCATATCAAACCTTTCGTGGCACAGTTTTGTCATACTGCTTGCCGTGCCTATGTCAGAGAGTTTCTTTAACGCAGCATTATTTTTGGGGATCCCCGGACCTGTGGATCATGGCGGCGAATGGGGATAAAGGGACAAGATAAAGTTCGCTCTTCCCCTTGACAGGGGGTATGGGCCTAGGAGAATCGCTCTTGTTGCATAGGCGGTCCTTCCACATTTTGTATGCTTGCCATACTATATATGGTGTGTTCTAATCCAAAAAACCACATCATATAGCGTTTTAGAGGGCAGGCCAAAGCCAAGCCATTGAAAGACGCTTCTTTTTCCGTCCCTCTTGCCGCCGATTGGGGGTCTCCACCCGATGAAGATTGAACGCCTCTTTACCCGTCCCGATGAGGATCCCTACGCTGATATTCCCTTTCATCAGGTGGACAGCGAGATCCGAAACCCCGATGGGTCGGTGGTGTTCTCTCATAAGGGAATCGAGGTTCCGCAAAGCTGGAGCCAGGTGGCCGTGGACGTCCTGGCGCAAAAATATTTCCGCAGAGCCGGCGTTCCTGTGGCTTTGAAAGCTGTAGAAGAGAACACGGTTCCCAGTTGGCTGTGGCGGCATACGGCAGATGACAAGAAGCTTGCCGGTCTGCCCGAAGGGCAGCGCCTCGGGCGCGAGACCAGCACCAAGCAGGTGATGGATCGTCTGGCGGGGACATGGACCTATTGGGGTTGGAAGGGTCGCTATTTCGACTCGGAATCCGATGCGCGCGCCTTCTTTGACGAGATGCGCTATATGCTGACCCAACAGATGGGTGCGCCCAATAGTCCGCAATGGTTCAATACCGGTTTGCATTGGGCCTATGGCATCGAAGGTCCGCCCCAGGGGCATTACTATGTTGATCCGGGCACGGATGAGGTGCGCCTCTCCGAAAACGCCTATGAACGTCCGCAGCCGCATGCCTGCTTTATCCAAAGCGTCGCCGATGATTTGGTCGGCGAAGGCGGCATCATGGATTTGTGGGTGCGGGAAGCGCGTCTGTTCAAATTCGGTTCGGGCACAGGCAGCAATTTTTCGAATCTGCGCGGCGATGGAGAAAAGCTTTCGGGCGGAGGACGTTCTTCCGGCCTGATGAGTTTCTTGAAGATCGGCGATCGCGCGGCCGGGGCCATTAAATCGGGCGGCACCACGCGCCGCGCGGCCAAGATGGTGATCGTGGATGTGGACCATCCCGATATCGAAGCCTTTGTCGAATGGAAAACGCTGGAAGAGCAGAAGGTGGCCGCCCTGGTCGCCGGCTCCAAGCTGATGAAAAAGCATCTGGAAGCCATCGTGGCCGCCTGCGCCGTCGAAGGCGTGGCGGATGCGCAGCGTCTTGATCCCGCGCATAATATGGTCTTGAAAAAGGCCATTCGTGACGCGCGGCGTTCGATGATCCCGGATTCCTACATCAAGCGCGTCTTGCAGATGGCGGCGCAAGGGACGCGCGTGATTGATGTGCGTACCTACACCACCGACTGGGATTCAGAAGCCTATTTGACCGTATCGGGCCAAAATTCCAACAATTCCGTGCGCGTTTCGGACGATTTTATGCGCGCCGTGGAGAATGACGAAGATTGGAATCTCATCCGCCGCACGGATGGTAAGTCGATCAAGACGTTGAAGGCCCGCGATCTGTGGGAAAAGATTACCAGCGCGGCTTGGGCCTGCGCGGATCCGGGCATTCAGTTCGACACCACGATCAATGATTGGCACACCTGCCCGGAATCGGGACGCATCAACGCCTCGAATCCGTGTTCGGAATACATGTTCCTGGACGACACGGCCTGCAATTTGGCTTCGCTGAATCTGATGCGCTTCCGTCGGGCCGATGGCAGCATCGACGTGGCCAGCTATACGCATGCCTGCCGTTTGTGGACCATGGTGTTGGAAATCTCGGTGGCGATGGCGCAGTTCCCTTCGCGTGAGATCGCCAAGCTGTCTTACGAGTTCCGCACCCTGGGGCTTGGCTATGCCAATCTGGGCGGTTTGTTGATGGCCTCGGGCATTCCGTATGACAGCGTGCAAGGCCGCGCTATCAGCGGGGCGTTGACGGCCATCATGACCGGCGTTTCCTATGCCACCTCGGCCGAGATGGCGGCAGAGCTTGGCGCGTTCCCGGGCTTTGCGCCCAATCGCGAGTCGATGCTGCGCGTCATTCGCAATCATCGCCGCGCCGCCTATGGCGAGACGGAAGGTTATGAGAAGCTTGCCACCTTGCCGGTGCCGTTGGTGATGGAGGAATGCCCGGATCTGCGCTTGGTCTCGGCCGCCCGCGCGGCGTGGGATCGCGCGCTGGAACTGGGCCATGCCTATGGCTATCGCAACGCCCAAACCACCGTGGTCGCGCCTACCGGCACGATCGGCCTGGTGATGGATTGCGAAACCACGGGTATCGAGCCTGACTTCGCCTTGGTCAAGTTCAAGAAGCTGGCAGGCGGCGGTTATTTCAAGATCATCAATGGCTGCGTGGCCGAGGCTTTGACCCGTCTTGGCTATGACGCCGAGCAGGTCGAGGCCATCAGCCGCCATGCCACGGGTCATGCCACCTTGCGCGGCGCGCCTTGCGTCAACCACGCCACCTTGCGGGCCAAGGGCTTTGACGATGCGTCGCTGACCAAGCTGGAATCTGCCTTGGCGGGGGCTTTTGACATCCGCTTTGCCTTCAACAAATGGACCTTGGGCGAGGAGTTTTGCGTCAAGACCTTGCGCGTGCCCGAGGATAAATTGAACGCCGTGGGGTTCGATCTGCTGGCCCATATGGGATTCAATAAGGCGGAGATCGAGGCGGCCAACACCTTCTGTTGTGGCGCGATGACCGTCGAGGGCGCGCCGCATTTGCAAGCCCAGCATTTGTCGGTCTTCGATTGCGCCAGCGTGTGCGGACGCACGGGGACGCGCTCGCTCTCTCCCGAAAGCCATGTGCGGATGTTGGCGGCGGCGCAGCCCTTTATCTCGGGCGCCATCTCCAAGACCGTCAACATGCCCAATAATTCGGCGGTCGAGGATTGCGCGAGACTCTATCAATTGTCATGGCGTTTGGGCGTCAAAGCCAACGCGCTGTATCGGGACGGTTCGAAACTAAGCCAGCCATTGGCCGCCCAATTGCTGGCAGATGATGAGGAGGAGGCCGAGGACGTGGCCGAGACCCTGGCCACCGCCCCCGCGCCAGAGCGCGTGGCGGTGGTCACCGAACGTGTGGTCGAGCGGATCGTCGAGCGCATCGCGCGCCAACGCATGCCGCATCGCCGCAAGGGCTATACCCAAAAAGCCAAGATCGGCGGCCACACCGTCTATCTGCGCACGGGCGAGTATGAAGACGGCCATCTGGGCGAAATGTTCATCGACATGCAAAAGGAAGGCGCGTCCTTCCGGTCGCTGATGAACTCCTTTGCCATCTCGGTCTCGATCGGCCTGCAATATGGCGTGCCGCTGGAAGAATATGTGGACGCCTTCACCTTCACCCGCTTCGAGCCTTCGGGCATGGTGCAAGGCAATGACGTGATCCGCATGGCCACCTCGGTGTTGGATTATATTTTCCGCGAATTGGCCATCTCTTATCTGGGGCGGCATGATTTGGCGCATGTCTCGCAACAGGACCTGTTGCCCGACACCATCGGCTCGGCCTCGCGCGAGGAACTGCCGCGCCATGCCAGCCGTGGCTATGTGCGCGGAAGCCTGCGTGTCCTGTCGGGCGGCGAAACACATGGCCGCGACCATGACCCTGAATTGGACTCGGATGCCGGCCTTCCCTTGCTGAATGCGCAACCTGCCGCCTCACGCGGTCATGCGGCGGTAGCCCAAACACCGTCGGTTGTGGCCGCACGTGGCATGTCGTCGGTCGCGGCGACGGGCGTTTCCTCCATGGCTATCATGGCGCGTGCCGCCACCGATGGTGCCAATGCGCTGAAACTGGTGCCTCAAGAGGAAGAAGAGGCACAGCCTCTGACTCAAGCCGATCGTCGAACGGAAGCGCGGTTAAAGGGCTTCGAGGCCGATTCCTGCCCCGAATGCGGCCATCTGACCCTAGTCCGTAACGGCACTTGCCTGAAATGCACCACCTGTGGATCGACCACCGGCTGCAGCTAAAGGGGACCTCTAACCCGCGCGGAGGCTTGCGTCGCCGCGCGGAGTTTTGCTGGCCGTGTAAGGCATATTGTCTTTAAATATGTGAATTGACACGGAACGTTCCAGACGCTATCTCTTCCGTCTCTTGATACGAGTGGGAGCAGGTCATGTTGGACGGCACGGTTACAAGCATGAAATCCAAGACGGAGAGAGACGTTCACCTCGATCTTCTAGACGAATATTGTATGCAAGTCGCCGCCATGCTCGATCTTCTAGACGAATATTGTATGCAAGTCGCCGCCATGCTCGGTCACAAAGCGGGACGGATGCCCCAAGAGGAAATTAAAGTTAAAGGGAGACCTGTTCCGGCCTTCTTTTTCGACTCGCCACACCCGCAGGTCCCTGCCGATTGGGCAAGCAACTGCATGATCGAGATTGCGCCCGCGTATAACGATCATCCCGATGTCGTGGTGCTGCGTTTTGGCGCGAACCAGTGGATGCTGGATCATAAGAAAACATCGATTCACACGGTGCATGATGATCGTGTGGCGATGTATTTCACGCGGCCCTGCCTGGAGGGACTGGGTATAACCCGTTTTCAAACCAATAGGTTGCCCCTGTTGACTGGACTGGAATCCGAGGATACCTGCCGCATCGTTCTGCCTCACCCGGCGCAGAAATATCGGGATTGCTCATCAATTGCCTTGTGGAAGCGGAGTGTTCTGGCGGCAATGCGTCGCCCAGCCTTTGAACGTGCGACCGGGATCAGGCTTCCTCCACACCCTTAATGGGGTTTGCCGATTTCTAAGGATATGATGAGACGGAAACGCACTTTGCTGCCTCCGCCCTTAAAACATTACCCATAGCCCGTTTGACCCTCAATCCTCTTTGCCGCCATGGGCGCGGGACCAGGTGATGGGGTCGCGCAGAAAGGACTCCACGGCGTCCAAGGTGGCAAGGTCAAAGCGTTTGTCCTCACGCGCCACGGCCAGCATGTCCCACCAGGTGGCCAGCGCATGCAAGCGCACGCCCAGTTCGTCCATGGTCTGCTGGCTTTTGGCAAAAATGCCGTAATGGAAGACCACGAAGATATGTTCGACGATGGCCCCGGCATCCCGTAGAGCCTGGCAAAAACGCACTTTGCTGCCGCCATCGGTGGCCAGGTCCTCGACCAACAAGACGCGCTGGCCTTCGCGCAATTCGCCCTCGATCTGGGCGTTGCGGCCATGGCCCTTGGGCTGTTTGCGCACATAGATCATCGGCAGGTCCATCTGTTCGGCCAAAAAGGCGGCATAGGGGATGCCCGCCGTCTCGCCGCCCGCCACAACGTCAAAAGCCTCGGCCCCGGCCTGGTCCAACAACATCTGCGCGCCCATCTCCATGATGGCGCGGCGCGTCCGCACGAAAGAGGGAATGCGCCGACAATCCACATAGACCGGGCTGGCGCGACCCGAGGTGAAGATAAAGGGCTTGTCCGCGTTGAACAAAACGGCGTTGATCTCGAACAACAACCGCGCGGTGCGGCGGGCATGGGGGGTCAATTCGGTCATCGGGGCAGTCCTATCCAAAAGGGCGGATGGCCCCGTATCTAGCACAGCCCGTCGCCTAAGGCTAACGCCCCCATTAGGCACGGTTCACAAAGGCCTATGAGGCGGCGTCAACCACTGTGATTGAGATGAAGAATCTGCGATTCAGCACAGGCACGAATGACAGGTGATGAATGCTCGCCTGCGCGAGCATGACCCGTCGAGAGAATGGGTTTCATATGAATAGGGCATGCCTTGTCGTGAGCCTCCCTCTCCATATGAGTCACTCCCGCGAAGGCGGGAGTCCATCTCCTAACCTGGCCGATGGTGCTGGATTCCAGAAAGGAGTCTGCGATTCAGCGTCAGCGCGAATGGCGGGTGGTAAGCTAACGCCCCAGAGGGTCTAGCCTCTCTTTTTCAGGATTGAGGCAAACCACCGATCGCCGTAAGGATGGGGAAAGATCATCTGCTCGCTGACGACCTTGTCTTTAAGCACCTCGGCCACGGCCATGCGTTGGCCTTGAGGCTGCCAGAACTCCAACCGACCTTGGCTGGCATCCATGTTCCACTGATGCAGGCCGTGATATTGGGCATGCTGGCCTTCGTTGATGCAACCGATCACCAAAACGTTCTTGCCGGGCTTGACCACGCTCAGCATCGAATCGACATAGGACAACGGATCATAGGAATGGTCGATGGAATTGCTGCTGGTGACCAGATCAAAGCTGTCGGGGGGAAAGCGGTCTTGAAGTCTTTCGCCCTCTGCAAAGCGGGTGCGGATCGTCGGGATGATTTTGCGTTCGTCGAGCAATTCGTTATAGGCATCGGCCAACGGATCAACCGCGACCAGGCGGATGCGCCTGCCATTCAAGGATTTGCCGACCGGGGTCAGCGGTCCGGCGCCGACATCCAGCACGCTGGGTATCTGGCCGGCATCCACGGGCCCCAGGGCCTGTTGATGCGCGTTATCCAGCTCGGTGGCCGGATCAAGCCGCCAATTGATTTCTCCGCTCAGCCTTTCCTTGCCGTCTAAAACGTCGCGCCAATACGAGACTTCTTCATCGATATTCTGCATCCAGACCAGCCGATTACGCTGGGCATCCGACTCGGTGGCGGCGTAGGTCTTGACAGTCATGGCATGCCCTCTCTTGATTTTCTCGGCCGATGTCGCGACACGCAGGCGCGGACACACGTCCTAAGCAATGGGTTGGCCAAGTAAAGAAAGGGTTAATGCTGGGGGCATTCGGTCGGTACGAAAGCATGTGAAACGTGTCATTAAACCCCAAAACCCGCCGATCCACGACGCGCGCGCTGGCGCAGTCTATCAGCCGCGAACATGGCTTTGTCCCGCACCGTCTGGCCGGCCTTGCGCCGAAGGCGCGTGAAGGAGGCCAGGTTTTGCAAACGCTGATCCAGGAAGCGCCATGTGGCATCGTGGTCGTCTGATGAATCGCGCAGCCAATACAGATGTGTCGCGGCGTAAATGCCCGCCAGAGATAGGCGTTTGGTGTAATAGCTGAAATCGACCGACTCGTCCCCTACCGCGCGCCAGATGGCGTTCACGGTGCGGTTGATTAAACGCAGCCCCAAAAAGGGATGAGGCGGCAGAGCCAGGAAATTCAGGGCCAGACGCTCGGCCTCGCGGTGCGGCGCAAGGGCCTCAAGCCGTAGGCGAACGGCCAGGGCGACACGCTCGCCCAGTTTCAACTTGGCCAAATTTTTGGTTTTCTCAAAGGCATGGGCCATGGATTCATCAGCCCAAGCGGCATAGGCGTCCAGCAGATCGGGCGCGCCGGCGGGGAAGGCCTCCATCGCCTCGGCCAAAGACACGCCGCATTCCGTCGCCGCCGCCATCAACGAGGCATGCGACCATCCTTCGAACGGCACCTGACGAAGCGCCGATTGAAGCAATCGGGCACGGATATCTTGCTCGGTCACGGGCGTTGCGGGGCTGGCCGGACGCGCCGCCTTTTTGCGGGGCTTGGCGGCAGCGGCTTTGGCGGCTTTCGGGCGGGTGGATTTGGCCATCTGTGATCCTCATCAACACGATATGTCCATGCTCGACCGAATCCCGCGACAGGTCAAGACACCGATCAACGCCGCGCCAGGGCGGTGCCAGGCTATTGGTTCATCGAGTCGAAGAAATCGCCGTTGGTCTTGGTGTGCTTCAGCTTGTCCATCAGGAATTCCACGGCGTCCGTGACGCCCATGGGCATCAGGATGCGGCGCAGGACCCACATCTTCGACAATGTGCCCTTATCCACCAGCAATTCCTCGCGCCGTGTGCCGGACTTGGTGATGTCGATGGCCGGGAAGATGCGCTTGTCGGAAATCTTGCGGTCTAGGATGATTTCGGAATTGCCGGTGCCCTTGAACTCTTCGAAGATCACCTCGTCCATGCGGCTGCCGGTATCGACAAGGGCGGTGGCGATGATGGTCAGACTGCCGCCTTCCTCGATATTACGCGCCGCGCCGAAAAAGCGTTTGGGACGCTGCAAGGCGTTGGCGTCCACGCCGCCGGTCAGCACCTTGCCCGAGCTGGGCACCACCGTGTTATAGGCGCGCGCCAGCCGCGTGATGCTGTCCAACAAGATCACCACGTCGCGCTTGTGTTCCACCAGGCGTTTGGCCTTTTCGATCACCATTTCCGCGACTTGGACATGACGCACCGCCGGTTCGTCAAAAGTCGAGCTGATCACCTCGCCCTTGACCGAGCGCGACATGTCGGTGACTTCCTCGGGGCGTTCATCGATCAGCAGGACGATCAGATAAATCTCGGGATGGTTCGAGGTGATGGAATGGGCGATGTTTTGCAGCATCACCGTCTTACCCGTGCGCGGCGGGGCGACGACCAGGCCGCGCTGGCCCTTACCTTGCGGGCAGATCAGATCGACGATCCGGCTGGTGAAGTTCTTTTTGGTGGGGTCCTCGACCTCAAGCTTGAGCATCTTGTCTGGATGCAGCGGGGTCAGATTGTCGAAATTGATGCGGTGGCGCAGGTTTTCTGGCTCTTCGAAATTCACGGTGTTGATTTTAAGCAGGCCAAAATAACGCTCGCCCTCCTTGGGAGCGCGAATCTGGCCCTCCACCGTGTCGCCGGTGCGCAACCCCAAGCGTCGCACTTGAACCGGCGAGACATAGATATCGTCAGGACCCGGCAGATAATTGGCCTCGGGCGAACGCAAAAATCCAAACCCGTCCATCTGGACCGAAAGCACGCCGCTGCCGGTGATGTCCGAACCGCGTTCGGCCAGGGTCTTTAAAATGCTGAACATCATGTCTTGCCGACGCAGCGCGCTGGCGTTCTCGATGCCCAGTTCCTCGGCTTGCGCCAAAAGCGCGGCGGGCGTCTTGGATTTCAGTTCCTGAAGATTCATTGTGTTGTGCGTCCTGAGGTGTTGGTGGGTAGGTTGCGTCTCGCTCGGGGAAAAACCCCATGCCGTTTTTTTACAAGATGTATCGGCGGGGGGAGCGGGCGTTTGCGCCAGAGAAGTCGGTGCGGAACAAACGGGCAAGATCAAAGCGACTGCCGCGATTCTATCGAATCCGTCTCGCGTTCGCCAGTCGTTTTTTCATGCCGTCCAATTGACCGCAATTGTTAACGGATTCGCGGCTTCGCGTCAAGCCATGGGGCCGCCCTGCGGCGGATTCCGCTCAAGAGCCGG
Organism: Alphaproteobacteria bacterium; assembly: GCA_016699305.1. Taxonomy (NCBI): domain Bacteria; kingdom Pseudomonadati; phylum Pseudomonadota; class Alphaproteobacteria; species Alphaproteobacteria bacterium. The sequence goes on from CP064970.1 coordinate 1,208,456, forward strand.
AGCCGAGACCTTCGCCGCCCTCCGTTCTATAAAATCTCAACCGCCAGGAAACACGGCTGGAATAACCTGAGAAGCCTCGCCAAACCCCAAGGAAACCTTACCCAAACCCTATCGGCCTAAAATAACAGCTTGGAAGTTACGATTTTTTTTGGCTATTTATAATTCGTTTGTGAGGCACCGAACGCCACCATCGCCTATATTGCGACATTTAAAACCTGGTGTGAGCGGTCCTGTGTACGATGGCGCATTCACCACAATTCCATCTGCCGACAATCTATCTCTACAGCCTTTATCACAATGTGACATGAAGACAACAGGTCCGATCGATATTAAATTTGTCATGAGGTGTTCGAATGAATCATGACCACTGACCGTAATGACCCGGTTGCTTTGATCTTTTCTGAATCGAAGATTCAATCTATCGGTGGATCCGATACATCTTTTTAAGCTTTCGTATCCCTCATATAGTCCACCGCCATCACGTCCTAAAGTACAAGATACAAAAAAATGATTATTTGGTAACATCGGTGACATTCCGATATCCAAATGGCCGTAACGACGGCCATCCCGTTCTATCGGCACAACCTTATATTCCATTCCGGTGTGTTGATAAATCGCATCCTTCATGTCTTGGCGATCTTCTTCACTCGGGTAATAACGATAGCCCCAGAATAAATAATTCTCGACCGGATCAGTGATAATATCTCCCCCCTCAAAATCGATCTCGTTCAAAATGACGGGAGTGATTCCAGCAGCAGTTACAACTTTTACAATATCCTGATGGGCTTCTTTTATCTTCTGACGCAACTCATCGTTCATGAAATAATGATCTGCCATGACATCCGGGTCAGGGAAGAAAGCATGATTGCCAATTTTGAAGTAGAAATCACGCGGCCATACGCCGCGCGATCCGACTGAGCTCGGTAACATATGCGTATGTACTGGCACACCGCTACGTGTAAAACTTTCCCGCAATGCTGACCATTTCATGTAGTCGCGCAAGGACGATGTGGTGATGGCATATGCATCATTCCCTTCTCCGCGCCTCCCTGTATTGTAACTCATCAGCAATGGCCGTACATTTTCTCCAGGAACTGACGTGACAATGATAGGCGACGCATCGTACACTTCAACATGTTTGATGGCGCGGTCAATTGCCCGTTCGAGATCACTGCCTTTTGTAACCTGATTAAGATTAACCAAAGCTTGGTAAGCAATCTTACGATTCAAACGAACAACATCATCACCAACGCACAGGAAAGACGGGTCAACGTGAATTTTTAATTTAACTTCTGTTTCAATTTGTTCAGACATGCGCCACCCAATATTTTTATATGAAAAATATAATCAATTTTATCGGGTTATGCAATACAAGAATCCCCCCAAACCCTATCGGCCTAAAATAACGGCTTGGGGATTACGGTTTTTTTATTCGGTGGTGTGGGTAGGATAAAGAAGCGAACAATCAAATCATTTATAAACAATGGTATAATATGCATATATGGCGGTGGACACGAAACTCGCACGAGAATTGCTATACACCCAACAAGCTGATTATGCAGGAAATTTTCCCGTCGCGCGAATTGCTGGTTCGAATCCCATTTTCTCATTCGAATTGGTGGGGTTGAATTACATGGCTTGAGTTACGATCTTCTTTGTTAGGGGAAAGCAGAAAAATCCATCTGTCCCAAGGAAGGTCGTCTCATATGACAAAGGCTGTAAAGCTGCTAAAGCCATTATTCCTTGCTGCGCTTATGGCTGTCACTGGGTGCGCCCAGGGGCCTGTTGGCAGTCCTGCTGTGCCAGAACCGGCAAAGGCTGTTGATCTACAAAAATATCTTGGACGCTGGTATGAGATCGCCCGCTATGAAGCCAGCTTCCAAAAGGGCTGCGAGGCCGTTACGGCTGATTACAGCTTGCGCCCGGACGGCAAAATCAAAGTTCTCAATTCTTGTCGCAGAGAGCGGCTTGATGCTCCTGTTGAATCGGCAGAAGCCCAAGCCTACGTCGTGGACGGCAGCCAAAACGCAAAGCTGCGCGTGTCGTTCTTCTGGCCTTTCTATGGGAACTATTGGATTCTTGATCACGGCGAAGCTTACGATTGGTCGATTGTAGGCGAACCGTCCGGGCGTTATCTTTGGCTGCTCTTCAGGACGCCGCATCCAACCGACGCGATGGAGAAAACGGTCAAAGCCCGTGCGGCGGATATGGGATACGACCTTGGGCTGCTAAGATCGACAAAGCAGTAAGGTCGTCATTTAGGCCTGATCGGGCCTGACCGCTCGTTTTCGGCCACAAAAAGAAGGAAAATGGTTAATCCTTTCTTTCTAGGAATCACAAAGAAAGGAAGGCCATGTCCGGCAATCAAAGCCGCCTCGGCTCTTATGTACGGTGCAGTGTGGCAGCGGGAGAAAGCTATCAAGCCTTTTTGCCGCCTGCATTGCCGCCGCAACCGCCGCTGAACCTGTTGACTCAACAGTGCCGTACCGAGTCAACAGCTACCATAACTTTTAGAGAGTTTTGGCCTATCTGGCAATCAGATGGAGCCTAATTCTCACCAAAACCGCTTATTGGCAAAAGCCTTGCCGGAACCGGATTTGAGATAGTATTCGAATTCCTGTGCTTTGCGTTTATTGGCAAAGGCGTGATAGCTGACTAAATGCCAAGGCTTGTATTTTGACGTATGAACGGAGCCGCCGGCGTTGTGCGTTTTCAAGCGTTCTTTTAGATCGGTTGTGTATCCGACATAGCGTTGATCGGGAAAAGCATCGCTTTGAATGAGGTAGACGTAGAACATAGGATTGCCTGTCCTAACCAGCCCTCCTACGCCAAGGCTTCGAAGGGCAGCCTTCCCTTTTTTGTTTTGCTCCGTCTGGCGTAAGCCAGCCGAAGCCCTTCTTAGGGCGAAGGCTGGCGGTGTGCTGGCCATCAACACCTTGAGTCTTCTCTCGCAGAAGCCTGAAGTAGCCAGAACAAGCCCTGAACTCAGGCATTAATGCTACGGCATCCGCAGACGATCATCCAGACAGTTTTATGCGCCGCTCCATTCTGGTGGACTTTCCGCGAACATGAAGCATTCATACCATGAAAAGGAGAATAGTCATGGCAAGTACAATCCTGATGACTCAATCCCAGCTTGGCGAACGCTGGCACCTCAGTCCGCGCACCTTGGAGCGTTGGCGGTGGGAAGGCATTGGGCCTGTCCACCTCAAGATCGGCGGGCGGGTTCTTTACAGGCTTGAAGACATTGAAGCGTATGAGCGCGGGCAGATGAGAACCGAAACCACCAAGGACGAAGGCACCCTCTTGGGAGAAGAGATGAGGTTATGACTGAAGATGCCTTTTTAACCTCAATGCAGCTCAGTCAACGTTGGTGTATAAGCTCAAGCACACTGGAGCGTTGGCGGTGGCTGGGTGTTGGCCTCCCCTATATCAAAGTCGGAGGACGAATTCGTTACAGGCTCGCGGACATCAAGGCTTACGAGCAAAAGGAGTTAAGGTTGGCTCCCATCAAAACGGGCGAATTGCGGGGCTGATTGGCCGGAAACGGGTGTAAATGGGTGTGTTTTTGGATCTTGTTGAAAAATGCCTCCCCACCTGAATAAGGGCTTTCATATTAAGGCATCTTAGCCTAAACCTAAACAACGCTTTCTTGTATTCAGGGTAGGATTTGCCTGAAAGCGGGGCTTTTGGGAGCGGACGAGAATGGCAAAAACGGCCACGAATACACGACTTGGAACCTACGTTTCCCGCAGCACGGCTGGAGAGGCTTACAAGTCCTATGTTCCGGCGGCGCTTCCCCCGCAGCCTGCCATCGACATGGATCGCCTTTATAAGCCCCTTGACCAGGCCATGAAAGCCTTGGGCGGGATCGACGCGTTGGTCAAACTGCTGCCGGACATCAGCCTGTTCCTTTATATGTACGTCCGCAAAGAGGCGTTAGTTTCCTCCCAGATCGAGGGGACGCAATCCTCGCTATCCGACCTTCTGCTGTTCGAGAACGAAGAAAACCCCTCCGTCCCCGTGGATGATGTGGAGGAAGTTTCTAATTACATCGCCGCCCTGAACCATGGGCTGGAGCGCATGCGGAAAGGCTTTCCGCTTTCCATGCGCCTGATCCGCGAGATGCACAAAATTCTGCTGCGCGGCGGGCGCGGTGCCAACAAAGACCCAGGCGAGTTTCGCCGCTCACAGAACTGGATCGGCGGCATCCGTCCTGGCAAGGCGCGGTATGTTCCGCCGCCGCCGGAAATGGTCGGAGACCTCATGAGCGATCTGGAGAAATTCGCGCATGACGAAGACCAGAAACTCCCCGCGCTGGTCAAAGCTGCGCTGATCCACGTCCAGTTTGAGACCATCCACCCGTTCCTCGATGGCAATGGCCGTCTGGGTCGTTTGCTGATCACGCTTCTGCTGTGCGCCGATGGCGTGCTGGTGCAGCCGATCCTTTATCTCAGCTTGCATTTCAAGGAACACCGTCAGCTTTACTACGATCTGCTGCAGGACGTTCGGCTCAAAGGCGACTGGGAACGCTGGTGTGACTTCTTCCTTGATGGTGTGACGGCGACGGCCACGCAGGCCGCCGATGATGCCAAAAAAATCATTGACCTTCTGGAGCGCGACCGTGTGCGTATCAGCCAGATCGGAAAGGCATCAAAAAGCGCGCTCAAAATCCACGAGTACCTGCTCAAAAAGCCTTACCTTTCGATCACGAAGGTCGCGGCGGAGCTGGATATCTCTGTACCAAGCACAACCAGCACAGTGCAGAAGCTGGTTGATATCGGCGTGTTGAAAGAAATGACCGGAAAATCCCGCAACCGTATTTTCGCATACGAAGCTTATCTGGACATTCTGGCTGCGGGAACGGAGCCGATAAGATGAACATCATCGACAATATAAACGCCCTGCTTGGCGATGATCTTAAGACATCGATTATACCTAAGTCCAAGGTCAAGATCGCGGCATCGTGTTTTTCGATCTATGCCTATGAAGCCTTGAAGGCCGAATTGTCCAAAGTTAAATCTTTCGAATTCATTTTCACCGCACCAACCTTTGTTGCCGACGAGGTCACGGACAAGGTTCGCAAGGAACGTCGTGAATTTTTTATCCCTAGAGCAAACCGTGAGAGCAGCCTTTATGGTTCCGAGTTTGAAATCCAGCTTCGCAACAAGCTGACCCAACGGGCGATTGCCAGGGAATGCGCGGAGTGGATACGCGAAAAAGCTGCCTTCCGCTCGAACAAAACAAAATTCCAGATGCAGCAATTTATCGGCATCGCCGATGATGCCCAACAAACAGCCTATGCGCCCCTGCATGGATTTACCGCCGTGGATTTAGGTTACCAGCCAGGCGATGCTGTTTCCAATATCGTCAACCGTTTTGGCGACAGCGCACACACCGCCACATACCTCCAGCTTTTCGACCGGATTTGGAATGACCCTGCCAAATTACAGGACGTCACCAATGCTATCTGCGACCATATCGAGTCAGTGTACCAAGAGAACGCGCCAGAGCGCATTTACTTCCTGATGCTCTACAACATCTTCAAGGAATTTCTTGAGGACATTAACGAGGACGTTCTTCCGAACGACCGCACAGGGTATCAAGACAGTTTGGTCTGGAAAAAGTTGTTCAATTACCAGCGTGATGCTGCTGTTGGCATCATCAACAAGCTGGAAACCTATAATGGGTGCATCCTCGCCGACAGCGTGGGGTTGGGTAAAACCTTCACGGCCCTGGCAGTCGTCAAATATTACGAGCTTCGCAACAAGTCTGTGCTGGTGTTGTGTCCGAAAAAGCTGGCGGACAACTGGCTCAATTACAACAAGAACCTCAAGACCAATATCTTCGCCCAGGATCGCTTCGGCTATGAGGTGCTATGCCATACCGACCTGTCACGCACATCGGGAGAATCTTTCGGTACTCCGCTCAATCGCGTGAATTGGGGCAATTACGATTTGGTGGTCATCGACGAATCCCATAACTTCCGAAACAACGAGGTCTTTAAGGAACGAGAGACCCGTTACCAGAAACTGATGAACAAGGTTATCCGCGAAGGCGTGAAGACCAAAGTGTTGATGCTTTCGGCCACCCCCGTCAATAACCGCTTCAACGATCTGAAGAACCAGCTTGCGCTGGCCTATGAAGGCGAGTCCAACCACCTAAACGAAAAGCTGAAAACCAAGCGCAGTATTGAGGATATTTTCCGCCGCGCACAATCTGCTTTTAACGCCTGGTCGGAATTGCCACCTGAAGAGCGCACGGCACGCGCCATTCTTGACAAGCTGGACTTCGACTTCTTTGAAGTGTTGGACAGTGTAACCATCGCCCGCTCGCGCAAGCATATCGAGACGTTCTACGATACAACAGACATCGGCAAATTCCCCGAACGCCGCAAGCCCATCTCTATCCATTGCCCGCTAACCCAGCGCACAGACGTGATGGGCTTCAACGATATTTTTGGCCAGCTCTCGCTGCTAAAACTCGCCGTCTACGCGCCGATCAGTTATATCCTGCCCAGCCGTCTCAAGAAATATGAGGAAATTTATGATACGGAATTGACGCGCGGGAAATTCCGCCAGGCCGACCGCGAAAGTGCGTTGCAAGCGCTCATGACCACCAATCTGCTCAAGCGGCTGGAAAGCTCGGTGGAATCCTTCCGCCTGACGCTGGAGATGCTGGAAGGCAAACTCACCAATACGCTGACTACCATCGCCAGATTTGAATCGGGACAGGATATCAGCGTTACCGACTTCACCGAAGGGATGGAAGAACGTCTGGAAGGTGATGAGGACAATATCGATGAGTTGGACGACGGCAATAGCGTCGGCGGCAAGGTCAGAATTAGCCTGTCCGACATGGACGTGCCGCGCTGGAAAGGCGACCTTAACGGTGACCTGCACCTGATCCAAGCGCTGCTGGAATCCATGCGCAAAATCACGCCAGAGGACGATGCCAAGCTCCAAGACCTTAAAACGCGGATCGCGGGCAAGATCGCCAACCCTATCAACAGCGGTAACAAGAAGATTTTGATTTTTACAGCCTTCGCCGATACCGCTCAGTACCTCTATAAAAACATCGCGGGTATCCAAGGCGGCATCAATGTTGCCATGGTAACGGGGCAAGGCTCGCCGAAATCAACACTGGGTACGGGATATGACTTCCAGGCTGTCCTGACGCTCTTTTCTCCGCGCGCGAAGGAAAAGGCGTTGATCATGCCCGAAGTAAAGGGCGAATTGGACATTCTGATCGGCACGGATTGCATCTCCGAAGGCCAGAACCTTCAGGACTGCGATTATTTGATCAACTACGACATTCACTGGAACCCCGTGCGGATTATCCAGCGTTTTGGGCGTATTGACCGTATCGGCTCCCCCAACGCCAGCATCCAGCTGGTCAATTACTGGCCGGATATCTCGCTCGACGAATATATCAACCTGAAAGAGCGCGTCGAAAACCGCATGATTATTGCCGACGTGACGGCCACGGGCGACGATAACGTCCTGACCGCCAAGAGCAGCGAAGTCGCTTACCGCAAGGAACAGCTCCGCCGCCTGCAGGAAGAAGTGATCGAGCTGGAAGACCTGAAAACAGGTGTTTCCATCACCGACCTTGGCCTCAACGACTTCCGTATGGATTTGATCAACTACGTCAAACAGCACGGCGATCTGGAAGATGCTCCCAAGGGCATGCACGCCGTTGTGCCTGCGCAGCCCGATCTTGGTCTCAGTCCTGGCGTCATTTTTGCGCTGCGCAACCGCAATGACGGCGTGAATATCAACCAGCAGAACCGTCTGCATCCGTATTATCTGGTTTATATCGCCAAGGATGGTCAGATCATTGCCAACCATACCGAGGCCAAAAAGCTGCTCGACCTCGTGCGTAGCAGCAGCAAGGGGTATGACGAGCCTATCGCCGCCGTATGCCGTCTGTTCAACAAGGAAACGGACGACGGGCGGAACATGAAGCCGTATTCTGACCTTTTGGGAATGGCGATCCGCTCGATGATCGAAGTGAAGGAAGAAAAAGACCTCGACAGCCTTTTCAGTGGTGGCAAGACGACTGCCCTCGTCAATGCCATTTCCGGCCTTGATGATTTTGAGCTGATCGCCTTTCTGGTTATTCAGGGGGGCAAGACATGACGCTCTTCGCTTATCCGCAGAAAGCCGCCTTTGGGCGCGTTCTGCCTAAAACAAAAATCTACCAATATGCTGGCCCCAGCACAGCGATGAAGGATTTGTTTGTTCGTCAGGTGGATCAAATCGCATGGGCGTATAAGCTGGCACCGGAGACGATCAACATCAAAGCCACAAAGGCCGTACCGGAAATTCAGGTTTTTACCATCGCCCTCAAGACGGGAGAGCTGAAAGAAGATGTTCTGCGCTGTATCGACAAAGCCATACCGTTTCCCATCCTCTTCGAGCTTGCCTATGACGGCAAGGTCAAAGCCGTGGCGTGCTACAAACGACCGAATGAGGCCGACAGCGCGAAATGGGTTTTAAGCGGTTATTTTGAAACGCCGTGGCTGGCGGCAGATGCGCCGCGCGCGGCTCTGCCCATCATGCTTGATCTGGCCGCCCTGTATGCCGAATTGCTGCGAGCGATCATTCCCCATCCGGCAAAACACGGGGAAAGCCTATCCGATCATATCGCGCGGGTCGATACGATCCGCACACGCCAGCAAGAAGTCGCCAAGGCCGAGGCGCGACTGGGCAAGGAAAAACAGTTTAACCGCAAGGTTGAAATCAATGCCAATATCCGCACGATACAGCAAGAAATCGCGGATTTGACGGGCAAGACATTAAGGAGCGAATGAACCCATGGAAAAACTGAAAATGCACACGCCAGACCTGACGCAGGATCATATTGCCCGTATCCGCGAACTCTTCCCCAATTGCGTGACCGAGGCACGGGATGAAAGCGGCAAGCTGAAACTGGCCGTGGATTTTGACCAGCTCAAGCAGGAGCTGAGCGATTCCATCGTGGAAGGGTCGCAGGAACGCTATCATCTCAATTGGCCAGGCAAGCGCGAAGCCTTGCTGACCGCCAACGCGCCTATCGCCAAAACGCTTCGCCCCGCGCGCGACGAAAGCGTCAATTTCGATACCACCAAGAACCTGTTCATCGAGGGCGATAACCTCGAAGCCCTCAAGCTTTTGCAGGAAACCTATCTCGGTAAGATCAAGATGATCTATATCGACCCGCCGTATAATACGGGGAACGATTTTATCTATGAAGACGATTTTTCTGATGATGTTGAATCATATTTAATAAAATCAAATCAGAAAAGTGATGAAGGGCTTCCACTAGTTGCAAATCCTGAATCAAATGGTCGGTTTCACTCCGACTGGTTATCATTTCTATATCCAAGACTTAAACTTTGCAAAAACTTACTCTCCGAAGATGGTCTAATCTTTATTTCTATAGACCAAGGAGAAACGCATAATCTACGTTCAATTTGTAATGAAATTTTTGGTTCTGAAAATTTTATTTCTCAAATTGCACTTATAACTGGAGCAAATCAATCCGGAGATGGGGTTAGGATTCAAAGCAATGCGGAATATTGTTTGGTTTACTCTAAAGATAAACTGAAAGTCGTCGTAAACAGGGTTGATGAAGTCGAAGACAGTCTAAGAAATTTGAATGATGCGCCAACTCCGTTAGAAACCCGCACCGATATGGGATATACGATATATTTCAATCCCAAGAGCAAAGATCTCATTCCCTTGGCCGACTATGATAAATCCAGAATACATCTTAACGAAGTCGAGCAAGTATACGAAGACAACAAAGAACTCTTGCATAAAGGCTATATACCTATAAGGCCGGGCTTCAGAAACAAAAAGCTACATCGTTGGCGCTGGGGCCTTGATATGTTCTTGGCTCGCAAATCAGAGGTCGTTGCTGTTCCTAATAAGGATGGAACTTATACTCTTAAATTCCAACAAAGCGGCTATAACGCCCCTAAAAACGTTATGAATTTTGGTGGCGGAGCCGCTGAGCTGAAAGAAATATTTGATGGGGATAAACTTTTTGAGTTTCCCAAATCAACTGCGTACATAAGAAGACTTCTAATGCTTGGGTCAAACCGAGACTCTACTATATTAGATTTTTTCTCTGGCTCAGCGACAACCGCGCACGCTGTTTTGGCGCAGAACTCTGAGGATGGCGGGAACCGTAAATTCATCATGGTTCAGTTGCCGGAAGAATGTGACCCTAAGTCTGAGGCATTCAAGGCGGGATACAAAACCATTGCCGAAATTTCTAAAGAACGAATCCGCCGCGCTGGAAGAAAAATTGCTGAACAACAGTATGTAAATTGCATATCAAATACACTTGTCGACCGGCTTGGGGGCGGCGATAAAGTGCCTGAACACCCAACCCTCGACATCGGCTTCCGCGTGTTGAAAATCGACACCTCGAACATGGCTGACATTTATTATGTGCCGGATGCCGTGAAGCAGAGCGATCTGCTGAAGTCCGTGGACAACATCAAACCCGACCGCGCCAATGCCGAAGACCTTCTGTTCCAGGTATTGCTGGACTGGGGCGTGGATTTGACCTTGCCCATCGCCCGCGAAAAACTGGCGGGTAAGCAGGTCTATTTTGTGGATGGCAACGCGCTGGCCGCCTGTTTTGATACGGATATCTCCGAAGACTTTGTGAAGGAGCTGGCCTCGCGCAAGCCGCTGCGGGTGGTTTTCCGCGACAACGGCTTTACCAGCGATGCTGTGAAGATCAATGTCGATCAAATCTTCAAGCAGCTTTCCTCCGCCACCGAAGTGAAATCGATTTAAGGAGGAAGCATGGATCAGGCAGCGCTACAAAACTTACTTAACACCTTGATTGCCACATGGGAAAACGAAGTGGTGGAATTCAAGGAGGTTGGCAATGATTATGATACCGATAAAATCGGGAAATATTTTTCTGCCTTGTCGAACGAAGCCAATTTGCGAGGCCTTAAAAATGCGTGGCTTGTTTTTGGTATTGATGATGAAACTCGCCAAGTTATAGGCACGGAATATCGTACGGACATTGACCGCTTACAAAGCACTAAAGTACAAATAGCAAATGAGGTTGACCCCAGAGGCACTACATTCACAAATATTTATGAATTAATATCGCCTGATGGTCGCGTTGTTCTGTTTGAAATTCCGGCCGGGCCACGGGGAATTATTATAGGATGGAAAGGATTTAATTATTCTAGAGCTGGTGAGAGTTTAATGCCTCTTGCGCGTGATAAAGAAGATGCCATCCGTAACCAGACACTTACTACAGATTGGTCTGCACAAATTGTTCCTAATGCGACAATGAACGATCTGGATGAAACCGCCGTTCAGAAAGCTCGTGAGTCTTTTGCCAAAAAATACGCCAATCGTCCCTTCGCCGAGGAAATGGAGCATTGGTCGCTGCAAACTTTTCTGGATCGCGCAAAAATCACGCAAGGCGGCAAGATTACACGCGCGGCCCTTTTGCTTCTTGGCAAGTCGGAGTCGGCCTATCTGCTTTCCCCCCATCCGGCGCAAATGATCTGGAAGCTGGAAGGCACTGAGAACGCCTATGAGCATTTTGGTACACCATTCTTGTTCACAACCACACAGCTTTACCAAAAGATCCGCAATATCCAGATTCGTCTGCTTCCCAGCTGGCAGCTGGTACCATATGAAATATCGAAGTACGACCAGAAGATTGTTCTGGAAGCTTTGCATAACTGTATTGCCCATCAGGACTACATCCGAAACGGACGCATCAACGTCATCGAGCGTTCCGACAAGCTGATTTTCGAGAATGAGGGGGCTTTCTACGAAGGCCAACCTGACGACTATGTTCTTGGAGAGAAAACCCCGCGTCGCTACCGCAATCCGTTTCTTGTGCAGGCGATGGTTGAACTGGGCATGATCGACACGATGGGGTCTGGCATTCACAGAATGAACAAGGGCCAGGCCAAACGCTATTTTCCTCTCCCTGATTATGATCTTTCAGAACAGACTGCGGTTCGGATGACCATCTATGGCGGCGTTGTCGATCCCGCCTATAGCCAGATGTTGATGCAAAAGACAGATCTATCGCTCGCGGATGTGTTGGCACTGGACAGGGTTCAGAAGAAGCTTCCAATTCGAGATGAAGAAATCCGACACTTGAAGCAATCAAAACTGATTGAAGGGCGGAAGCCTCACTTTCACGTCTCAGCTGTCGTGGCGGCTGCAACGAATAAGAAGCTCGAGTACATTCGCACGAGGGCAGTGGATACAGCCTTCATGGAAGAGCGCGTTATCCATTGGCTCACCAAGTTTGGAGAGGCCTCGCGTAAGGATATTGACGAGATGCTGCTGCCAAATATGGGTGAAGCTTTAAGCGAAGAGCAAAAAAGGAATAAGGTTGGCAATATTCTTAGTCAGATGAGAATAAAGAGAATAATACATAATGCCGGATCAAGAATGTCTCCTATATGGAGAATAACAAGCACAGACAGCGAACATTCTAAGAAAGAAAATAAGAAAGCTAAGAAAGCTTTTAAAGAAAGAGAAGGATGATATACCTTGAATGTCAATAGGTTAAGCGCCGCATGCCGTGCAAGGAAAGATCTCTATGAAGCTCAAATTTAAAGTCCAGCCCTATCAGACCAATGCCGTGGAATCCGTGGTGGATTGCTTTGCGGGGCAGCCCCTTGTGACAGTCGCGTCCTATCGCATTGACCCAGGCATCATAAAGAAAGGCGAGCATTACCGGCCAGAGTCCGAATATGAAGGCTTTCGCAACGCCGATCTGCGTTTGACCGATACGCAACTGATCCAGAACATCCATGCCGTGCAGAAACGCCAGAATCTGCCTCTGTCCGACCAGCTTGCGGTCAGTGCCGGATGCAAGATCAATCTGGACGTCGAAATGGAGACAGGCACAGGCAAAACTTACTGCTACATCAAATCCATCTTTGAGATGAACAAGCGGTATGGCTGGAACAAATTCATTATCATGGTTCCCAGCATCGCTATCCGCGAAGGGGTTTATAAATCATTCGAGATTACCGCCGATCACTTCACGGAAAGCTACGGCAAGAAGGCGCGGTTCTTTATCTATAATTCCAAGCAGCTGCACCATCTGGAGAGTTTCTCTTCCGATGCGGGCATCAATGTCATGATCATCAATATTCAGGCTTTTGCCGCGCGCGGGGCAGATAACCGCCGTATTTATGAGGAATTGGACGACTTCCAATCCCGCAAGCCGATTGACGTTATTTCCAGCAACCGCCCGATCCTGATCCTTGACGAACCGCAGAAGATGGGCGGTGCGGCAACCATGGAGGCTCTGCCGAAATTCAAACCGCTCATGATCCTGCGCTATTCCGCTACGCATAAGGTTGCCCACAACAAGGTGCATCGCCTGGACGCGCTCGATGCCTATAACCAGAAGCTGGTCAAGAAAATCGCGGTGCGGGGTATTACCGTGAAGGGGTTGGCAGGGACGAAAGCGTTCCTTTATCTGGAATCCATCCAAATCTCTAAAAACGCGCCGCCTGTCGCCAAGGTGGAAATGGAAATTAAGCAGGCAAGCGGTATCAAGCGGGTCGTCAAACGCCTGAACAAGGGCGACAACCTTTACGACCTCTCAGGCGGCCTTGACCAATATAGAGGCTTTGTCATCTCGCAAATCGACTACACGCAAGACACTGTTGAATTTACAAACGGCGAAGTCCTGACGGTTGGCGATGCTACGGGCGACGTAACCGAAGCTGCCATCCGCCGCATTCAAATCCGCGAAACGATTAAAGCGCACCTTGAGAAAGAAGCCGCGCTGTTCGCGCAGGGGATCAAGGTTTTGTCGCTGTTTTTCATCGACGAAGTTGTGAAATACCGCGACTACAGCCGCGAGGATGAAAAAGGCGAATACGCCCGCATTTTCGAGGAAGAATACGAAAACGCAAAACAGGAATATCTGGGTACGCTGGCGCTGGATCATCACGATTGGCGCAAGCATCTTGAGGGTATCGACCCAGCATCAACGCATGCGGGATATTTTTCTATCGATAAGAAAACCAAGCGCGATGTTGATCCTGATGTTGAAACCCGTGGCGAAAACGCAGGCTTGTCCAGCGATGTGGATGCCTATGACCTTATCTTGAAGAAAAAAGAGCAGCTCTTATCGTTTGAAGAGCCTGTGCGCTTTATCTTCTCTCACTCCGCCCTGCGGGAGGGCTGGGATAACCCTAACGTTTTTGTCATGTGCATGCTTAAGCACAGCGACAACACCATCTCCCGCCGTCAGGAAGTCGGGCGCGGGCTGCGCCTTTCCGTGAACCAGAACGGCGACCGCATGGATCATCCGGTCACCGTCCACGATATTAACATTCTTACCGTTGTGGCCAGCGAGAGCTACAAGGACTTCGTGGGCAATCTTCAGAAGGAAATCAGCGACTCTCTCTCAGCTCGCCCGCACAAGGCCGACGAGGACTATTTCATTGGCAAGGTTATTCCGACCACCGACGGAGGCACGCTGGAAATCACGCCTGCGCTGGCGAAGCAGATTTATCGCTACCTTGTTAAAAACGACTACACGGACGACAGCGACAAGATCAGCGATACCTACCACAAGGCCAAGGAAGAAGGCACGCTGGCTGCATTGCCGGAGGAGATAGCCCCCCATGCCGATGGTATTTACCGCCTGATCGACAGCGTGTTCAGCGAATCCCAGTTGCCCCAGCCTGGCGATGACCGCAAACCGAAGCCCAACCCGCTCAACGACAATTTCAATAAGAAAGAATTTCAGGAGTTGTGGGCGCGGATCAACAAGCGCGCCGTCTACCGTGTTGATTTTGACTCCGCCGAGCTTATCGGGAAATGCATCTCCACCCTGAACAGCGAGCTTAAGGTCTCGCCGCTTCAATACACCATCCATGCGGGTATTCAGGGCGACCAGATCACTGACACGCAGCTGGCCGATGGCGAGGGCTTTACGCTGAAAAATACAGAGACGGGCGTGTTAAACGCCTCTATCGCTTCATCGGTTAAATATGACCTACTGGGCAAAATCGCCGAGAATGTTCACCTGACCAGAAAAACGCTGGCGGATATTCTGGGCGGCATAGAAAAGGTTGTTTTTGACCAGTTCAAACAGAACCCCGAACATTTTATCGCCGAAGCCTCGCGTCTGATCAACGAGCAAAAGGCGACGATCATCATCGAGAAGCTCGCCTATGACGAGGTGGCGGGAACCTATGACGCCAGCATCTTTACGGCAGGGCAAAGCCGTCAGGACTTCACCAAGGCCAGCGAAAAGCTCAAGAAGCACATCTACGACTACGTCATCACAGATTCCAAAAACGAACGCACCTTTGTGCGCGAATTGGATACCAGTGCCGAGGTCGTCGTCTATGCCAAACTCCCGCGCGGCTTCCTGATCCCCACGCCCGTGGGTGACTATAACCCCGACTGGGCCATTTCCTTTACTGAGGGCAAGGTCAAATACATCTACTTCGTCGCCGAGACGAAGGGCAGCATGTCGTCCATGGAGTTGCGTGAGATTGAAAAAAGAAAGATCGAATGCGCCCGCAAATTCTTCGACAAGATCAACGTGAAGATTGAGAAGGAAAAGGTTAAGTACGACGTGGTCGACAGCTTCAGCAAGCTGATGGACGTGGTTGGAATCAAGGTGAAGTCTTAACCTTTCTAGAAAAATAAGGAGGGAAGTTCTTCAACGGCCATCCTGCCTATGCGACCTGTAACTCAGAATCCGGTGCGCGTCTGGGCGTGCAGGATCGGTTGGTTCGCAGCAAATACTGCCGCATGGGTGTATGGTGCTGCCAATGCCCGACAATATCAAAGCCGATGCGGGCCGCGCGCAATGCGAACACTCCAAGTTGACAGCTTCTCTTCAGGCCCTACACTGCACGAGTGGATCTCACCTCCGCTCTGGATTCTGCCATGCACACATCCGATCCCATCGATGATCTTGCTCTGCATTTGGGAGCGGCGGTCGATCTGCCGGGCATTCCACGCTCGACGGTGGTGGGGGTAGACAGTTACCGTCTGCAGAACTTCGCTGACCAGATATTGGAGTGGAAGAGCTTCACATTGACGTCCGACGCGAACGGAGATTTCGCCCGTTGGTGGATAACCGATCTCGCCCCCGATGGCCTGCGGGCATGGATTGACCTGGGGGCAAGGCCGATACCGCCAGATACATCCTTGGTGGAGGAGCGCAGCGGCATCGCCACCATCGCCTTCGAAGGCAATTCCGGTCCCTCCACTCCAAGCGCGGCGTTGGTGGTGTTGCAAGGGAAGGATGGGCAGTTCTATGGGCTGGAAAAATTCAGCGACGGCGTCACGATGCGCTTCTGGTCATGCGCACTCGGGCTATTGCCGACATGCGCCGGTTCTCAAAAGCCCTGAACCGAACAAATCAGCCCTCTGTCCCGCTGCGGCTTTCTTCGCTGATTCTCATGGTGTCTGTCGGCTCTGGTGGCACGGTCGCGCGATCCCAAACAAAATTAAACAGACGCCTGTAGCTTTCGGCGTAATGAGGATTGTCGATGACGATGATCTTGTCGGCTGGCTTGCGGGTAACCATCGCCAGCTTGGAACCGTAGAGCTTGATCGGGAAAGGATTAAAGTATTTGGGCTTGATCCAGCGGTGCCAAAACCAGGGGGCTATGAAATGGTCGTCGCCTTCTTTGAGGAGCACCCGCTCACGAATTCCCGCCTTGATGAGACGGCGAATATGCGTTCGAACGACATCAATCTCGGCCAGACTGAGTTGAGCGCCGTCCTCGACTCCAGCAATCAGAACCTCGCCTCCCTGATCACGCAAGGTCCGGTAGATATCCTCGGCCAGCTGCGCTTGCGCATCAGGTCCTTGCCAAACATGCAAGGTCGCGTCCCGTATCCGAACACCGTTGCCGGAAGTGAACTCAATCCCGGCCTTTTCCAGCGCAGCCTGAAGATCGGTGATTGTTTTTAGGCGCGGCGATGTGAGGCTGGTTTCAATATTTTTGATTGCAGCTTTGGAGACACTGGCGACCTTGGAGAGATCGTCCTGACTCCACTCCAGCAAGGCGCGTGCGGCGCGGATCTGCTTTGCTGTGATCATCGTCGTTTTATGCCGTTCCAGCTGCTTGATTGCAAAAACATTCAATTGCCTCGCCGAGAGCGGAGCAAAGGACGACCGCCATCCGCATCACGAACCGTGGCGGGCAGGTTTATGTGAGACAGCGGATGATACCGGATGTCGATGGAGCACAAAGGATAACTATGGGCGGGCTTAAATTTACGTTTGAACCAATCCAACCCGGAGGTTTCCGAGCCTCCGAGATTAAGCAATCCCACGCCTTGTCGGGCAAGAGTCGCGCACATTTTGTTGTATTGATAATCAGATAACCCAGATATCGCTGGATTATGAAGTGTTGCCAGGCCCGTTGCCATGCCCCGGCTGTTTTTCGGAGGGTCCCAAACACAGAAAGCTTCGACCTTGCCGTCAATAAGAACGGCCTGTCCTTGCAGACCCAAGCTTTGGTCAAAGACCATAGTCGCCAATTTTTGATATGGATCGATCAACTCTTCGATCCTGTGCGGATCGCGCATATACGCCCAGCGCCTGGCCAGATGTATCAGCATGTCGGGATGGCCGATATTCTGCAAACCAACCACTTCAGGCTTGAGTGAGGCCAATCGATTGACGTTATTGCGCACCCCTTTAAGGCAACTTCGCTTTGCTTCAGCCACAAGGCGCGTGTCAATGACATGGGCCGGATAAAGCCAATCCAGAATATCTTCGGGCTGTAGACTGGCTTTGCCTTTCCACACTGGGAGCGCATCGCTGAGAAAGCGTATAGCGTCGGGCGCGTTCTGAGGCTTGATCCGCGCGAGCTGCGCTCCCGCTGGAGGAGGAGGCATCTCTTGCACCAAAGACTCAATCAGATTGGGTTGCTGATTCCCCAGTTGCGGGAAGATAAGAATCCGCCCGCGCAAGTTAGGATGCCAGCTTACCAAAACCAACGATTCCACTCCTCCATATCCCCATAATCCATCTCTCCCGGTAAAAAGGTAATAAGCAAGCGATGTAAGATAACTGTCTTCTTCATCCTTGGCAGACTCCAGAATCTCCTTTACGTACCGGATATCTGGTGAAAAGCGATTAACACGAAAGACATTGGGGAGATTCTCGAATTCCTCCTCCCATGACAAAAGCGATGCGTCATGAGTTTTATTTTTCTTAGAACGACTGATCATGGGGATAGTGTTGTTCATCGGATTCAAACCTCGGATGGAGGTCTTGGAGTTTCAGCGTGATCCCACACAAAATTAAATAAGCAGCGATAGCTTTCTGCTAATGCCTCATTTTGAATAATGATGGCTTTATCAGGCGTCTCCCAGCCAATCATCGCAACCTTATCGGCATAGATCAGAAAGCCAAAAGGATTGAAATATTGATCCGATATATGTCGGTATTTTGTGATTGGAGAGTCAAGTTGACTTGCCCCTTCGCAGATCAAAATGCGCTCACTGATATTTGCCTGCGCAAGACGCTCTAAATGGTCTTTGACAAATGATTCGTCAATTTCAGCGCCAGCCTTATCTTCATCAACACCTGTGATAAGAACATCGCCCCCTTGATCGCGCATTGTCTGATATACGTCATCCAACAATTTTTGACCGGCATCTTTCCCTTCAATTATCATTAGGTTTTCATCACGCAGACGAACGCCTGGGCCCGCCAAGAATTCAATTCCCGCGCGACAGAAAGTATCTTCAAGAGCGGCCAGTATGTCGGAGCGCGGCGTTGCCTTGCCGCCCTCAATGTTTTTGAGAGAATGGCGGCTGACGCCTGATAAGCCGCTAAGCACGGCGACATCCCAGCCGAGCAGCCCCCGAGCAGCGCGAATCTGACGAGCTTCGATCATGGTTAAATTCATAATGAAGATAAACTAAAACATCAATATATGATTTGCATCACCATAAAGAATACTAACAAGCCCATAGGGCTTCTTTATGCATTTTTTTAACGGTTTATTAACTTCCATCTGCCATTCTGCATACACGCCAAAGCATCCGGATTGCGCTTACAGGCACAGCGGAAACGCCTTTGGACACGAAAAACAGGAAGAGGGTCATCCGATGCGCACAGCTCAAACGATTAGAAATTCCCTGCAAGCGTGGTCTTTTGAGGACTACGGCAACGGATTTCACCGACCGAAAGTTGACTGCAATAAGCGGTCTTCTTTTGTTTCGGACAGCGGTGACGCATTGCTCCGTTTCTACCCGATTCTGGCCGAAGGGCTGGGCAGCGCGATGGCTGCGCGGTTGCATGTGACCATAGGCGAGCACGATGCCAAACCGGCATCGATCACTGGCTTGCTCACCTTCCTGGAATCTCTGGCAGAGAGGGCGCGGCGCGAATGGTGGCTGCGGATCGACAACAGCTATGTCAACCGCGAGATGGGGCCGGCGCGCGAGGATTACATCCAAATTCTGAAGCGGCGTTTCGACGATGCCGACGCGCTGTTCCAATCCGTTCTGTCCTTGGCCGAAGAGCTGGAACATGGCCGGGCGAAGGACACCACGAGCATGCAAATCCCCCCCTTAAAAACAGCCGCCAGCGCGGCACGCTGATTCCGCATCACGACCCCTTGCACAAGAAAGGTTTCGAGATATGAAGATGGAAACGCTGCAAACCCAATACGGCCCTTCCCTTGCCAGCTTGCTGGCGCGGCATTTGACGCCAAGCGAACAGGCGGCGCTGGGTCCCAAGACCTTGCTGCCTTATCTGCAAGCGCGAACCAAGATCGCGCAGAATCGTTGGCAAATGGCGGTGCAAGACGCCTGTTATGCGTGCGAGACTGTGGGTAAGACTCCCGCGCGCTTGCCCGATGCGCCGTGCCCGAGCGCGACGGAGTCTCGCGTTGAAACCGGCCTTGCCATAGCCACACAGGCCATCGGCGAGATTCTAACCTCGCTTCAAGAATCCAGCGATCCCGTCCATGCCGATATCGCCTGGTTGCGCGCGGCGTATCTGGAATGCGAATTGCTGTATGTGCTGGTGCGGCATATGACCCCCGCCGCCGATGTGATGGACATCTTCCCCCAAGATCGAGCGGCGACATCGGATCAGCCCAACGCACAGGGTCACCGTCACCTCAATGAGCTGTTGGACTGGGCCGGCGGCGCGCAGAATCTGATGCAGGCCAGCGATGAAAGCCTGGCCGATATGTGTCTGCATATGCGCGCCGAAATGGCGCGACTGGCAGGTGAAGGGGACTCAAAGCGCGACGCCCTCGAATCCCTGGCCGCACCCAGCCTGGAATGGCCCGTCATGCGCCGGTTTCAATCTTAGAAAGACCGCAGAAGATCATTTTAAGGGGAAACATCATGAACGCTATTCCATTCATGCCCAGGACCGTTTTTGAAGATGGTGACGATGAAGAGATGCAGGAGGTTCTGGAATCCCGCCTATGCGCAGGTATCGCGGAATTGGCGGCTCATGGTCACGCCTGGCCGGAATTGCGCCGCGCATTGATGGCCGTGACGGCCAAAGCGGCCATCTTGGGCTTCCCAAGCCCATCGGACGAATCCCGCGCGCCCGATATCGCGTCACCTGATATCGCGCAGGGGTTCGGCGATCTGGTCCTCATCGGAGTCTTATGCGCCGTGGGCAGGAAAACCGGCACAGAAAGAGATATCGACGACGACCTTATCACAGACGCCGCAACCCTGATGCGCCACCGCCAAATCACCCAGATGGCCCAAGCCCTGATGGACCGCATCCCCGAGATCGGCAACCTGACCGGCACCGACGCCGCGATCTGGTATGACGCCTTCGTCGATCGCTCTCTGGAAGCCCTGCTGGCCGAATACGGAATCGAATGGATGCACCGGCACCTTGACCTGCTGCGTGCGGAGATCAGCGAGAAAGTGAGGGAAAACGCCGTTAACCATAGATTGTGCTTGACTCGTCGATAACCCAGATTTATATCGATGCCAGAAAAACATCGGGGGCAGACTGTAGTGAAGAGGCAAGAACTCTCA
This sequence comes from Alphaproteobacteria bacterium, assembly GCA_016699305.1. NCBI lineage: Bacteria > Pseudomonadati > Pseudomonadota > Alphaproteobacteria > Alphaproteobacteria bacterium. Next base: position 1,229,470 of record CP064970.1, read on the forward strand.
ACTTGTGCGACCTGTATACATGTTTGCCTCGGGTGCCCTTAAGCAACAAGACCGGGTACAAGCCACAGTATCCGAGCAAATGGCTCGGCTTTATGAGAAATTCACGTCATAGAAGGAGGAGAAGCAAGAATGAAAAATATTTGGACCATTGCTGAGCTTGATCCGAGCAAGCTTTTTGAAGTAATTCGAAACCGTGACCCGGAAACATCCATGCGTTTCAGTCTGCCAATACCTAACTGGCTTGATGAAGCTGGCGGCATGAAATTCGAACATCCCCAAATTGCCGATGTTCCTCAGAAAGGAAAGCGTTTTGGCTTTCATAATGGTGAGGACGATTGTTATCAATATGCAAAAATTGATGGCAACGGTGTCATTATATTTACGTCGCCAACTCCTGGCCAAGTCATCGCATTACGATCAATCATTCAGGAATATGCTGAGAATGTCGCCAATTTAAAACCTGAAGACGTACACAATATCATGCTGCGTGCCTATGATGAACTTGGCATTATGGATGTATTTAATGGCAATAGAGATGAGATAGTATCTGGCATGGATTTGATCGGGCAACAGGATGTCGATCCAGCTTATGGATCATTTGTATACAAACCTGATGTTTCTTCCTGCATTTTCCTTGCTGGGAATGGTGAGTTTCTTGACGGCCCAGCAGCGACGCCACAGATCATAGAAAACGGCGGCTTTGTAACATTCTCTGGACAGTCCAAAGAAAATGTTGCGGCATTCATTGAGGAGACGATTACAGGAAATGTATCAAAGAAGCTGAAGGGAAAAATTGTCTCAAAGGTTCAGTTCCTTAAATCACGCCGTCTCGCGAACGGCCATCCCATAAGTTTATCGAAGATTCCCGTCCAAGAAGCCCCTCTTAAGAGGATATACACGCCAAAACCTATTAGCGGCTTTCCCGAGTGGACACCAGAAATCCGGGATATTGAGCGCCAATGGCTAGAGGCTGTCGCCGAAATCTTCGAGCGTTATGGATTTGTGAATATCGAAACTCCTGCGGCTGAAGAAATTGCCGTTCTTGCAGATAAGGGTGAGGAGATCGAAAGAGACGTTTATGAAATGAAGCGCATGAATGCTGAGGATGATAAAGATCCCAAGATAGCACTGCATTATGATCTTACCGTTCCGATGGCGAGATACGTTGCACAACATTACAATGAGTTATCTTTTCCATTCAAGCGCTACCAGATACAAAAAGTATGGCGCGGGAGCCGTCCGCAAAAAGGAAAGTTCAGGGAGTTCATACAGTGCGATATCGATGTGGTTGACCACTGCCCCTTGTCAATGGAATTTGATGCGGACTTTCCCGTCATTTTATACAATCTCGTCAAGAGACTCGACATCGGCAATATTGCCATTAGCGTGAATAACCGTAAAATCCTTGAGGGATTCTATCGAGGACTGGGTATTGACGACCCGCAGATACTCAGAGCTATTCATGTGGTCGACAAGATCCAAAAGGTTGGGGAAGAAGGTGTTCGCGCACGCCTTTCTGAAGAGCTTGGATTGTCCACTCCAAAAATCAGTAAGTGCATTGCTTTAGCAGAAATAAGATCGACAGATGCATGCATCAAAGATCGGGTTATGGAGCTCGGCATCGATACGCCTTTGTTGCGAGAAGGTATTAAAGAGCTTGATTTTGTAATGAATAGACTTCGTTGTTTGCCTGAAGGCGCAGTTGTCGCGGATTTGTCTATTGCCCGTGGTTTTGACTATTACACCGGCACAGTTTACGAGGGGCGTTTTGTCGATTATCCGGATCATCCCCCCATACTGGTTGGTGGTCGTTATGACAATCTTGTTGGCAAATTTATGGAGCAACAGTTGCCTGGGGTAGGGATATCTTTGGAACTCACCTCCATTTTTACCAAACTGGTGAAAGAAGGTCAGATTCAACCTGGCCGGAAAACTCCGACCCAGGCACTTGTCGCCATGCCGGACATGTCTTCTAGAGAGATCGCGCGTCAGATTGCTGATCAACTGAGAGAACGTGGCCTCTCTGTTGAGGTTTATCATGAACCAATTGACATTGATAAGCAGAAAGCTTACGCGATAGAAAAAGGTATCCCGTATCTTATCACGCCGAGCGCAGGAAACACTCGCGAGCATTGCGTGCGAGATATGAGATCAGGGATACAAAAGAAAATCCCCTCATTGAGGCATTGGCAGCCCAATTAATCTGAAAGGAAAACAAATGTCGAAAAAGAAAATAGGTTCCGTCAGTGGTTTCCCGGAATGGCTGCCTCAGCAGCGCGAGGTCGAGCTTGAATGGCTGCGTAAGATCGAAAGGGTCTATCGCAGCTATGGATACGCATCTCTTGAAACGCGAGCCATCGAACCTGTATCTGTTCTTCTGAAACAAGGGGACACGGATAAAGAAATATATGCCATCAACCGTCTCGCAGCTGATCCACAAGCAAGAGACGAAGAAGGTCTGGCGCTACATTACGATCTGACCGTTCCTTTCGCTCGTTATACTGCGCAGAACCTCAATGAATTGACACTTCCATTCAAGCGCTACCAAATGCAAAAGGTCTGGCGCGGAGAGCGTCCGCAAGGTGGAAGATTTCGTGAGTTCTATCAATGCGATATCGATGTAGTCGATCGCGAGAAAATTTCTCTCTTTTACGATTATGAAGTGGCTTCAGCCGCATTGGAAGCTTTATCTGCTTTGGATATTGGCCCTCTTGTTCTTAGAGTCAATAATCGAAAAATTCTTGAAGGTTTCTATCGTGGGCTTGGAACCGAAGACACAGTGAATGTGCTTCGGATCATGGATAAAACCGAGAAGATTGGCGTAGATGGTGTTTCCACAATGTTGCGTGACGAAATACATCTTAGCGATGACGCCATTGCTAAATGCATTGATATTAGTAAAGTGAATGGAGTTGGCGAAGACGTTCTTCGTCAAGTGCAAGCCTTGGGCGTCAAGCATGTTCTGCTGGATGAAGGGCTTGAGGAATTAGCGCAGCTTAGTCGTAATTTGGGTGACGTTCCGGCCAACACACGTGTCCATTTGGACATGTCCATCACGCGCGGATTAGCTTACTATACTGGCAACGTTTTTGAGACGGAATTGGAACGCGGCACAATTAAGGCCAGCGTTTGCTCCGGCGGACGTTATGAGAATCTTGTTGGCGATATGGTAAATGCGAAGCTTCCCGGCGTTGGCATCTCAATTGGCTTATCTCGACTTATGGCCATCATGATCGCCGCCGACCTCTTGCCTAAACGCGCCCCAACGCCAACACAGGTGATGGTCGCCTACACGCCCGGCATTACCCAGCAGATGCAGATTGCCGCATCTCAAATGCTGCGTCGCCAAGGCATGAACGCTGAGATATATCCAGAACCCGTAAAGCTAGCCAAGCAAATGCAGTATGCTAGCAAGAAGGGAATCCCCTATGTCTATTTCATCGGCACAGATGGGTCAGAGGACGCAGTTAAGGATATGCGTAACTCCGTACAGGTTCCTGCATCAAGCATGAGATGGGGGCCAGCTTAAGGAATAACCTTATTGACTTGGGAAACTGTTTCATCGTATTAGAACAGTATGATTGCGCATGTGGCATCCACCAGCCTTAAAAAGGCAAAAGCGAACGCGACGAAAGACAGCCTCTTTCCGCTGGAGAATGCTTTTCTGACTCTGCGTAAGCCGGACGATGTTACGCGGTTTCTGCTTGATCTGTGCACCCCTGCAGAGATCAATGCTTTCCGAGAGAGGTGGGAAATCGCACAGCTGGTCGATCAGGGGCTCTCGTACCGTGAGGTTGCCGTGATCACAGGCGCAAGCACAACAACAGTAACGCGTGTTGCGCGCTTTTTACAGCTTGAGCGACATTGTGGATATCGGCGTGCTCTGGAAGAGCTCGGTGATGGGAAAAAGTGAACTTGTATTTTTTAGAAGAGGAGAAATCATGCTTACGAATGGCAAACGTCAAAAGGAAATGGTTGACCAGCCCCCTTACGTCGTCTCTTCAGATTTGGCTGCAATATTTTGCGAGTGGGGAGAAGCCTGTAATATCTTAGTCCCAGATCCCGGGTACTTCTCAGATAGAGTCAAAGATATAGTTGGTGTGCTTGGAACTATTTTCTCTGATGTTCGCATCCCAGATAATCACAGTATCACAAGCCTATTTCGTCAGGTCAGTGAGGAGGCCACTTCGCCGATCCTTTCGATTGATAAAATCTATATGTCGAGTGTCTTGGACCAAGGTTTCTCTGGATATCTAAGCATCACGCGTGCTGTTGATCCTGAAATGAATGCGGTTGGGCTGGTATCCCGACCTGTAAGCTGGGATGCAGAGAACGTGCCGCTTTATTCCCTCGAGAATGCCGTATCGAAGATCGCACAAGAATATCGTCAGAAAAATATTACGCTTGTCGATGATGTTATTTTCTCTGGGGGCACAATATCACAAATTGTGGACGTTCTTCAGGAGCATGAAATTGAGGTCAATTCGGTTGTAGCCGGAATATCTATAGGCGAAGCTAAGGAAAAATTGGCATCAAGAGGTATTCAGTTGCGCTCGGCCCATCACTATCCTGACGTCATCGACGAAATATGCTGTCGTGATTTTATCATAGGATCTCCCTATGGTGGACGCACGGTGATAGCAAGTTACCAGGTAAATGGCGCGGAAGGCACTTTATCCAGCATACAATATGCGCCCTACATTCTTTCTCTAGGCAATCCAGTAAAATGGGCAACCATCCCAAAGGAAAGGGTTAGAGATTTTTCAATCTGCATGATGGACATTTCCACTAAAATCTGGAGCGATATTCAGGATCTAAACCATAGATATTTCTCAACCAGTGATCTAGGCTGCCGCGTTTACCGCCTTCCCGAAAGACCATCAGTTGTCGATGCCATTCAAGATGTAAGGGGAAGATTGTCTCCATGAAACTGATGTCTAGAAAACTGATCCACGATTGCGACCCGGGGCAGGACGATGCTATTGCTCTAATGTCAACTCTCGCCTCTCCCGATTGGAATATCATCGGCGTGACCGTTGTCGGTGGCAATGTTGATGTTAAGAAGTGTGCCGTTAACGCACGTAGAATTCTTTCTTTGTGTGGGAAGCCCGACATTCCTGTTTATGAGGGGGCACCCCAGCCACTCAAAAGGAAGCTTGTGACCCTTGAACATGTGTTTGGCGAATCTGGGCTGGCTGGGGGGGATGATTTACCCGACACAGGCATATCGTCACCTAAACACGCTGTTGATTTTCTCGTTGAAACTTTGTCAACCGCACAAGATCGCATTTATATCTGCGCCACAGCGCCGCTGACCAACTTGGCTTTGGCTTTGCAGCGTTGTCCAAGCATTGCTGATTCTATTGAGCATCTTGTGATCATGGGTGGTTCTGTCTTCCCTGAGCCTATTCGCGGAGAAATGGGAAACATTGCTGTCAAAGGCACAAATGGCAAGGCTGAATATAACTTCGCGATGGATCCAGAAGCAGCGTCAATTGTTTTTTCCTCCGACATCAAAAGAATTTCGATGATCGGCCTGAATGTCACCAGGAAGGTTTTGTTTAACGCCAAATGGCAAAAAACGTTTTACGGATTGCCCAATAAAGTAGCCCACAAAGCGGCAGATATCCTGTCTGTTGTTGGCGAGGAAGATAAAGAAGAGTATGGGCATCTTCGCCAGACACCGGATGACCCCGTCCGCGCCGTTCACGATGTTGTGGCGTCTCTTTATATGGATACCCCGGGGCTTTTCAAATCACAAAAGATCTATGTCAAAATTGTCACGGACGCCCCCCCATCTGTCGCTGGACAAAGCCTAAAATCAGAACAGGGAGAAAATGGAGCAAGTGCTTATCCCATTAATGTTATTACAGACTGTGACTCACATGAGGTTTTCTCACTGCTCACACGGAAGCTAGCAATGTTTGGAGGCTAGATATGCCAATGAATATCTCTGATATGGATGTCGTACGCGCTATGAAGTTGGCCGCTTTTGAGGCCGGAAAATATTTAAGCGGCGTCTTTACCCATCAAAGGTCTCTTAGACTATCTGGAACGGTGGTTTTTGAGGCTACAGAGAAAGGTCATGACGATGTTCCGGATTTCGTAACACAGCATGATGTATATGCAGAAAAACTTGTGCGCGATATCATCCGTACTTATGCTCCGAACTTAGAAGTTGTTGGCGAAGAGGGAGAAAAGAACTCGAGCCAGAACACATTCGTTCTTGTTGATCCTTGTGATGGAACAAAGAATTTTGCCCTCGGAATACCTTACTTTGCCGTATCTATCGCCTATATCAAGGATGGGCAAATCGTTTCCGGTGTTGTATGCGATCCCATGAATGGGGATATTTATTGGGCGGCAAAAGGGCAAGGTGCTTTTCTGGAACGAATAGAAATACAGGAAAAGGTTCAGATCAAAGCAGCGCAGGGAATCAATCCAAGAAATATTCTCCTTGTTACGGAGGAATCGTACGGAGAGGCTATGACACAGAGTGACGCTGTGGACAGGTTGGTCGCGCTTTCTCCCATTTTCGCGGGCATCAGAAAATTTGGTTCTACTGCGCTTGATCTGACAAGATTGGCATCGGGGCAACTGATTGCTGTCGTCTCTTCCGGAATCAAGAGTTGGGATTTTGCTGCTGGGGGCATTATTGCCCAAGAGGCGGGGGCTTGCCTGTCTGATCTCAGGGGGAGGCCTGTTGTCTTGACTTCCGGCAATCTGATAGCCTCGCCAACATGGCTGATACAAGACGCCATCCTATCTTGTACATGTGGTGAAGTCAGTCGTAAAAAGCAAAATGAGGAGGGACACAAAGATGAGTAACGTTTGGGTTCTTGGCAGCATTAACGCCGATTTGGTCGTAGTGTCGGATCGCTTCCCAACAAAAGGCGAAACTGTACTAGGAAAGACGTTCTCCCAGAATCCGGGAGGAAAGGGAGCCAATCAAGCAGTTGCTGCTGCGCGACTGGGGGCAAACGTTTTTCTGATAGGCGCTGTTGGTCAAGATGCACAAGGCGTTGAGCTTAGGAAATTTCTGGAAGATCAAGGTGTTTGTGTCGACAATGTGTGTGAGAAAACGAACTTTGCTACTGGCGTTGCATTGATTGCCGTCGCAGAAAAAGACAATATGATCATTGTTGTCCCGGGCGCGAATATGGCCATCACTCCGGCATCTTTGGAGAATCTTGACATTAAGAAAGGAGATATCTGCGTTGCACAGATGGAGGTTCCATCTGATGTTATTCAGGCATTCTTCCTTAAGGCGAGGAAGCTTGGGGCTACCTCTATTTTAAATCTATCGCCGGCATCTTTGCAGGCGGCAGATATTATTAAGAGTGCAGATATACTTATTCTGAATGAAACAGAGCTTGGACTTCTTGTTTCGAAAAGACTGGAGGAATTTGCTTCTTTGGACCAATTATCGGCCCATGTTTCCGATCTTAACATCCTGCCACAACAGACGTTAATCCTGACACTAGGAAAAAGGGGAGCAGTTAGTTACAACGGAAGCAGTCCAGAATATTGCGAGGTTCCAGCCGTTAAGATAGATGCCGTTATTGATACGACCGGAGCTGGCGATTGCTTCTGTGGGGCTTTTGCTTGTTTTATGAGCCAGGGAGTAACGATTGAGGAGGCTTTGCATAGTGCTAATTGTGCCGCGTCACTATCGGTACAGAAATTCGGCGCAGCAAGTTCGATGCCTACAATTTCTGAATTGCGTCGGCATATTTTAGGTGCCGAGCAATGACTGCGTGCACCGCCGCTATCATCTGCACAAATTTCTGGAAATCAACAGGAGAGAACCATGGAAGACCCCTTGAATAAATTTCTCGAACAAAAATTTCTGTCCTATGCAGACCTAACTTCTGTCAATGTATGCGAGAATGGTGAGCCAATGGTTTGCCTTGGAGATGATCACGGCGTTTCTGTTTATGCTTTCGATGAACGAATGGAGCCATACACAGGAAAGTCCATTTATGTCCGAGAAGGGGTAGCGCATAAACTGCAAGGAGCGCAGAAGTTTCTTGCATCCATACTGCCTCATGGGCAACTGGAAATTGTTTATGGATATCGGCATCTCAACATTCAGAAGACAATTTATGACAAAATTCATGCAGAGGTTTGCGCAAAACACCCGCATCTTCCTGAAGAAGAAGTCAAAGAAAGAGTCCATTTCTACATAGCGGTCCCAGAAGTGTCCGGTCATCCAACGGGTGGAGCCGTGGACGTCAGGGTTCGCATTGGCGAACGCCTCGTGGACATGGGAACAGAAGCGCACGACTTTGTTCCTGAGAGCTACGCCTTGTCTCCGTTTATCAGCAAGGATGCTTGGCATAATCGACAGTTGCTCAGGATTGCGATGACAAGTGTTGGTTTTGCCCCTTTTGATGGAGAATGGTGGCACTTCTCATACGGAGATCGCGAATGGGCAAAATATTATGGCCGTTCACATGCCATATATAGTCAGATTGCTTTCAGCTCGACACCTTCGCCCTGTCGCCCTGATTCTAGTCGAACGCAATCACGTCTGGTACCTTCCCCAACACCTGCGAAAGGCATAGGATAAGAACGCAGGAGCGTAGCCAAGGGGGGATCTCACCCCAAGTTTCCTTGTCGGGCGGCTCTCCCATCACGATGGGGAAGAACTTCTGCGTCGAGGGGTAGCAAAAGGCTTTGCGCCTTTACTGCAGACGGCTTCACAGCCCATAAAGTCCCGGGCCCCTATCCGCCGTTATGTGGCCTATACAGATCAATTCTTTGGGGTGCAAGTACCTACAGCAGCTCTGATACTCCGCCTAGATATAGGTTCTGGACGAACGCTACGCGAGGTAGTTTCTCCCAAAAGAAAGGCTTCTGCGCCAATAATGTCGCGGTCATGAGCGAAGAGGATAAAGCTTTCCCGCTCAGTTGAGAGAAGTTCATTCCCATCAGTTCCGATCTCCGTGTTCGCAGGGAGAACCTCAAAATTCGCAAACTCACGACACAATGTAAATTTATCAGTCTTGGTCAAATATGCCTGATACATTTTCATGTGCGTTTGTGCTTGTGGCTCTAAGTCATTGGGTAAGTGTCCGAGCGCCTTAAGAAACGCTATAGCCCCCAATTCAGCAGCCTGTGTTGACTTCGGATCGCGGAAATAGCCGCACTCGATGCAAATACCAGGTTTCCCTAGACTGTTCATGTAATAATCGGTTCCTCCTGGCTCCAAAGTATCAAAACCAGAAATTACGGTATCGAATGGAAGATATTGGACGATGGAATGCGAAATTGGCTCACAAATGACAAAAGGACGACTATCCTTTACCGTGCTGGCGTGTATATCAAGCAAAGCATCGGCCTGATGCAAATAGGGCTTCAGAAATTGCGCACGCGCATATTCATAACTGCCGCGTTCTTTGTCACTTAGCATATTGTCGGGCTTGAACATCCGATTCAAATTAGCCTCAGTAAATCGGACATTGGCTTCAATAGCCCGAGGATTTGCATATACGAAGACGACACGTCCAGCATCGATTTCGATCTGAGGCAATATCTTGTTGAAAAGCTCAACGCCGCAAACCTCATTCCCATGCACGCCTGCAAAAATAACACTGGACGGGCCAGTCCTTTTGCCTAAGATTTCTATAACTTCCTGCATATTCTTATTTCCTCCATGATAGTTGTTTAGGGGATTATTTGGGTGATGGTGATGTTCTTTCTGTGCTGCCGTCAAACGGCTAACAACATCTGGCCTTGCCAGCGAACTCAACATACATGGCACCATTCGCCTTAAAGGTATCTTCGATCATCTCGATTAAAGGCACTGTGAGGTATTGCGGCGTGGTATCGACAGATACAATACGCTCCAAGATCTGAATTGCTCTGTTAAGTGGGCTTACCATTTCTCTTCCTTTCTTAGTTCTAAATCTGCCTTCCGGCATTCCTACGGAAACGGGTTACATTGAGCTGAGCCCCCCCAAAATGTGGTGTCATATTAGACTCATGTCGCACCTGGATTCAAGATTCAGAATGGAGAATTTTACTTCCAGTCAATTTTCAAGGTTATTCATAGGGATCGTGTTAACAAGACAGAGTCGGGAGAATCTTGGGAATAGCCGTACCAACATAGCCAGCCAGTTATGATCTCTATCACACGCTTCCCCCGGCACAGTTTGACCTTATTTTGTTCAAGCTCTTGCAAATAGGCGGTTGTCAGGGCCGTTTTTCCTACCTTGCGACTTTTTTGATTTTCTCGAAGGTGCGCAGGCCGCCAAGGCCGAGCATGGCCAGGACGAGTTCGAAGAGATTGTCTGTGGGCAGATGCGGTAGGGACGTGCCGGGAGACCAGAGGGTCAGGGTCCAGGCTAGAAGCGGGACGAGGAGATAGGTATAGGCCAGGGCCGCGCCGCACACCCAGCCGATGAAGGGCCGCCAGCCGGAGACGAAGCGGTCGGGGGATTGGGCCTCGATTTTATCGATCTCGACCTGCTGGGCGTCTTGAATTTGCGCGGCGGCGAGCAGTTGGGAGATGGCCTCGGCGCGCGCTTTTTCCCGGGCCTGCGGGTCCGGGATCATGGCCACCAGCTTCTCGACCACGGGACCGAGGATAGGGAGCAGGGCTTGCAGCATCAGCGAGTCTCCTGAAGCTTCGAGGGATCGGAGGCGGGATCGCGCGAGATGTCGGGCGTCTTCCACAGATCGGCCTCGGCCCGGCGGCGGGCCACGAGGCCGGGCATGTCCTTGCCAGCCGCCTTGGTCCAGCGCAGCAATTGGGCGGGGACCTGTTCATACCAGCCGCGATTGAGATGCTTGAGCAGCGTGGAGTCGGCGAAGGCCCCGGCACCGATATTGAACACGAAGCATGCCAGGGCGGCGCATTGATTGCCGGTCAGAGAAACCCTCACCCGCTTCCCGACAGTCTCCATCGCCTGGCGCAGATCGGCTTCCAGCAGAGCTTCGGCCTGCGCGGCGGTGACGGCCTTCCCTTCCCACACATCCGCGCCGGTATGGCCATAGCCGATGGTCCATTGACCTGCGGGGCAGCGATAGGCGCGAAGGCGCAACCCCTCGTATCGGCGCAACAATGCCAGAGCGGCTTCGGGCGGGATGGTCATATCTGCCTCCATTGTTTGGAATCAAAAAAGCCGCTGACGTTTTGCGGCAGCGGCTTGGTGGTGGGAAGTTTGGGCGATTACCCGGGATCGAGCATGCCAAAGAGTCTCAACTTCTTTCCCTCGGCCTCGAAGATGCCAATCCACTGCTCGGCCCCGGCATGGGGGTATTTCTCCATGGTGAGGGTGAAGGCACCGAGGTCGCGCTTCTTGGCGTAGTCCGAATCCTCCAGGTGGTACCAGCCCTTGCGCAGCGAGGTGCAGGCCATTTCCCGCATGCGGCTCTCGAAAATATCGCACAGCATCTCCACCTCGCTTTCGTCGCAGCCCTCGTTCTGGAGGTCGTCGATGCCGGGTTTCCAGTCCCATTTGCTTCTCATTTCCGTCTCCGCTTGCCTGTTGCCCATGTGTCCATGAACGCTCTTCTTGTGGAACTTATCCAGGGAATAACGATCATGAGCCGCGCTTTTCTCGCGGGACGTTTTGTCGCGCGGCGGGGCCGTCGGCGGACAGATGGGCCTCGATGCGGATCAGCACCTGCATCTGCGCCTCGGCCCGCTCCTCGATGCGCGCGAGGCGGTCGATGACCTTGATCTGGGCATCGGCGGATTTGGCGATGCCGTCCTCCAGCGCGGCGATGCGGCGGTCGCGGTGACGGTCCTCGGCGTCCTTGGTCGAGGCCCACCACACGGCCCCCGCCGCCTGCAGCAGCAAGGTAACGATCAGGGCAATGGGCACGCGCTTGTCCAGATGCCATTGGCCCTGGCGCTTGAGGATGGCCGGATCGTTCAAGGGACAGTCTTCGGGAAGCTGGGTCATGGGCATAACCTTTCGTCTGGGTCTGGGATGTTTCAGCACGACACCACGAACACAAAGCCCTGCGCCGTGGCGGCGGGACCGTTGCGGCGCAAGGCCTCGATCACCGTCTGACTGGTCAGAATGCGGGACGTGGCGGGGCGGCGCAGGACCTCGGCGGTGGTCTGGGTCAGGCGAAGCCCCGGCGCGGCGGGACGGTGCAGAACCTCGCCAGTCTGCTGGGTAAGGAATATCTCGGTCACAAGGCGGTCTCCCTAGGCGGTGATCTTGCACCCGGCTTCCAGGGCATTGATCTGGCCCTGAGTCCAGGCGGTGCCGGTTGCGGGGTTGGTCTCCCAAATCTGGCGATGGAAACGATAATCGGTGCCCGGGGCCAGAAGGGCCGCGCCCTCGTCATCCGCGCCGCCGCTGCGCAGCAAGCCCCTCATCATTCTTGATCCGGCATCGTCCTTGCGTGCGCATAGGGACAGCTGCAGGCCAAAGACGGGACCGGCGACGGCGGGGCATGCCAAGATCACCAAACGCCTCATCGACGACGCCGTGCCACGGGCATCGGAATACTTCCTGTGGGATGACGAGTTGCGCGGCTTCGGGGTGCGGGTACCGCCCAGCGGACGTAAGGTCTATGTCGTCCAAATACCGGGTTGGTCGGCGTCCCCGGCGCATGAGCCTGGGACCGCACGGCGTGCTGACCCCGGAAGAGGCCCTCCACCGCCATCTGCTGGCGCGTTACATCCTGCCCCGCTTCGGGCGCATGGCCATCACCGAGATCACCCACGCCGACATCGCCTATGGCGCTGAGGGTGGGCCGCAACCGCCGCCTCGCCAAAGACTGGGAAAAAACCATCGCCTCATCACAGGCATGGCCCCTCCTCGCCTCTATACGCCGTTCCCTTCGTTTCATAAAAAAACACACAATATCAAAAACTTGGCTTTGAGTCAGGCTCTAAGTGATTACTCCTGGGGAATCTCCCTAATAGCGCTTTTTCAAGTCTTCCCAGAAATGTTCTATGGTTTTAATCCTAGGATTAAACCAAGCTCCTTTATAATCGTCAGTGCGAAGATCCTCATAATAGTTCAAGACATCCCGGAATGCCTCACGGAAACGTTTTTCATTAGGATTAAAAGGGTCTGAAGGTCTGTTTTTGTCCGCAAGCACCATGGAACGGGCTTTGCTTTCACCTTTATATACAAAGCCGTCTCGAACAAGATCACCAAGGAAAACCCAAGTTAGTTTGGGGAGGCCTCTAGCGGATTTGGTCCGTTCCCAAGTTAGAACCCAACGCCCTATGGAAAGATGTCTCTCATCTTCTTTTCCTTCGACTTCAATTGAATTCTCGACACTCCATTCATCGTAAACGCCAACCGCCCTTTTGATCGCCTTCTTATCCGCTTCCCAATCCGAATTGCCGTACCATGTCACAAGAGGCATGTCGTCAAATGACTCCCATCTGAAATCCGCAAATGATACCGATGGCTTGCCGCGCTTGTGCTTCTTCCAATTCTCTTTAGCTTCTCGGATATCCTTATCCGTTATCTCCCGGGCCTCCTCCCATTCTTTCTTAAACCATTCGGTTACGATCTTGTCGACGGGATCCAAAAGTACGCCTGCCTCGACCCACTTGGCTTGCTCACTGCCTTCCAGGCCCAGACCATTTGCGGATGCGTTGGCAGAGGCCACAACGGCACGATCTTTGCCGATGTACACCTTCGCGTGCAGCGTATCACACTGCTTGACATCAAGCCCTTTCCGCTTCCTCAAGACATCAATGACAGCGGGATTCGTGCCGCCCGATTTGAGGTTGCAGATGATCCGCGCTTCTTGGGTGGCTTCGAACATTTTCTCGGCACCAAAGCCCCAAAAGGCAACAGCGCAGCGAATCTGCGGCTCTTTCAGAAGGGTTTTGATGGCCTCATCAAGGTGGGGCCGGGTCAGAAAGAGGCTTTGGGGTTTGAGGGTTTGAGCCATTTCCGATCCTCCTGAGATTATTCATTGTGAGGTTGCGCCGTCTTGATTGATTCGGCAATACCATGCCCAAGCCCAGAAAGAAAAGGGAGGTGAAGATGATCGCTCCCTGCCTCTCTCACCCGCCTTCCGTCACCCACCGCCACAACTCGGCCCACAAGAGTGCGTCGGCTTCGGCGCGGTGGCGGCGGGCGTGTTCGGCCTGTTCGCGGGCCTGGCGGTAGCGGTCAAGGTCCAGACCGCGAGCTGCCACCATCTGGGCAAGCAGGATGTCGGCGTCCATGCGCCGGAAGACAAAGGCGGGTTCCACATCGGCCGCCTCGAAAATCTGCCGCGCCCACGCCTCGTCGTAGGGGCTGTCGGAGAAAAGCTCCCGCCCCTCCAGTTCCCGGTTCATGCGCGCGGCGATTGTCTCCACCGCAAGGCCTTGGTGGCGGACCTGCTCCAGCGAAAGGCCGTGCAGCTCCTCGGCGTTGGTGTCCCAGCTGTCCTCGATCTCCCAAGCGGCCGGGGGTCGCACGAGGCAGGCGGCGGAGACGATCTGCGGCTGCTGGGGACGAACGAACGCCCAACCGATCTCGATGACGTAGCCGTCCAGACCCGAGGCTTCGCAGTCGTAAAAGACGGGGGCGGTAGGGATCATGGCGGGCTTGTTCTCCTTCTTGTGTTGGCGGAGGCCTTCGGCTGCGCTTGCATTCTTCCTTTATCCCTTCGGTCGCTTTCAGTCCATCTCGTAAGGAAGCTCCCGATTCCACACTTGCCATACCATGATGTGCAACGATGCGTGCTTAGACGCGTGCTTACGGCTTCGGTCTGGGTCAGGCGAAGCCCCGGCGCGGCGGGACGGTGCAGAATCTCGCCAGTCTGCTGGGTGAGGAGTATCTCGGTCACAAGGCAATCTCCTTAGGCGGTGATCTTGCACCCGGCTTCGAGGGCATTGATCTGGCCCTGAGTCCAGGCGGTGCCGGTTGCGGGGTTGGTCTCCCAAATCTGGCGGTGGAAACGATAATCGGTGCCCGGGGCCAGAATGGCCGCGCCCTCGTCATCCGCGCCGCCGCTGCGCAGCAAGCCCCTCATCATTCTTGATCCAGCATCGTCCTTGCGCGCGCATAGGGACAGCTGCAGGCCAAAGACGGGACCGGCGACGGCGGGAAGGTCCGCCAGCGCGTAACTGTCCCGCGCGCCGATGGCGGCGGCGTGGTTATAGGTGGCGTCGCTATCGGGCGCGGCATCGTTGACATTGTCCCAATTGGCGGCCACGCCCTGGGGCGTCCATTCGGCATAGGTCCCAGGACCGGTGGGCAACAGGGCGTCCACACGGCAATCGCCCAGATAGGCATTATTGGCCGCGCCCGTGCCGTCGCAGATATACAGATCGTCGAAGGCGATCTTGCCGCTGCGGCCTTGCAGCTGGATGCGGCTGACACCGGCTTGGCCGGTCTGTTTGGTATCGCCGGTGAAGCTGGCGATCACCTGTTCATTGAGCCGCGCCTCGAACACGCCGCCGGCATCGGCCACGCTCAGGCGGAACTCCAGATAGTTCCACGAGCCCGTGGGCACCGGGGACGCGGCGGCGGCGACGGGCGTCGCGCCCCGATACAGGCGGATCATCCCCGAACTATTGAGATCGGCGGCGGCCTGCAACGCGCCGTCGCCGTCATAAAAGCGGATCACGTCTTGGGTGTCGTTGCCCGAGAGCTGACAGGCGAAGCCCAGGATCCAAATCGGCTGGCTGTCGAGGGTCAAGGAGACGTAATCCGTGTAATAGCGGATCCACAAGGCGTTGGACCCTGCCCTGCGCCCCGATGTCAGCGTCATGCCCGATGCGCTGCCGATGTCGTTATGGGCGGTCCATTTCTTGCCGATATCGGCGGGGATGGCGTAGTGGTCAAAGCCGTCCAGGAAGCGTAGAGCCATGGTTTCCTCCTTAAAGTCTGATGCCCGCCAGCGCAAAGCCGATATCGGCCAGACTGCTGTCGGCGGGGTTTGGGGCGATGATGGTCAGCACGTCGCCCGCCGCGAAATCCGTGGCCGTGACTGCCGTGAAAGTCGGCGTGGTCACGCCAGCGGCAAATTGCATGCTGGCGAATGACGTGCCGTTTTTGCGGAGAGAGAATGTGGCGGTCGCGCCGGAGGCCGTTCCCGCCACGCCGCGACTATTGGCCATGCCAGTGGGAAAGCGCACCGCGCGCGGCACGGGATAGCGCAAGACGACCGATCCGCCCGTGGGAACACCCGCCAGCGTCCCGCCGATATCGTAGGGAATGGTCGCGCCCATAGCGGTCTCGGCCACGATCTGGAAGGTCGTGCCGTCGCAATAAAGCAATTTGCGCTCGCCCGCATTGATCGTGATGGTCGTGCCGGAGGGCGTCTTCACCAGAAGCGTAAACCCGCCCATGGTGGCGTTCTCCACCATCAACAGCTTCGGCTTGGCGGGGATAGTGATGGTGCGTCCCGCCGTCAACATGCCTGTGAATGTCATCGACAAGGAACCGAGCATCTGCGCGTCGGTCAGCGTGGCGTCCACATCCGCGATGGCGATGCTGGTCAGCTGGCACAAAGCCTTGTCCAGCGCGTCGAAGGCAGCGTTGGCCGTGACTTCCTTCTGCGCCTGATTAGCGGCGATATGGTTGATGAGCAGGTTTGGGGTTGTTGGCATGGCTTTGTTCTTAAATCGTGGCTTGTTGAGGCTGACCGCGTCCGACCACGGCGTTGAGCTGATAAACGGCGACCGTCACCGCGCTTTGCGCCGCGCCGAAATCCACCACCTGTTCGGCGGCGGGATAAACGATGCTCGGCGTGTTGGCTGTCAGCGTGCGTTTCACCGTGGTGACAGACAGGATGTCAATCTCGTAATTCTCGCTGGCCTCGAACAAAGGCACCTCCGTGCCATCCTGCCATTCGCCGTACCAGCGCGTGCGCCGTTTCCATGTCACGGTCAGGTTGCCGGAGCCGTCGCGGGTGCCAGCGACCTGCACGGGCGAGAAGCAGCGCAGACTGTTGCCATTGAACACGAAGGGATTGGACGGCGCATCGTCCCAGTTGCCGCCATCTGGAATGCCTTTGTAATAGGCCGTTCGGTTGATCTCCGTCATCGGCAGCGGCGCGCGATACACGCCGTCATGGGTCAGCAGGATGAAACGCTCCCCCGTCGCATGCGAGGTCATGGCGCTTTCCGTGCCGCGCCGACCGCGCAACAGGCCGGACAATTCATAAATCCCGCTGGCCAACACATTGGCGTTGCGCCATTGGATGATCTCGTCTCCCAGCAACGCCACATTCGCCCAATTCAGGACTTCCAGCGCCGTCTTGCTGTCGAGGCTGCCTTGCGTGAGGGCAACCTGAACCTTGCTGGTTTCATCCCATGTCCACGGGCTGGCAACGTTGGGCAGAACGGTGGCCGCCCAGCCGAAGCTGGGGCCGTCATTGCCCGTGCCGAGGACTTCCCAAGCCAGCTCGTCCGGTGAGCGATACATAGACGCGCCCGTGACGCTGCCGTCGCGGAAGCCGAAAGCGTAATACATGCCCAGCGTGTCGTCCTCATAGCGCAGCATGGGCAAATCCATGAGGAAGAGCGGCGTTGGCCCCGCAAGGCCGATGGGTTTGGGTGGGAGATTGCCGCCGGAACCCGTGGCCGTGGAGAGATAAACAATCTCGTCTTCCGCCACCGCTTCGCAAGACACGACGTTGTTGCCGCCGAAATCCACCTTGTTCAGGCGGAGTTTCAGCGACACATCATCAATATTGACGGTCACCACATCGGACGGATCGAGCCGCAGCCATTTGGGTGGCAGGCTGAATGTATACTGGTTGCGCTCGACCCAGGCGTTATAGAGCGTGCGCTCCGCGATCTGCTTGGCCTCGTCCGGTGTGAGCGAGATCGATATCTCTCTGGTCTGCTTTTCCCGTGTGATGATCGCGTCGGTGATGCGAGAAGCGTGCTGGGTGTTGGGCTGGTGGTCGCGGGTCGGATCGACATGCACGATATCGAGGCGTTGCGGCAATTCCACATCCTGCACACGGGTTTCCGAAAGTCTGGTCTGGCTGTCCGTGCCGCCGCTATCGTCCGCGCCGAGGTCGTCCTTGCCGATGCTGGCCACGCTCGACCCGCCGCGCGGGATAAAGCGCAACACGCCGTCCGTCTCCACCGCATCGATGAAGAAAGAACCCAAGAGCGGCTCCAGCGCCTCGCGGGCAGCCATGCGCCGACTGACGACATAGCCGCGCAAGGGCTGGCTGACGGCGCTTGTCACGATGTTGGTCGGCACCATGCCCGCCTTCTGGCAAATGTCGGACAGCACATGCGCCAGCGGCACTGTATCCGCGCCATAGCGTTCAAGGGGATATTTGATCTGGCCCGCATCGGTCATGATGACGACGCTGTGCGTGAGCTTTTCATAGCATCCGCCAAAATGCGTGGCCGTCACCGGCAGGAACGGCGCAAGATCGACGGTCTTTTCCAGCCGCATGGGAACCAGATCAATCAGCGTCGCGGTGACGCCCGCCGCCGCCCATAACTTGCCATGGACCGGCATGTTGCCGTCCGACTGAATGCCAGAACCCGCCGGAATGGCAACGCCGTCCACATATCCGGCGAAGCCGTCATCGGGATGCCATTTGACGATCCGGCCTGCCAGCCCCAGCGTGAAATAAAGATGGCCGGTGGTGTCGTCCCAGAATAGGGCGCGAGGGGACTCGCCGCCCGTCCATGCCGAGACGGTCCATTCCGTAAGCTTGCCATCGTAGCGGCGGATTTCACTGGAATCCACCTGCCAGTAGTTGCCGAACGGATCATCGCATAGGGGCGATCCGGGCGCGCCGTGCGACGGGAACACGGCGGATAGATCGGCAATCTCGACAAGATCGGAATTGTAGACGCGCCGCGAGTAGTGGCAGAACAGCTTGTCCCGCCGCACCGCGCCGCCGGGGCTGAACGGCACGTTGACCGGTGTTTGCGCCACGATCGCCAGCGAATCCGGATGCCGCTTCACGAGAGTCATGCCAACGCCGAGAATATCGGCGGCATGGTAGTAATAGCCTCGGCTGTCGATGCCGCACAGGGTTCCATACAGATGATAGGACGGCACCGCCACATTCAGCAGCAGCCGGTTGTTGACGAGATCATATTTGAAGATGTGGTTCGCGCCTTGGCCGATCAGAACGCCCCGCGCCGGATCGACCCAACCGCCTTCGCGGAACATGTCCTCGAGAGGTGGAAGGATGACGGCTTCGCAGCGCAGCCCGCCCGCGCCCACCACCTCGGCACTGATATTCGGGATGCGGTTGGCAAAGTCGGCCAGTTGCAGATCGGTCAAGACCAGAATGCACCGCCCCCGATAGGCCGGAACATTGCCAACGCCCAGAGCCATTTCGATGGTGCTGTCGGGAAGCTGGTTCTCGTCGCCCGTGTAAATCCGCACCACGCCGGGATATCTCTCCATCGCCTGCGTGTTGCTGGAGGCGGCGTCATAGATCAGTTTGGTGTCCGCCCAGATGCGCCGCACGGTCGAAACCGGCCCGACGCAAAGCCCGACCGCGAAGGACACGGAATAGCTGTAGGTGGTCTGCGATGACTTCTTGCCACCGCCTTTACCACCGCTGCTTTTCTTGACATTGCGGGTTTCCTTGAGCGGTGTCGACCAGATCACGTTGCCGGAAATCCGCATAGTGCCATAGAGCAGCGGGATCGGCGCGCCGTAGGTGGAGGTCTGCACGGACAAATCGTCAATGCGCGGCCCTTCGATATTTTGCCCTTTGCCGCCACCGAACAACAGATTGCCGAGCAGCACCCCGCCCAGCCATCCAGCGGACGCGCCGATCCCGATGGCCGAGGTCAGTCCCGCGCCAGCAAGTCCAAGAGCCAGAATGGCCATTAAGCGTCCTTAAAAGCCGGATAACGATAAGCCGCCGCGATGCGTTGCCGCCAGCGATCATCAAGGCTGTGTTCCACGACTTTGCCGACGCCCGAATAGCTGTGAATGATCCCGTGGTCGGTGATCAGCGCGACATGCTGCGGTTCACGGCCCCAGGCCATGAACAGGATGTCGGCGGGCAAGGCAGAGTCCACGGGGATCGGCACCAGCCACCTCGCCAGCCCTTGGCGCATGCGCTTGCTGTCCGGCATCATCGAATAATTGGCGTAGGACAGCGCTTCCGGTGAGACCGGATCGTAATCCACCAGCCCAAGCGCCATCCCCACGCCTTTGACAAGGCCGATGCAATCGCAAGCCACGCCCTTGAGCGCGCCTTGGTGCAGAAATGGCGTGCCGAGCCAGGTGCGGGCTTCGGTCACAGCGTCATCACGGGTTACGTTCACATGCATGATGCTCTCTGAATAAAAAAAGCCGCCCAGAATTTCTCTGGGCGGCAAAAAAGTGTGAGGTTGGAATTTTTAGGTCTTGCTTTTTGCTGGCTTCAGTAATTCGGCAATTGTGGCCTTCGTGGCTTTTCTGTATCCATTCATAACGTCACTTTCGATTACGGAGTAGCCATCTTCAAGTTCAGTCACAATTAATCCTTCCTCGTACGCACCATTGATAATTTCCGTTTTTATGCTGTCCTCGATTCGTTTCCTTCCTGCTATATCCTTGAATAATTCCGTCGAAATAAAGTATCGACTGTTCTTTTTTCCACCGAATTCCTTCGAATACAGTATTTTCAATAGATCAATAATTTCTTTCACACTTCTCATCACAGCCTCCTGTGTTATGATGATATGGCCGCTATTGGCATTTGCATCAAACAACTTTTTCACATCTCCAGTCAATACTTTTATTTCTATGGCTAATGAATACGCATCTATAGGTAAATATCGTTTATTTGCCATCGGGATAAGCCAGAACCTGATCACTGCCAGGGACGTTCGGTTCGCCCCTGAAGTTACGCAGGTTGCTGTACCTGTCTTTGCAGGTGGAGAATTTCTTGTCGCAGCCAGGGCGCAAGCTGTAATTGTCGCCCACCGCCACTTCGCTCGGCATCGGCAAAAACAGCGTGAACGCGCCGCCGCTGGCGAAGGCTTTGACCTCCATCTTGCGACCAACATTTGCGCCACTCGTCCAGGTCAGCAAACCGCCATTCCAATGGTTGACGGATTCCCCACGCGCGTTGTCGGCAAAGCTCCGCCGATCTGTCACCGCCGTGATTGCACCCGTGACAGTGAGTGTTGCCAGATTGACCTTGCAGCGGGTATCGCCCAGATCAGCACGGCAATCCGGCGTATAAAGCTCGACGATCTGCTGGGAAAGCGCTTGCGACAGGCCACGCAATTCGGCGCGGAACACCGTGTCCTTCAACTCCACGTCGCCGATGGTGCCGCGCTTGAGGATGATCTTGCCGTTGGCAAGGTTCGCCCAATTGACGAGAAAAATCTCTACCATCGCACCATCCCACACACCCGCACGCAAATCGGCGGCGCTTAGGGTTTCGCTGTCAATCGCGCTTTCGATGTCGAGATTGTCCACCGCGAGGTTGGCGATGGTGTGAATGGCCGAGCGCGTATAGCCGGAGCGCGCCTGATACAGCAGACTGTCCACCGTCAAATCCTTGTCGAAATCCGTGAAGCCGAAGATCGCGCCATCGCGGCGCGTGACATTCCAGCATGTCGCAAGAGTGGTCGTTTCCCCTGCGATATGCGTGGCCAGCGGTGAACCTGCGGTCTTCATACGCGGATCTCCACAATCGGAATGCCCGACCATTGGTGAAGGTTGATGTGTTCGATGGTGACGGCCATGCGGTCGGTGTCGAACCGGACAGGCACGTCGAATTCATAATCAGCCGACACAGCCACGCCGTTAGCGGGCGGGGTCGAAAAGGTAATCACGCCCGTGGTCGTATTCACCGACCAGCCGGACGCCTGCAACACACCCGCGAGATAGACCTTCACCGTTCCAGCCACGGGCTTGGTGATCGTCCGCAGGTCCACGCTGCCGCCCGATGAATAGGTGCGGATCATCTGGAACGTGGTGACCGTACCGTTGCCCGTACCCAGCGCCTGCGCACTCGCCTTGTAATCCGTCCAGTCCTTGAACCGGAACCCATGGGCGCGACCTTTGCGCGCACGGAAGAAGGCGATCAGCGTATCGAGCTGCGTTTGCTTTTTAAGACCGGACGCCACATCCCACCGCCCGCGCGCCGCCGACCAGTTGATATTGCGCTGCTCGTAGCCGGATGCCGTGGCGACGACGGACGTGGCAAACTCCGGCCCGCCCGTCGCCCCATAGGCGATGTCGGGCGGGAACTGGATTTCGTGGAAGGCCATTACAGATTTCTTCAGGTTTTTGGATTGATCGGGCGGGATCAGCCGCCGATGATTT
Source organism: Alphaproteobacteria bacterium (assembly GCA_016699305.1). NCBI lineage: Bacteria > Pseudomonadati > Pseudomonadota > Alphaproteobacteria > Alphaproteobacteria bacterium. The sequence goes on from CP064970.1 coordinate 1,251,660, forward strand.
CTTCGTATTGATCCGCGAGGCGATAGGTGCGGGATTTGCGGGATAGATCGGCGATCTCAAGGAAGCCTTCGTCCACCCACTTCCGACACAACGCCGCCGCCGACCGCGCCTTGAAGCCGAACAGTTCGCCGATGTCCTTGGCGGTTACTTCACGCGATGTCTCGAACAAAATGAGGGCTTTTCGCTGCCTTGCATCAAGATCGCGCAAGGCTTTCGACCGGTCTTTGCCGCCCTGTCCCGCTTCGGCCAAGGCTTGATCACGCACCTTCTCGAAGGAATGCGCCATGCCGTCGATGAAGTAGGCAACCCATTTCGTGATGTCGGATTCCGCACGGCCTTCGTAGTAGTTATGCGAAGGGCCGATGGTCAGCGCCTCGTAATAATCGCTAAGATTGCGGGCGTAGTATTCTTCCAGCGCATACAGCCCTTTAAGGTCGTATCCTCCAAGGTGCAGAACCAGCGTGGTCAAAAGCCGTGCTGTGCGCCCGTTGCCGTCGTAATAAGGATGGATCGTCGCGTATTGATAATGCGCGATGGCGGCGCGGATCGGGACAGGCCAGTCCCTCTCGTTATTGACCCAGGCGACCAGCGCCTTCATCAGCTTCGGCACGTCCTTCGCCTCCGGAGGCATATAGACGATGCCTTTGGAGCGGCTGTCGCGGATGACGTTCTGCCCATCTCGATAAGGTGTTGGCTTGGCGCGTGTCTTTCCACCCGCCATGACCAGAGCGTGGAGTTTTTGAACCTGCGCCTCGGCAATTTTCTCCTTGGCTTTGACGAGGCGTTCCACCTCGTCCAGCGCGGCATAATATCCCTTCACCTCGGCCTGATCGCGCTCCCGCCCTGGGAAGTGTTGATCGGCCTCGATCACCTGCGCGACCTGATCTTGCGTCAGGCGGTTACCCTCGATCTGCGTGGAATAGTGTGTAGAAAACAGCCGTGCCGTTTCCCGCAGATGCGCCAGCACGCGGGGCGTGATGGGTAGACGGATCATCGTCTCCTTCACGGCTTCGATCCGCATCAACGCCTTGGCAATGTCCGGCGTGACGGTAAAGCGGGGCTGGAAGGTCTGGGTCATGGAAAATGCCGATATTCTGTTTTTAACATGTCTTTATTATGCCGATAAACTGCCGATAAAGCAAGAGCCGACCTCACGGTTTCCCATTGATAAATCATAAATTCCTCGTCGCGTGCTGGATGCCGCGCGCCGCTTCCGCCGCGATTTGCGACTGGCTTTTGCGGAAACTGCTGGCATCCGGCGTGCTGATATTCATGACGACGTTGACGGGTGATCCCATGCGGGTGCCGTCCTTGGGCAGAACAACCTCGCCACGCTCCAGAATGGCAGGAATTTCCCCAGGTTTGAGACCCGCCACGCCGCCCGTGTGATAACGGGGCGCGCTGGCATAGACGTAAGCCGGAAGCCTTCGCGTCGGCGCGGAACCGCCGACTTCGCCGCCCTCATGAAAGATGCTGCCGAAAATGCTGTCCAGAAACCCGCCGCCGCTTCCGCCAAGACTGCTGCCGAGCATGTCGAATAACGGTCCCGTGACGGATTTCTGCACCGCCATGCGGGTGATGTCGGCCACGATGGAATTGGCGAGATCACCCAGCGATTGCAGGCTTTTGCCGCCGGAGGTGACGAAATCCACAATCGCGTCTTCGGTCGCCTTCATGCCCTCGGTGAAGGCTTTCTCGACCGCCGATGCCGCATCCTCGGCCTGTTCGCGGTAGTTGCGGAAGGCGCGCAAGGCTCCGGCCTCGGCATCCTTACGCGCATCAAGCTGCTGCTTTTCAGCATTAGCGACCGCGCGGTTGTAGGTGTCCTGACTGATCGCGCCCGCATCAAGCATGTTTTTAAGACGCTCTAATTCTGCAGCATAGGATTCCGTCGCCGTGCGCGTGGCACCCGTGACTTGTTCGCCTTCCTGTTTGAGCTTGTTCAGTTTTTGCTGGGCTTCGCCCTGATCGTAGAGGGCGGCGGCCAGTTTCTCGACTTCGGCGCGCTGTGCGGAGGTGGCGTTATCCGACAAGCGGTGGGCGGCATCCTGAATAAACGCAGATCGTTTGTCGGTCAGGCGTTCAAGCTGTTTATTCAAATCCTCAACGACCTTCTGCGCCTCGGAATACGCCTGACTGTCGAAAAGCTGCGCCGCCAGCTTGCGCGTCTGGTCGCGTTGCGCGTCGCTGGAAAGACGACCCACCGCTTGTTCGATGAAGGCTTGGCGCTTATCGGCCAGACCCAGCATCTGACGTTGGAGGTCTTCAACGACCTTGGTATTGGCCTCCATGACACGCGTGGCGGCTTCGCGCGCGGGCTTTTCAATCGCATCGATTTGACGGCGGGCGAGTTCTTCCGCTTGTTTCAGCGCTGCATCCACCGCGCCCGCATTGCTGCCGTCTTTTTCGCGTAAGGCTTCAATTCTTGTGCGTGTGGTCTCCAGATCCTTGTTGACTCTTGCTATGCGGTCGGCAGGATCGGTCGCCAGTTTATCGACGGCATCGTCCAGTTTTTTGCGCTGTTCGCTCAAGAGATCGGCGCGGCGGTCGCGTGCGGCTTGTTCCTGCGCCGCCTGCAGCTTTTTCTGTTCTGCTTCGTATTCCTGCGCTTCCTGGCGGGCCTGCGCTGCGAGTTTGTTCACTTCCTCGCGGATTTTTTCAACGCGCGCTTCCTGCCGCTCGATCATCGGACTCATATCCGTGAACGGCGTGATCGGCTTATAGTCTTGGATGCGTTTCAGCCGTTCTTCCTGTTCGGCCAAATCCTGCTGCGCATCCATCAGCTGCTTACCGATGGGATCGTCCTTCATCAGGTTGCGCAGACCTTCGACGACATAGGACAGGCCGGAAAGCGCACCTTCAGCGGCACCCGCTATAACACGGGTCTGGCCGATATCTTCCAGCAAATTGCCCCAGGCATCGGACAGGCGGTTGGTGGCACCCGTCAATCCCGTGGCCTCGCCTGCGCCAGCGCCGCCGACCTTGGACTCCAGAACGTCGAGAATAACCTTCTGCGCCTCGGCCTGTTTGCCCATGTCGACCAGAGATTGGATCAACTCCTTCTGGCTGTCGGTAAACAGGATCCCGATCCGGCGCAGCGCCGTCAGACCCTCGGCGGGATTTTCCAGAGCCTTGCCAAGCTGGGTGACGCTGCCGCGCAGATCGGTGCCGAATACGGCGGACATATCTTGCGCAAGCCGCATCGCACGGGTGAAGGTTTCGCCCGTGACGGAGCGGAACGTGGCCATAACGCCCGCCGCATCCTGCACCTGTTCGGCGGTGGCCAGCGTCGAGGATTCGATCTGATCGGCAAAAGCCGCGATCTGTTTGCCGGACAGGCCCGTGGTGTTGCCCGTGGCGCGCAGAACGGCCTGCAGGCGGCCCATGGACTGTTCGGCCTCGGCGGCGTGTTCAAAGGCGGCTTTCAGGCCCAGCGTGACAACGGCCAGCGCCGCGCCAACAGCAAGGCCCACGGGGCCAATAGCACCCAACGCCGATCCCAGCGGGCCAAGGTTGCCCGTCAGGCCGACAACCGAGCCTTTGACGTCATTGGCGGCGGCATTGAGCGCGAGGAGCGATTTCGAGGCAGGCTGTCCGGCCAGCTCAATTTTCTTGAGCGACTTTTCGCCCGTCTCGCCGACCTCGCGCAGCTCCGCCTTGACCTTGCCGCCGTCCAGCACCGTCAATCGAATGGCAAGGTTACGTTCGGCCATGGGTCTTCATCTCACTGCTGAGTTTTTCGTTAAAGGCGGTTGTCGTTCCGGTTTCGATGGCAGGCAGAAATTCCGCCGTGGCGTTTGCGTCATGGCCGAGAGCCGCAGCCATGTGCAGCGCCGCCGAGAAATCCATGCCGATGGCGACCATCTGGCTGAGGCGCATTTGCCGGCCGCAGCGGAGCGCCAAATCCCACGCTTGCCAGCCTTCAAAACTTTGTGGTTCATGCTGCCGATAGGGACAAAGCTCGCCTTCGGCGTTGGCTTCACCGCAGGCGCAGGGAAGACCCGCTTGGGCGCATCCGGCGCAATAATCCGGCCCGCCGCCAAAATGCCAGCGGCAACGAGCCGTCAGACGTTTTTTTCCTGTTCCAGCAACAGCGCGGGGCCGAGGTAAAGACGCTCGAAGGCTTCGGCAATCGGCCACAAATCCATGAGAGCAAACACACCCTCCGGCGTGACCGGAAGAGCTTTGCCGTCTTCGCCGCCGACACCATCCCATTCCACGATGGCCAGTTGCGCCAGATGCTTGATGAGTGCGGTGCTGCGGGCGGCGGGTTCGGCTTCTGCTTTCAAGGCTTCGACGCGCGCGGCCATGACAAGGGCGGTGGACGCCGGACGCACATGCACGCGCACGCCGTCGATCAGATCAAGCCAGAAGTTTTCTCGTTTTAGATTCAAGGTGATCATGCGTAGCTCTCCACATCGTTTTCCAAAGTGACGGTCAGCATGCGCCCGGTCAGGGCCGAGCGGGCCGCCTGCCAGTCAAAGCTGGCCTGCACGCCGCCAGGGCCGGAGATCGCCAGTTTGGGTTTGGGCAGATAAACCTCATGTGCCGTGAAGGTCAGCGATTTATCGGCGTCGATGGTATAGGCGAAAGCCAGTTCAAGCGGCGTATTGTCGGTGGCCGCGTCGATCAGCGTGGTATCGGCAAACCGGACTTCGATATTACCCGTCAGCGCGGCGATGGTGGGATCGGCTCCGTCGATCTTGCCGTCCGAACGGATGGTTTCGATGCGCTCCAGATTGTTGGTGTAGGTCAGCTGCGCGCCCGTGACGTTACCGAGCTGCACGCCGTCCTTCTTGATGGATGCCTGAAACTGGTTGAAGCGCGTGAAGGATGCCACGGTCGGCGTGCTGCCGCCTGTAACGCCCGCATCCGTCTCTCCCTGCGCGATGCAGTTGAGCGTGGCGTTGGCCGCCCCCGAACGCGAGAAGCTCAATTGCGCCGAATTCACACGCACGCCAGCCTCCGTGAAGTAAATCGGCACGTCCGGCATGCCGACTTCCAGCGCGATGCTGGGCAGGCTCGCCGCGCCGGACGCAAAGGTGTGCGTATAAGGCCCTGTGCCTGTGGTGGTGGGTGCGCCCAAGAGTGCCTTCAGCCAATGGCCAAAATTGCGCAGGTCAACAGGTACCACCACGTTACCTTCCACGCGGATGACATCGCGGATCGGCTGGGACGGGTCGCGGCCCTGGCCGAGCAGATCGGATGCGATCAAACCCTGTTCGGAGCCAAGATCGGACGATACGAACGGAAACTTGATGTAATTTCCGGTCGGCGGCGTGCCGTAGACCGTTTCGAATTGACCCAATAGCTGGGTATTGGCGCCGTATGCACGAGCCATGGTTACCTCCTTTTGTTATTGCTGGATTTAATCTTTCTCGCGCACATGCTAGAAGTGGCGGGAAAATCTAGGTAATGGGGAGTAAAATGGGAAAGCAGCTAGACTTATATCGCAAGTGGAAAAAAGCAAAATCTCAGCTTGAAGAAATTGCTACGTCCGCTGAAACAGCCGTTGTTATTCATTATTCATGCGAAAGCTTTTACGATCGAACAGTGCCAGAGTCTCCCAGAATAACCTCTATAGCTGTACGTAATCTCGATACAGGGCAGACAAAATCTTTTTCAATCCATCTAATGGCAGAACGGCAAAATAAGTTAACCTCCATTGAAGAACATTATAACTCTCTCGAACGCTCAATGCTTGAAGAATTCTATGAGCATGCAAAAACATTACAACATTATAAGTGGATACATTGGAATATGAGAGACGCTAACTACGGTTTTGAAGCACTCGAACATCGCCTTAAAGTTTTAGGTGGAGTTCCTTTCCACATTGACGAACGAAACAGATTTGATCTTTCAAGAATATTGGTCAGTTTATTTGGTGTCGGCTATATCGGCCACCCACGCTTAGAAAAACTAATCAACCTCAACAAGATAACAAGCCAAAATATTCTCACTGGAAAAGAGGAAGCAGAAGCCTTCGTTCAGAAACAGTTCGTTAGATTACATCAATCAACACTTCGAAAAGTTGATGTTTTAGCAAATATTACAGACCGCACTCATCACAACGAACTCAAGACCCTAGCAACTTGGTGGGCGCAACATGGTCGATCATTTAAAGCTATCATTGAATGGCTAAAAGAACATTGGCTAATTTCGGCCATCTCTGTTCTCACAACCACAGGAATCATAATGTTTAAGGCTTGGAACCTGCTTGGCTTATTTGTTCATTCATGATGCAAGCTGGTCGGTGGTGACGTAGATGAGTTCGATGGGGATGACCGCGCCCTTGATTTGCGGCGATCCCTCGACCACCAGCACATTGCTGTCCGGCGCTTGCGGCGTAACACGGTCGCAGCGTCCACTCAGGGTGCGGTTTGCCGCGATAGCGAGGGAAATTCTGCGGTATAGGTTATCAAGCGCGAGATCGCGCGCGGCCTGATCGCCTTTTTGTACAACTGCTTCAACCAGTGCGCGGTGCTGCCAATAATAGGACAGCGGCGACAGCAGCGTTTCCGGCTCCCCAGGGTCGCCGTCGCGCAGGATGATCAACCCGCCGTCGGGGATGCGTTCCGGCAAAACCTCGTTGCGCAGCACTTTGGCATCGCTGATCGTTTGTAAAAGCGCGAACAGCGCCTGCAGGATGGCTTCTCTATCGGTCATTTGGTTTCCTTTTCGTCGGGCCAGCTTGCCGTGACGAGCGACGGCAGGCGGTCGATCCAATTTTTGGCAACGCTGTCGATATCGAAGCGTTTCTTGAGTTGCGCCTGCGGCACGAGAATGAACATGACCACGGTCGCCAAACCGCGTCCGGTCTTTCTCGCGCGGTCGCTGGCAACACGCGCCTTGCCTTTGCTGGTGATGCGGAAATCGTCCGCGACCAGCAATCCCACGCGCCTGTTCCCCTGCGGCGGGACGTAGCGCAGTGGAATGCCAGCCTCGGCAAAATCGGCGGGCGTGATCTTCTTGTTCTGGCGGCGTGTGACGTATTGCGTGGGGATCGCAAGAAATCGGCCATGCTTGCTGCGGATGGTCACGCCATACGCAAAAGCGCCGATGATCTGCGGCGCTTTGGTATAGACAAACCCTGCGGCGTTGATGCTGATGCCGCCCTTGGGATAAAGCTCGCCGCGCCAGCTTTTGGCGAGACGCTCCCCAAGCCCAGCACCCGTCACCTGGCCGCGCAACTCGTTCTTTAAACCATCCGTGGCCTGCCGTATGCCACCGCTGACCGCCTTTTCCGCCGCTTTGACTTCGGCGGCCATGATGCGGCGCAGATCGCCTTGCAGAGCGGCGAGAATCCTCATGTTCTTGTCATGCCTCCGGCCCTCCATGCCTCTTACCTCATTCGGGCCTCGTGTTCAGCGTCCAGATCAGGCGGGCGGCATCGGCCAAAGGCTCGGATTGCACAACATAGATCGCGCCGTCGATCTCCAGCCTGTCGCCGGGCCGGGGCGCGGCGATGTCTGTTGCGCGAATCTCCACCACCATGCTTGTCGTGGCAACCCTTCCCTCGCCAAAGCCCGTCACCAGGTCGGGATTGCGCAAGACGGCCCGAAGATTGAGGGCTGCGCCGCCGCCGATAGGATGCCAGGCGATGGTCGTGGCGAGATGGGGATCGGCGAACAGATCGCCCAGAGCTGCCTCCAGAACGCCGCCTGTCATCAGTTGCCGCTGAACAGGCGCACGGCCAATCGTGGACGCTTATTGACCGGCAGGATCGAGGCCTCGGTGCGCACCTCGATCGCGCCGCCATCCGGACGCGCCAGCTGACGCGCGTAGATCGGCAGGCCCATCGTGTTGACGGTCTCCAGCAGATTGGCGGGCGCGCCGTAGGTGACGAAGGTGTCGAGCGTACCCAGCGGAAACGCGACGCCTTCTCCGGCGGGGAGCAGGGTTTCGGTGGCCCCGGTGGAGAGCGTGACCGTGCCGGCATATTCCTCGAACACCATCCCCGCGAAGGGAAAACGGCGGCGGGCATCCTCGCGCAAAGGCTGGATGCCGGTGGCGTAGAATTTGTAGGCGTCCTCCACCTTGGGATGGCCGATCAGCTTGTCGAAGAACTCCGGGCTGACGAGCGCCAGAACCGAGGTCATGCTTTCGCCCTTGAGTTCGGTCTCGATCTTGCGCAGCACGTCGCGCACTTTGGCTTGCACATTGGTGGTCGCCGTGCCGAGGGCATAGTCCGTCGAGAGCCGCGTCAATCCAAACTCGCCAAAATAGTCATAAAGCGTCGCGCCGGAGCCGTCGCGGACGGTGCCGCGCAAGGCGTTGACCTCCATGAACTCGCGGGTCTGCGCGTGCTTGGCGCGCATGCGGGTGAGCTTGCGCTCCATGACGGTGCCCAGCGGATCGGCGGCGTCGGGAATACCCCCAGCGCGCACGCCCTGGATATCCTGCGGCGTGATGACGTCGTCATGCGGGATCCACGGCACCGAGAAGGAACGCATGGAGCGCAGATCGCGGTTGGCCACGGTCGAAGCCCCGCCCAGAGGCACGCTGGGCAACAGGTTGAGCACGCCTTCCGACTGTTCGATCAGAACGGAACGCTGCGTCACCCCCTCGAAGCGGAACAGGCCGAGCTGGCCCAGGCGCGTATAGATGTTGGGCAGGATATTGATGGCTTGGGTCATATCCGCAAGGCCGTAGCCACCGGCGTCGAAGGGATTGATCATGACGGTCATGAGTTTTCTCCTGATTTAATTGGCAAGAGGGAGCTTTGGTTGTGATTTACGCCGTGTCGCGTGCCACAAGATCGTGAGCGGCAAGCTGGGCGATCTTCGCCGCCTTTTCGGACGGCTGATCGACACTGGGGTCATAGGAGAGCAGCGCCTTGGCCAGCAGAACCGGTCCCCGCGCGGCCACCAGCCCGACAGCGTCGGCGCTTACGGCATCCACGGCTTCCAGCAGCACGGCGCAGGCATCCTGCGCGCCTTCGTCGCCGGCGATCTCGGCCATGGGCGAGAGGCGGTATATGCCGCTGGCCGTGATTTTGCCCAGCACCGCGCCCAGCGCATAGACGGCCCCGGCCTTGAGCGTGACAAGCTCGCGCGAGTAACGCGGCTCCAACTCGTATTTGAGAAGATCGCCAAGCGTCGGGGATTGAACCAGAGCGGTCATGGGATTTCCTTTCTGTGTCAGTGGGGGTTAGGCCTTGATCTTGGCGGCGGCCTGCTGCGCCGCCGCGCGGGCGCGGCGCAAGATGGGACTGTCCACGACCGAGGAAGCAGGCGGTGCCGCCGCGACCACCGCCGTGGCGTTGGAACGCGCCGCCAGTTCGTCAAGCACGGCGCGGCGCAGGGCATCGGCTTTGACGCCGCGCGCCATGGTGTCGGCGACATCCAGCGTTACGCCAAGACGCGCTGCCTGCGCGGCGAGCCGGGCCAGTTCGGCGTAATCGTCGCGCAGACGCTGCGCCAGGCCAGCTTCAAGCGCGGCAGGATCGGGCGGCCCTGCCGCCGCCGCGATGGGAACCGGCGGCACGGGATCGGGATTGGGCATCTCTACGCCTTGGGTTTGAAGATTGGGGGTTTGAAGATTGGGGTTTTGAGGAAGTTGAGCTTGGCTGGTCATGGAAGCCTCCTTTCGAGGGCTTGGGGTGATCAAGGCAAAGGGACGAGGGAGAGAGGCGGCCAGATGGGCCAGGGCCGCCTCGCGGCTCATGACGGCATCGGCAAGGCCCGCCGCGACGGCGCGCTCGCCGCGATAGATGGAAGCCTCGGTGCCGCGCACCGCGTCTTCAGAGATGGCGCGGTTCCGGGCGACCCGCGCCACCAACCGCGCATACAGAGCGTCCAGATCGGCCTGAATATCGGCGCGGGCGCGGGTCGAGAGCGGCTCATGCGCGTTGGCGTCGATCTTGCGGTCTCCGGCAAAGATGAAGCTCCAGGCAAGGCCAGCTTGTTCGTCAGCGCCGCTTTCATCGACATGCACGGCGACCACGCCGATGGAGCCGGCCTCCGCCGTCTGCGTGAGCAAGAGCCTGTCGGCGCAACTGGCCACGGCATAGGCCGCCGAGAGGGCGTTTTCATGCGCCAAGGCCCAAAGCGGTTTGCCGCTGGCTTGTCTCAACGCCTTGATCCGGTCGCACAGGTCGAACAACCCGCCGACCTCGCCGCCGGGACTGTCGATCTCCAGCAGCACAGCGCGAATAGCGGGATTGGTCAGTGCCGCTTCGATGGTGTCGCTAAGAGCGCCATAGCTCACGAGGCCGCTGGCGGCGGCCAGATATCCCGAGCGCGTGACCAACGTCCCCATCACCGGCACGACGGCGATGCCTTCGGGCGTGACCGCCAGGGCTGGCGTCGCATCGCCCTCACGCGGCGCCTCGCCCGACAGCGCCGGCATGTCGAGACCGACCAGGCGCGGACCCAGCACCGTGAGCAGAATATCCAGCTTGGGCCTGGCCAGCATCAAGGGCGCGCCGAACAATCGCGCAGCGATATGGGGGCGCAGGATCATGGAAGCAGTTCATCCGTGGTGTTCGCATCGGGCGGCGCGGCATCGTTTGCACCGTCCAGCGTCAGGTTCTGCGGCAGGATCGTCTGCTGAAACGCGATCCCAAGCTCGGACTCGCGTTGCCGCTCTGCGGCGATCTGCGCGTCCACCTGCGCGATGTCATAGCCGCGCTCGGCGATGGCCTGCGTCCGGCTCTTGAGGCCGGAGGAGATCTGCTCGATCTCGGCCCGCGCGTCCTTGAGCGGATCGACCCAATCCCATTTCGGCGGCAGCCAGTCGCAAGCCAGATAATCGGCGCGTTTGACGTCATAGCCGCGCAGGGTCAAGGCACCCGCCAGCACGGCCATATCCATCCAGCGTTCCCAAACGCGCCGGCACATCTGAAACGCCATGACGGCGTGCTGCCAAGCCTCGACGCGGCGGCGAAACTCCAGCAAGGCCAGCCTCGAGTTGGAATAATTGGCCTTGAGCATGTCGCCTGAGACATAGGCATAGGGCACGCCCGTCGCGGCGGCGATTTGCAAGATCGTGCGGTACTGGAACGGCTCATAAGTCAGGCCGACATCGGCGGGGCTGGAGGTCTGCACCTGTTCACCCGGCTCGAGCATCATGATCTGGCCGGGCTGCACATCCATCACGCGCTCGCCATTGGGCGCTGTTTCCTCGGCACTGTCGAACGGTTCCGCCGGCGCAGGCGTCGTGATGAACAAGGCATGCATCGCCGCGACCTTCTTGCGGTCAAGCTCGGCATCGTCATATTGGTCGAGCAGGAAGAGCTTGACGATGGCCGGAGCCAGACGCGACACGCCGCGCAATTGTCCGGCCTCGGCTGCATCCAGCAGATGAATGACATCCGATGCGGGCACACGCACCGTTTCCAGCGTCGGATTAGCCTGAGTCAGATTGGCTTGCGTCACATCGCCCGGATGGCGCGGCAGGAAGTGATAGGCGACGCGCTGGCCTTGCGCGTCGAACTCGATGCCGCAGCGGATGACGCCGCCTTTGGGCAGAGCCTCGTTCTTCGAAAGCGGCAGCATCTCGCCAGGCACAAGCTGCAGTTGCAGCGGAACCGGCAATCCCGAGGCCGCCGGACGCGCCCGGAAGAGCAGAAAGGCTTCGCCGGCGATGAACATCTCCCGCGCCGCGCGGCGTTGCAGGCCGAAGAAATCCGTCATTCCTTCGGCATCGGCGACATCCGTCCAACGCCCCCATACTTCCATGAGTTTGGATTTGAGGCGCGCATCGGCGATATGGCTCGACGGATTGATCCCCGCGCCGACGGCATTGCCTGCCCAGCTCTCCACGGCGTTCGCGGCATAGCCGTTGTTGCGTACCAGATACCGCGCCCGCGCCGTGATGTCGGGCCCCGCCGCCAGCAACAGGCTGTTAAGATGCAGGCGCGAGGGCTGGAACGTCCGCAAACGCCGATTGCCCTGCGCCGCCTCGAACCCGCCCGCGAAGCCGCCCAGCGCGCCGCGCCACAGGCGGGATAGGGTTTGCCCAAGCGCCATGGTTACAGCCCCTTGCTGCCGCTGGTCAGGATGCGGCGGCGTGGCCGACCGCTGGCCAACACGGCGATGCGCCGTTCCAGATCGGACAAAGCGGCGGCCATCTCGGCATCCGTCGCATAGGTGATGCGCCGCCCCTCGATCTCCACCACGCGCACGCCGCGATACCGCGCCGCCAGCAGCGCCTCGCGCCGGGCATTCATCTCGTCGATGGTCATGGGATCAGCTCAGGTAAGAGGAACGAAAGGTCTTGCGCCGCGATGGCATCTTTCGGCGCAGGACGCCCGCGATGCGTTCTGATGGCGGAGCGGAAGCCGTTTCTGATTCTTGCATATTCACGCCGACTTGCCGTTCAAGCTCGCGCCAGCGTCGTTCGCCGAATTGGTCGATGCCGATTTGCGCCGCTGCGGCGCGGGCATAGACGCGGCAGTCCAGCGCCTCGTTGCGTTCGCGCATTTTGCGCCATTCGCGGCGCGGAAAGCCGTTCTTGTCCTTGACCGTCACCAGCCGTTCGGCGGTGAGTTGCTTGAAATATTCCTCGTCATATTTGGGGAAGTGGCAAAACCCAGGCGGGTAAGGCTCTCCGGCTTCGATCCGCCCGTCCGTCGGCCTGTCTTTGCGCAGATTGCCGTAAAGCTCGGTCTTGCAAAAGGACGCGCCCACCGGCCAGACCAGAAGACCGCGCCGCTTGCGTTTGCCGCCCATCGTGACATCGGTTTTGCCGGGCAGGCCCAAAGCGGCCCCCAGCCCCCGCATTCCCTTGATCGCCATGATCCGGTCGTTCTTTTTGCGCCGCGCCCAGTCATAGACCTCGGGCGTGTAATGGCCGCCGGTATCGATCGCCAGCTTGGCGATCGACAGCCACGCGCCGCTGTCATGCTTGAATCCCTCGCCAAGAATGAAGTCAAGCTTGTCCCAGACATCCGCATGAGCGGGGCATCCCGTCAAGACACGGTAATCCACCGACCAGCATTCGCGGTCGCGGCCCCAGGCGGCGATCTCGATCTCCAAGCGATCGTCTTGCACATCCACGCCGGCGGTCAGGAACAACCCGCCCATAGGGACAGTGCCAAGGCGATAATCCTCGCGGCGGTCGTAAAGCCGCTGCCATTCCGGCGCTTCGCCGGATTCCGTCCATGTCCGCGCCTCGATGGTGTTGACATAGACCTTCATCGCCGCATCGTCCTTGGCCGCGATCTTGCGTTCCGCGATCTGCGCCCATGTCAGCCACGGGCTGTTGAGGCCGGACAGATGAAATCCCGCAGCTTTTCCGACACCAGGGGCATCGGCGCGCCATTGCCCGCGCGCGTTCATCCATGCCTTGCGATGGCTGGGGATGGCGGCGTTGCAATGGACGCAGAAATAAGCGGCTTCCTCCGGCCTGTCCTTTGGCCATTGCAGGCGCTTTTCCTCCAGCACCTGATATGCGCCGCATTCGGGACACGGCACCCACCAGCGGCGGCGGTCGGATTGTTCATATTCCAGCTCGATCCGGCTCAGGCCCTGGATCGTGGGCGTAGACACCAGAAAGATTTTCCGGTTGGCGAAGGTGATCGTGCGCTGGCTGGCCAGACTGACCGGATCGCCTTCCCCGTCCACGTCGAAATCATAGGCGTCCACCTCGTCCAGGAACAGATACCGCACCGGCATGGAGCGCAGGCCCACCGCGCTATTGGCTCCCGTCATCACCAGAATGCCGCCGGGAAACTCTTTGCTCTGCACCGTGTTGCCGCTGTCCCGTGATCGCGCTTCCTTGACGCGCTCGCGCAACACAGGCGTGCCGTCGATCAGGGACGCCACGCGCTGCTTGCTCCAGCGTTTGGCCATCTCCACGGTCGGCTGCACCGCCAGCATCGGGCCTGGCGCATGGTGCATGACGTATCCGATCCAATTATTGCCCGCTTCCGTGCCCCCGGTCTGCGCCCCTTTCATCATCACAATCTTCTCGACAGGACAGCTGGGCGACAGGCAATCCATGATTTCTTTCAGATATGGCGTGCGCTCCGTCCGCCACGGGCCGGGTTCACCCGATGCCGTCTGCGACAAATGCCGATGCGCGTCCGCCCATTCCGACACCGACAGACGTGGGTCGGGCCGCAGCGCGAGGGCGGCATGCGCGAGGCATTCTTGCAGAGCATCCATTAGGAGATGGGCGCGTTCAGGTTGGCAGTGTCGTCGGCGGCATCGGTCAGGATTTGGCGCAGCTGTGCGTCCAACAAATCCCGAACGCGCCTTGGGTCTGTCTCTGCCGCCAGCAGCGGCGCGAGGCGATCCGGCAAATTCAAGGCGCGATCGCGCAGGACGCGCAGCGTGTTGAACCACGCGACCTTGACGGCATCGGTGCGCACCAATGCGCCGGACTTTTCCTCATATTCCAGCTTGGCCAGGCGCGCGTTATAGGCTTCCTTGATCGCGCGGCTTTGCGCGTAACTGGGGCCGCCAACAATAGGCGCATGCGCATCGGCGGGGCGTTCGATCTTGCCGGTGTTTTCCTTGGCCGGTTTGCGCCGCTGCGCGGGGCTGGTGTTGCGCCCCCATGCGGCGTCGGCCTTGACCGGATCAATCGTGCCGTCGGCATCTTTGGCGATGCGCCCGGCCTTGATAGCCTTCAGCACCGCGACATGGCTCACGCCCCTATGCCGCGCATAGGCGGAGACATTGATTCCCATCACGGATCGCACGGCTCAAACGCAAGTGCGCCGCGCCGCCTTCATTCGATGCGATAGACCGTCTCGCCCGAGGCCATGCGGGTACGCATCACCCGCAGCCCCATCTTCTTGCGCGCCACGCGCGAGATCATGGCACGGGCGGTGTGGGCCTGCCAGCCCGTGGCGGTCCTCATCTCGTCCAACGTGGCACCTTCGGGACGGCGCATCATATCCAATAAGCGGGCCTGCTTGCCGCTTGGACCCGGGAGCGGGTTTATCTTGGCCCGCCCCGCATCGCTTGAGGACTCTGCCGAGGCGGCCCGCATCGCCGTCTCGGTCAGCACGAACACGCCGTGATACGAGCCTTCAGGACATATCCGGTCGCGCGGCGCGATCAAGCCTTGATCGATCAGGGGCTTGAGCACCCGGTTTGCGGCACCGCCCTTGACCTGAGCGGGCAGCTCGATGACGCGATCCGGTCGCCGTGCGGCCGCGTCCAGCAAACGGCGTTGCAGCTCGGTCAGAGGACGAAAGCGAGTTTGAGGCATAGGTGTTCTCCCTTGGGTTTCCGGGACGCGCCGGATAGGGGCCTCCCTACCACCCCAAGCCCCGCTCGGAATCATCCCGGCGGAGCGAACCACGACATCGTCGCTTCAAGGGCGGCGCATCCGCCCTCTGACGCCTTCCATGAAGGCTCTGTTCACGCCGGATATCAAGTCAATCCGGCATCATGACGGCACTTTATTAGACTTGACTTCAGGGGTCGCGTTTTGCGCCTTCTTGCCCGTAAAATCCTCCCAACGCTTGACAATCACATCGCAGTATTTGGGATCAAGCTCGATCAGCCTCGCCTGCCGCCCCAGTTTCTCACACGCGATCAGCGTGGTGCCCGAGCCGCCGAAGCAATCCAGCACGATGTCGCGGCTCTTGCTGCTGTTGCCAATCGCGCGTTCCACCAGCTCCACGGGCTTCATGGTCGGGTGCAGATCGTTGACGCGCTGCTTGTTCACGAACCACACATCGCCCTGGTCGCGCGGTCGACCAATTTGCCTTTGATCTTTTGCAGTTTGACGCAGCGTCCTTGCTCCTTCAGAACTTCATTCGCCATGCAGGCTTGAACAAAAATAGTGCCGCCGCGTGTTAGGGAATTATCAAAACCTTTCGAACCAATTGAAAGTTTCCTGCAACATTGATTCTAGCGAGTTTCCTTTCGTAAAGTTGTGATCTGAATTCGGAATGACGGCTCTGCAATTGTCTTTATGCCCAGCGCTATGCCAGGATTTACCGTCTATTTTATAAACTTCAAATTCCTCGCCCTCCGAAGCGCTTATGACTTTTACCGGACAGCCGATGCTTTCTGAAAGCGCGAGGCATTCATCTGTTTTGTAGCGGGTTCGGCCTTCTTTGGCCATTTCGAGACCCGCTACAACTTCATTTCCCCCAAAATTCAAAACACAGAAATCGTCATAGTCCTGACACTCCATGATCTTCCATAGCTCAGGAAGATTAAATGACGGATCCCACAAGGCAATGGCCGCGATGTTCTGCGGCTGCGCAACCATGATAGTCGGGCCACCATAGCTATGACCGGATAAATAGACCTTTTTATAGGAACGGCAGTGTTCTTTCAAAACGGACAGCAAGTAATGCGCGTGCGTTTGAAGCGTGCAGTCGCGCAATTTATGTTCTTGGCTTTGCAGGTTAAACCGGACGACGTCATATCCGCGCTCGACGAAGAAGCGGGTCGTTGCTTCGTGAAGATGCTCATTCATGGTGCCGCAGTAGCCATGCACAATGACGAAACACCTGTTGAGAGAATTCTTTTCTGCGAAGTCCGTTCTGCCATCAATTTCATACCCTTTTGCAGAAGTAAAACTCCATTCCTCAAATTTTCTCATCTCGTTCATCCTTTAGCGTCAACGAACCGTGCCTAAGCCGTGCACTTACGCTAATATGCTGCCAACCAATTGTAAAGGAAGTGCAATCTACGTCCTCTCATCTCGTGAAGAAGCCGAAGCCAGTTCCGCCTTCTTGCCGGTGAACTCTTCCCATCTTCGGACGATCACATCGCAGTATTTGGGATCAAGCTCGATCAGCCGCGCTTGCCGCCCAGCTTTCTCGCAAGCGATCAGCGTGGTGCCGGAGCCGCCGAAGCCATCCAGCACGATGTCGCGGCTCTTGCTGCTGTTGTGGATGGCGCGTTCCACCAGCTCGACCGGCTTCATAGTCGGGTGCAAATCGTTGACGCGCGGCTTGTTCATGAACCACACATCGCCCTGGTCGCGCGCGCCGCACCAGAAGTGATCCGTGCCTTGCTTCCAGCCATACAGGATCGGCTCGTATTGACGCTGATAATCGGCGCGGCCCAGGGTGAAGGTGTTCTTCGCCCAGATGACGAAAGTCGACCATTTGCCGCCCGCCGCGACGAACGCCTTTTGCAGCGTGTGCAACTCGCTCGAGGACATGCAGACATAGACCGCGCCCTTGCAGACCGTCAGCATATTCACACAGGCATCGTACAAAAACGCTTCAAAGCCTTCGCCGAGATTGTCGTTCAGGATGGCGCGATTATTCCCGCGCAGCTTGTCCTTGGCCGTGTTGGCATAATTCACGTTGTAGGGCGGGTCGGTGAACACCATGTCGGCCAGCGCGCCGTCGAGAACCTTTTCGACATTCGCCAGCACGGTGCTGTCGCCGCACAGCAGTCGATGATTGCCGAGAACATAAACATCGCCCGGCTTGGTGACGGGATTCTCCGGCGCTTCCGGCACCGCGTCCTCGTCCATGTTGCCAGATCCAGACTCGGGGTCGGCCAGCAAATCCGCCAATTCCTCGTCGGAAAAGCCGATAACGGGCAGATCGAAACTCTCTTTCTCCAGAGCGGCAAGCTCGGCACGCAACAAATCCTCGTCCCAGCCCGCATTGAGTGCCAGCTTATTGTCGGCGATGACATAGGCGCGTTTTTGCGTCTCGGTCAGATGATCCAGCACGACCACGGGGACTTGCGCAAGGCCGAGTTGCTTCGCCGCCTGCAGGCGACCATGGCCCGCGATGATGCCGGCATCCGTATCCACGAGGATCGGATTGAGGAACCCGAACTCCACGATGCTGGCCGCGATCTGGCTCACCTGTTCTGGCGAATGGGTGCGCGGGTTCCTGTCATAGGGGATAAGCTTTTCCACGGGCCAAACCTCGATGCGGTCAGCCATGCGTGTGTTCAAATCAGACATGCGGTCGCATCCGGCGGCAGATACAGCCAAACCATCCAATCAGAAACTCCCGTCTCGTAGGGAAGCGTGGCCATGTAACCGGATGGGCCGGTTACATGGGGCGGTTACAGGGCGCGGTTACATGGAAGAAAACCGCAAAACGCATGGGAAACACGCGGCTTTGGGCGCGATGCGGGGCGCATGTAACCGCCCGGCCTGTAACCCGTTTTTATCGCCTGACGCTAGCAAACTCGCGCGCTGGGCCCGCCCATATAGGTTTTCCGCCAGGAAGGACCCAAGATTTCAAATACCTAGCAGCACGAGCGAAGCTTTCTCACATTCACTCACACCATCTCACATAGGCAGAGGACCGGAACGCGCCCATCTCTTGCGAGCATGACGGGATTTTGCCTCAAATCGGCGTCTTTTGTCTGCATCAAAAATGTCTGCCAGACACTTTTCTATCCAGCCCGCACAAACACGCCGTCGCGTTCCAAGGCGATGAAGCGACGCCGCGCCCAATTTTTTGGGACGGGCTTGTTGTTCAATCGCCAAGCGATGACGCATAGGCCGTACAACCAACGCTCATGGACGGCGGCGCGGGCAAGCCCGACAGTGCCACAGATGCGCTTCCAGCGTTCGCCCTGGGCGCGCAGCCAGATGATCTTGGCGTCGATCGGATCAAGCCCGATCGTCCAGCCGAGAGTCTGCTCCATGCGGCTGATGGCGGCGGCGGACGGATACGGACGCTTGAAGCGCGGCGCCTCTTGCCCCACCAGATCGCCGAAATCGTGAACGATGCTGGGCCAGACGTTGAAATACCCCCGCACCGCGACAGGCGGCATGCCCTTGAGGATGTCGGCGGCCTCGGCCAGGCGTTCTTCCACCAGTAACGGCGTCCAACCTGTGTCAGTCATGGTGCTCTCCTTGGGGCTGCCGCTTGCCGTAAAGTTTTTCGCCAAGCTGGCGGATCAGTTCCCGTTCGGGCCATGACAGACGCTGGTCATCCGCCTTGACGACGAGGATGCCTTCGCTGTTCCAGCCCATTCGTTTGACGTCTTCCGGATCGGAGCGTTCCCCTCCAAACCCGCGCGGTGTCCATTTCATGCCCTTCATGCCGCACCGCCTTGTTGCCGTATGGCCCAGTAGAGCAAGGCCAGGGCATCGGCCTCGTTGTCGTCTTCGGGCGCGTGGCCGCGCGCCTTGATCGCGGCGATTACGGCGTCCTTGTCGGCGTTGCCTCTGCCCGCGATGAAGCGTTTGATCGTGCCGACCGGAACGCCCTCATAGGGGATGGCGTGGTGTTCGCACCATGCGGTCAGGTGCGCGAGAAACCCGCCATAGGCATGGGCGGCGTCCACGCCGACATGGCGACGCACCTCTTCAAAATACACGGCGTCAATCTGGCCGGAGACGCTCTTGGTTTCCGTGAGCCAATGCTTGAAGCGCAAATAGCGCATCCCCCCGCCCTCGAACCGGCGCGGCTTGAAATGTGCCGTCCCGCTGATGATCGAGCCGTATTCGTTTCGGAGCGCCCAGCCGGTCGCGGTGCCAAGGTCGAGGCAAAGGAGTGTCGGTGTGGTCATGGGCATCCTCCGGTCAGGGTGAAAGCGAAACCCTTTCGACCGAGGATGAGAGAGCCAACCAAAAGGTGGCTCTCTCTCCCGTAGGGAGAGAGAGGGTTTTCCGTGAATCTGGGAATTGGAGTAAGAGCTTGAAAAAGCTGGATGTTTGTCCAGATTTTCAGAATGCCATCCAGAATGCGCGTCATTCTGGAATTGCGATGCAAGCCCATGAGAACAAAGGTGTATTCCAGATTTCCAGAATGCAGGGCGTTCCAGAATTCTGTCATTCTGGCCAGAATGACAGAGATGTTTTTGACGAAAATCATCACCCGATGTCCTCCGGATAGACCCAGACGGAGGGATTTTCGACGGGCAAGATCGCCCCGTTTCCAGACTGCTTGGAATGTGTCGGCAAGAGCGATTTCATGGCGGGAGAAATCTCGCCCGTCGCCTGATCGACGACTTCCTCTCCGGTGGGGACTTCCATGCCTTCGACGCACATCACGCCGTATTTGCTCTTGACCGTTCCTTCCTTGTTGAACTTGATGTAGCCCTTGGTGGCCAGAACATCGATGCGATCGCGGATGGAGTGATTGCCGCCGAGACCGCCTTTGTTCTCGAAGGCTTGGCAGAACTGCGTTGGGGTATAGAGATTGCCCTTGCGGCCTTCGTCAAACAGCAATTGCAGGATGACGTCATGACGGCGGCGACGCTCGTTATCGAGCCGCTCGCCGTAATCCTTATTCACCAGACGCGCGGAATACTGTTCCATCTCGCGCCAACGACCGTCGATCTTATCGACCCATTTGGAAGGGACGCCTTCGCCGTTGCGCAACTCATAAATCAGCTGCCGAAGGCTCTGCTGCTCGTCGGAACGGAACAGAATGATGCCGGTGGTGTAAAAGCTGCGCAGGCTTCCAGCACCGCTCAAAGCCTGAAAAGGATCGTCCTCCAGCATCTTCTTGGTGATCTTCTTCGTATGGTGGGCGAGGATGACGCCTGCATCCGGATTGACCAGAAAGCGCAGCTTCTCCACGCGATCCTGCAAGAACGCGAGCATGGCCGTGTTGTCGTTCTCGCTGCCGTTCTCCCCGGCGTCGAACACATTGCGCAGCGGGTCGATGGCGATGACATCCAGCAGATTCGGATCGAAGAAGCGCGTGATGGCGTCGCGCACCATCTCAACGCCTTTATCGTCAAGCAGCATCCGCACCTGCGGCGTGACCACAAGATTCCGGCGGACGAGCGGCAAGAAATTGGGATCAATGCGCAGATTTCGCAACCGTTCACGCAGATAGTGGTAGCCGATCTCCGCTTGCAGATAGAAGATCTTAAGCGGCTTGGCTGGCTTCATGCCGAGAAACGGCAGTCCCGCAGCCATATGGGCCATCCAGCTTATCAGCAGATCGGTCTTGCCGACCTTGGGCGCGCCGCCGAACACCAGAAGCCCGCCCGGCGTAAGAATGCGCGGCCCGACGAGATCGTCCGGCATGGGGCTGTCGTCGTCCAGCAAATGCCCAACCGTGAAGGCCGGAAGCGCGGATGCTGGCGGAATCGTGATGCGATAGGCGGATGCCAGAAACGCTGGGACGTCCATCCCTTCAATGACGGCATCGGCCACGTCCCAGCCCTGGGGTTTGTCTTCGGGCGGGATCAGGATGGAAAGCGACGCCACGCCCAGCGTGCGTAGCTTGCCGATCACGGCATCGGCGTAACGCTTTCCGGCATCGTCGTTGTCCGGCCAGATACCGACCTGCTTGCCGATTAACGGCGACCAGTCGGTTTTATCCACGGGCGCGTTGGCCCCGTTCATGGACGTGGTGGCGCAAATGCCTTTACCGATTAGGGCTTCAGCGCATTTCTCGCCTTCGACCAGAACGACAGCAGGTGAACTCATTATGCCGGGTTGGTTATAGAGCGGGCGCGGTTCCGGGGCTTTGTGTTTGCGCGTTTTGACATTCCACGGACGAAACTCCTTTCCGTCCGGCGTGTCGTAGCGATAGACGCAGGCGATGAGATTGCCTTGGGCATCGTGGTAATCCCATTTGCCGGTGTACGGGCCAAGGTCGTCGGCTTCCTCTTGCGGTACAGTTTTCGGAACAGGACGCGCGGGCATGCCGAGCCATTCCTGCGCCGAGCACATGATCGCCGGGAATTGCGTCTGATGATCCCAGCCGTGAACAGCACCCCACAACGTAAGGATGTCGCCGCCGTCGCCCGTGGCGAAGTCGTGCCACATGCCGATCTTCGCGCCGGACAATTCCACACAAAGGCTGTCACCCTTGTTGCCTTGGACGTCGCCCACGGTGAATTTTCCGTTGCGGACTTTGCCCTGCGGCAACAGATGGAACAGCGCCTCGCGCAAACGCCCGTGCAACCGCTCCTTCAGATCGTCCATCGTCAGCCGCTCTTCGGGCTTTGGGCGGGTCTGCCCATGCAGATCATCCGGGGCGTCGTTGAAATCCTGCCACGCCCCCGTCATGCCGCCACCTGCCAACACCGTCCGCGATGCGGACAGAAGGTGCATTCGTAGTGGTCGTCGCTGGCGGCAATGCGCGGCAGTAATTCTCCGGCCTCGGTGGCGCGGATGACATTGACGCCGCGATCGCTGGCCTGTTGTGCTAAAGCTGCGTCGAACGGAACCAGCTCGTGATATATCTCCGCCGTGTCCTTGTTGACGGCGGTGAACAGTGCGGGGTTGGCGGAGATGCCAGGGACGCTGCCCTCCATATACGCCTGATAGGTGGCGACCTGCACGGCATAGACGGGCTTTGACTTCTTCAGGCCGTGTTTGACGGTGTCGCGCCACGATTTGGCGTTAAGCGACTTACATTCCCAAATGGCGGGAAAGCTCATGCCGAGATCGGCTGGTGCGGCGTTGATGATGCCGTCCACATGGCCGCGAATTCTGCCGCCTGCGACGGAAAAGCCGAAAGGCTTGCCATCCGGCTTCTGTGTGAACACGGTAAATCCGGCCTGACGCAGCCAATCGAGCGCAAGCGCCTCGAACACATGGCCGATCTCGAAGATGCGTAGCGTCTGGCCAGAGAAATCCTCGTCCTTGGGCGTCTTTGTATAATCGTATTGCAATGCGCGGGCGCAGGACACGCCAAGGCGGCTTGCGCCCAGATAATCGCGCTCCGGCTGTTGGACGCGTGCCGATTGGATTGCGGCGTCGATATACGCGTTGATCGTGTCCGCGATCGTCGGGCGGTGATTAAAATCCAACATCAGAACGGACATCCTTCCTGCGGCTTGAGGCGAAGGAGCGCGTCCTGATAGGCTGTGACGACGACTTCGATCAGCGTCAGAACCTGCGCGCGGCTGTAGGCGGACAAAGGCTTGTCCATGCCGATCTCGGCCACGCATTCGCCCAGCAAGGGCAAGACGGCGGCAAGCGCGGCCTCTTCATGGGGAAGCTTGTCGATCATGCATGGCCTCGTGCGGACTGGATGGCACGCTGGATGCCATCGCGGTTGAAGCGCGCCGTCATCAGGGCCGACGCCTTGTAACGGGTTATGCCGAAGTCGTTGCGATGGTCGGGCAGATATTGGAGCTGCTTATCCGTGGCGGGTTGATGTACCCAGGAGCGTGTCTTGTGCGCGGACTCGTCGGTTTCGTTCGCGTTGAGCCAATCATCCGCCGCCGCGAAACAGACGATGCGCTCACCCGCCGCCAGCAGCCTGGGCGGATGGTTTCTCATGCCGCCCACGGCGTGCCATTCGCCGTCCTTGAAGAACACGCCGCCCCAGGCGTTGAATCCCGTGGCGAGGAAGTATTTGTCGTTCTGTTGCAAGTCGACCCAGAGGAAGCTGGAGCGTTTGAGCAGATCGATCTCGGCCATGACGAAGCTGTTCTCCGCCAGTTCCTTCGTGGCGGCCTGCGCTTGCCATTCGTAGCCGCAAAGCGGGCATTCCTTGACGGCGGCGGGAACCTCCGCGCCGCATTCGGGACATTCCTTGAAGGGCGCATCGCCATCGCCGATCCGGTCGTCGAGATTGACGTCTTGCTCCAGCGACCCGTGCAACAGCGTGGACGTGCCGAAATCGAGGACGACGCAATCCTTCTTATGGATGTTCGGATGCTCGGCGGGATCGAGGGTACGCAGGCCGCGCCCGATCATCTGGATCATGGTGGATTTATACGAGCTGGGGCGTAGCAGCACGACGCAGGATGTCGGCGGGTGATCCCAGCCTTCCGTCAGCACCGCGACGTTGACGATGACTTGTGCGCGGCCTTCGGTATATTCGGCAAGGACGGCGCTGCGCTCGGCGTCCGACATTTGCCCATGGACGAAGACGGTGGGGATTCCTGCGGCGTTGAAACTGCCTGCCACGGCCTCCGCATGTTCAATGGTCGAGCAGAAGACGACGGTTTTGCGGCCTCCGGCTTTTTCATGCCAATGCTTGACGACAGCATCATTGATGGGGCGCGTGTTCATGATCGCGGCAACCGCACCCATGTCGTAATCGCTGGCCGTTTTCTTGACGTGGCGTAATTCGTCCTGCACACCCACATCCATGACGAAGCTGCGCGGCGGGACAAGATGGCCGGATGCGATCAGTTCTTTAACCGTGATCTGGTCGGCTACGTTCGAAAAGATCGGGCGCAACCCTTTCTTGTCGCCACGATTGGGCGTGGCGGTCATGCCCAGCAGCTTCAGGCTCGCATTCGCAGCCTTGGCGCGATCAATCACCCGCATATAGCTGTCGGCACGGGCGTGGTGCGCTTCGTCGATCACCAGCATGTCGATGGGCGGCATGGCCGAAAGGTTGTTCTCGCGGGAGAGCGTCTGCACCATGGCGAAGGTCACGTCCCCGCGCCATGATTTGACCGAAGCGTCGAACACGCCGGTGCCAAGGTCCGGATTGACGCGCCGGAACTTATCCTCGTTCTGGAACGTCAGCTCGTCGCGGTGCGCCAGCACACAAGCCTTGCCGGACGATGATTTGAACATCTCTCCGATGATCGCGGAGAGCATGATCGACTTTCCCGCGCCGGTGGGCGCGACGGCCAGCGTGTTGCCATGCCTGCGCAAAGCCTCCACGGCGCGGCTGACGAGTTCCCTTTGTCTCGGCCTGAGCAACATGCCGCACCTCACCGCGCCCAGGAGGGAAGATTGCTGGCGGGGGCAGCGGACTGCGCTTGCGGTGCGGAATGCTGTTGAGACTGCGGCGGCGCATAGGTCGTTTGGCCGGTGGGATAGCTTTTGTGATCCTTCGTGATCGCCGTCTTGATGACGTTCTTGTCATCGCCGCTGCGCGAATCCTTTTCCACATCGATGCGGGCGGTGAATTCGATGCCGTCCAGATCGCCGATGCCGTTGATACGGCGGGCGGCCATGGCCTGCGGGCTGTCGTCCTTGGCGGAAAACCCGCGCGCAGAATTGAGGATTGCTTTAACGAAGGAGCGCCCCATATTGGCGTAGGTCGGCCCCTTCGGGCTGTGCAGGCCGATCAGGCTCCAGACCTTGCGCCGCGCGAACGGCCCTTCGAGGACGACGAATTCGCAGTTGAGATAGACCGCGCCGCTGTCGCCGAGCGTGGCGTAACTACCCGTCCAGCCCTGGTCGGGATCGTTGTGTCCGCCTGGTTTGATCGTCATGCGCAGGCGGGCGATGGTGCCTCTGGGGATAAGGTCGAATGTTTGTTGGTCTTCGGCGCTGCCGAAATCTTTCCATACGGACATGGCTTATTCTCCCTGCGTGGATTGTTGGCCGGTTTGTTCAGGGGGGGCGTAGGTCAGGCGTTCCGGTGTGGGCTTTAACGCGCCAGCAATCTTCGCCATCAGCCTGCCGAGATGCGGTTCTTCGATCATGTCGAGGCGACCGGATCGATCTTTGGCCGGATATCCGAGCGGATTGAGCGTGTGGCAGACAAAGGCGCGGTACGGCGTGCCATCATCCGACTTCAGCTCGGCCCCCTCGCGCGCAGGCGCGCGCAACTCACACATCGTGATGACCTGATCGACGATCCCAGGCAGCTCTAGCTCCGTCTTCGAGCCTTCGATCTGCGGCTGGAAGAAGCGACGGTTGAAGTCGTCCAGCTTCTCGTCGAGGATGCCGACGAACCAGATGTTCTTACCGCGCGTATGCTGCAGATGCGTAAGCCAGCCGATCATCTCCTGGCCGTGAAGGCCGTATGCGCCGCGCGTGTCCGGCTTTCCGGTCTTGTCGCTGAAGGCTTGCGGCTGGCCCTTGCACCATTGGAAACAAAGGCGTCCGGCGACGGTAATGGAATCCACGAACACCGTGTCGTATTTGTTGAGCGCGGCGGGATCACCAAAGCGTTCGCACACGGCGTCATAGTGGGCTTGGCTGTATGGCTGATCCTCGCGCAGCGCCGGGTTCGGCCCGCCGATGAACACCGCGAAGTCACGGCATTCTTGCCATGTACGCGGGCGCACCGTGTCGCCAGCCCAGCCTTCGATGGCAAGGTCTCCGGCCTCAAGGTCGAAGAACAGCGTTTTTTCGGGCGGTAGCGTCCAGAGCAAGGACGTTTTACCGATGCCGGACTTGCCGAAGATGCAGCCCTTGATGCCGCGCTTTTCCGCCAACCGTTCGTCGGCGGAGATGATGGGGAACGTCATTGCGCGCCCCCGATCTTGCGCGTGACCGCCTCGACGATGTTGTCCCTGCCGAGCGCACCTTTTGCGCGGGCTTCTCTGTAAAGGCGTTGCAGGGCATAAAGTCCGTCCCGCAGCGCATCGATCTTCTCGTCGAGGGCTTGCGCGGCGAAGGCGATGTCGTCCAAGGTCGCGTGTTCGATCGGCTTGACGATGTCCGTCATATTCTCGCCAAGGGACGGGATATGAACGGTCTCCGGCACGTTACGCGCCAGAAAATCGTCGCCGAGAAGTTTTCCAATATTTTTGCTCATGTCTTTGCTCCTTTTTGGGTTTTCAGTCGCAGCGCGCCGCGCAGCCAGCGGCAGACCAATTCGGCCTTGGCCATCAATCGGCGCAGTTCGGTTTCATCCATCTCCAGCAACTGCCCGACGGGCGTGCCGAAGACGGCGTCGATGGAATCTTTCTGGGAACGGGGATCAGACATTCGCGCCTCCCTCGGCCTGGGCGGCGAGTTGGCGCATTGCGCCTTCGTCGTGCGTGGCTTCGTATGCCTCGACTTCGTCAAACCGATAGCGAATACGTCCGCCGATTTTTACGAAGTTCGGACCAACGCCAAGCCACCGCCAGCGCTCAAGAGTGCTTGGCGATAGCTTCCAGCGCTGGGCCAGTTCCTTAGCCTTAAGGAATGTTCCATTCATCGAGGCTTCTCCTTGGTTTGTTGCCGTTACCAAGGAGAATTTCGCAGGTGACTGGTGAGGGATTAGAGCCGGTGCTTGTTAGGAAACTGGTGAGGAATGCGTCCTAATTCACCAGAAGGCGGCATGTGCCACGCGGATTGCCGTATCCGATCAGGCTTTCCCATGTCTGGTGGCCGTTGAATAGGTTGGCGATGCGGCGGGTGCCTTCCACGCCGATGGCGCTCATCACTTCGGAGGTTTTAGCGGACATCTGGCCTTTTCTATAAAGCTCAATGAGATGCCGAACGAAGGCGCGCTGTAAATCGCCAGGAAAATGGTGTGTCGTGCCGTTCAACGTCACGGTGCGGTAATCTGCGGAATGGGTGAGCTGGCCGTTTTGGGCGGGCTGGTTGTTCCACATGCGCTCCAGCACGTCCGCGCTAAGAAGGCTCTTGTCCGGCTTGTCGCCCAGGCATGCGGCCATGGAAACGGCGCGGTGCGCGGCGATTTTCTCTGGGTTCTGCCGGTGAGGGGAGGTGAGGAGAATCATGCCCGTGTCGTCGGCGAGCGCCGCGATGCCGTTATCAACGACCTGCTTCGATGAAGCATAGCCACGGCACAGGTAAATGGGGCGGAGCTTCTTCGCCAGCCGTGCCGATCCGATTTTCCAGCATGTGTCGACGACGACGTCCTTGATTTTTTCGTTCGCGGCGACGCCGAGGGATTTTCGGGCGGCCTCAATCAGCCACGCTTGAGATGCCTGATATTGCATCACCTGCTTGGCATCGAATGAAACATGGCCAGCGTCTACGCAGTAGCCTTTGAAGGTGGTTGGATGAACGGGGATATCGTGAGGTTCGTCGCATTGTGGGCACAGGAGGCTGCTGACATTACCGGAATGCACAAGCGCCTTTTCCTTCACCAGCGCGTCAAACCATATTTGCCTGTCCTGCAGGGCGGCATCGGCGCGAGTGACGTGTTCGCCGTTTTCAAAGAGGTGGATCAGCCATTCATGACGGTCCTCAGGCATATTTCTTCAGTTCTTCCTCTTCGAATTCAGGATCGAGTTCGAGCGTTTGTTCCGGCGCAATATCCTCAAGGATTCCCCATTGCTTTAGATAGCCTTCGATCATCTGGCGATCGTCTTCCTTCAAGGATTTGAGGTCAGACCCGTCCTTCTTGAGCGAGATGTGTATGACCCGACCGTACCCGCCTTCTTTTTTTGGCCGAAAATGAAAACTCAACACGACATGGAGCAGCGTGTATTTGGCGCGTAACTTTCCGTCTTCATCGAAATAGGTGCGAATCGCATACATATCCGAACCCTTGCCCTGCGGCATGGTGTCCACCGTGACGATATGCTTGCAGGGCGCGCCGCAGGAGAGGTCGAGCTTCCGCACGCGCACAACGTCAATGTTGTCCTCAGGCTTCGTTCGCAGCATCGGAGCTATGGGGCGGGACTTGAATTTATCGATGGCGAAGCAGACAGGTTCGGTGGGAGTGAATTCGGCGGCATCCCGTTTCAGGATGGCTTTGGCGAAAGCCTGTCGAACCCGTTCGTGATTGTCCTTGCCGCCACCCACCACGGTGCATAGCTGCTTGGTCTGTGGGTCATACACGACAGCCGCGACAATCGCCTTCTTGGTGTTCACACGGTGGAGCTGCTTGTCCTTGACCTGGATGTCGCTGTTCGGGAAATCGTTCACATAGACGCTGATCTGGCGCGTGCCGTCCGAATAACGCTTGTAGACCTCGCCGCAGCATTCACGGCGGTCGTTGAAATTGTGGTGGATGATCTTGGCGACCTCGAAGGCGAATTCGTTCGCGTCGTCTTCGGTGATGTCGTCGAGCGCGCCGTCCATTTTGATGGCGCAGTGCTGCCACGATCTGCCTTCGGCCCTGAAATCGACGAACAGAAGCTCTTCCGCGATTTTGAACAGGTCGTTGTCTTCAAGAAAAACGGCCATGGCGCGGTGGTGGCTGTTTTCCATGGCCTTGAGCCTCTTTTCCATCTCCGCAGGCTTGTCGCTGGCGTTGATCAACGCCCTGATGCCACGGTCGCTGGCGACCACGTTGATGCGTTCGAGATGAGAGTGAAGCGGATCGTAATCGGATTTGGGAAGAGCGTTGATCGCCTCTTCGAGCGCGGAAGCGACGGCCTTGTCGTCCTGCGTCCAGTCAATCGGGGTAGCGAAGGGAACCTGATGGAAGTCGCAGTACTTCTTGAGCACCGCTTTCGGGATGTGGTTTACCACCGTCCTGATCGATACTGCCATGTCGATTTTCCTGCATGATCAGTTGCCTTATGATTATCGTTGCATTAATCTATCGTGTCAACGATCTTGCAATCATAGCGCGAGTTGAACCATGCCAAAAGGTGGCACGCGCGCCAGAGCGTTCAGGCCACCGGAGAATCCATGATAAAGGCGGGGATTGAGCCGGATGACCTGCTGGTCGTCGATGCCGGTCTTGAGCCAAAAAACGGCAGCATCGTGGTCGCAGAGGCGGATGGGGATTTAACTCAAGAGGTTGCATAAGACGAAGAGCGGGTTATCGCTCATGCCGGAAAATGACCCCTACCGCCCCATAAGAATTACCGCCGAAACAGGGTTGCGGATATGGAGCGTGGGAACCAAGGTTATCAAGGCCGTGGGGGCGTAAATCCAAACCAGCCACGTTGCTCTTGCCAAATTTCAGGAAAAGGCTTCAGAACGTCGGTGACCGTCATCATGCGCGGCTGCGTACCGTTCAGGATGGATTCCTTGATGTCGGGAGCCAGCAGGTTCACCCGCATCACCCGCGCCAGATAGGATTTGTTGACATCCAGCTTCTCGGCCAGCGCGTCCAGCGACGTGAATCCGCCGTCCTCATAACGCTCGCGCCATTTATAGGCACGAACCAACACCTTCAAAAGCGCGTTGTCCTGCCGTGGCTTTGCCTCGAAGACGGGGTCGTCGCCGTCCGGCGAGAGGATGAGCTTCCTGCCGCCGCGCCGTTTCACCGCGAAGGGAATATGAATGTTGATGACCCCGTTGCCCAGATGCTCCACGCGCTTTTGCATCATACGGTCTCCTTCTGTGGTTGCAGGGAGCGGATATGATTGACCAGCGAGCCGATGCCTCCGGCGCGGATGCGGATGTCCACGCTGTTTTTGGCGACGATCACCCCCTCGACCAGCAGCTTGACGATGCGCTCCTGTTCGCGTGGGAACAGCTCGTCCCATACCTGGTCGATGTCGGCAAAAGCATTGCGGATGTGGAACTCCTTGATGTTCGGATCATGCTCGCGCGCCTGTTCCCAGACCCGCACGATCATCTCCGGCGTCTTGAACAGCGCCTTAAGCTGACCGAAGACGATGCCTTCGATTTCACCGGCTGGGATGTTGCCGACCGGACAGGACATACAGGATTTCTTTATCGTCGCGTTCGGCGTGTAATAGCGGTACTGCTTGCCGTTCTTTCGGCAATGGGTCGGCGTCATGCTGGAGTCGCAGCCTGAGCAACGAATGACGCTCTTGAGCAACCCGGATGGCACATGGCGGTTTCTCGCCGTGCGCACCTTTGGATTGATCGACAGAATCTCCTGCGCTTTGTCCCAGATTGCCCGCTCGACGATTGGCTCGTGAAGCCCAGGGTAGTATTGCCCCTTATGGCCGATCTCGCCGATGTAAATATGGTTGCGGAGCAGCTTGTAGACCGAGCCTTTATCGAAGAAACGCCCCTCGCGCATGCGCCCGCTTTTCTGGCCCCGGTAGGTCTTGCCACGATATCCGGCTTTTCTGAGATCGAGCGTCAGGTCGGTGGTGGAGCCGATCTCCATGAATCGCTGAAAGATGAAGCGCACCACCTTTGCTTCAGCCTCGTTGACAAGCAGCTTGCGGTCGACCACGTCATACCCCATGGGCGGCACGCCGCCCATCCACATGCCCTTGCGTTTGGAAGCGGCCAGCTTGTCGCGGATGCGCTCGCCCGTGACCTCGCGCTCGAACTGCGCGAAGGACAGCAGGACGTTCAGCATCAGCCGTCCCATGGACGTGGTGGTGTTGAATTGCTGGGTGACGGAGACGAAGGAAACCGATTTGCGCTCGAACACCTCGACGAGCTTCGAGAAGTCTGTGAGCGAGCGCGTGAGGCGGTCGATCTTATAGACCACCACCACGTCGATCTTTCCGTCCTCGATGTCGCGCATCATGCGCTTGAGCGCGGGCCGCTCCAGACTTCCGCCGCTGAAGCCGCCGTCGTCGTAATTATCGGCGACCAGCGTCCAGCCTTCATGCCTCTGGGAGACCACGAAGGCTTCTCCCGCCTCGCGCTGGGCGTCGAGGCTGTTGAATTCCTGCTCCAGTCCTTCCTCGTGGGATTTTCTGGTATAGACCGCCGCGCGGATTTTGCGTTTCGCCTCAGGCACGGCGGTAGTCCTCCATGCGCTTGAGGCCGAAGAACACAAGGCCGTTCCAGCGCACGTCTGTAATCTTTCGGGCGATGGCCGAAAGGCTGGTGTAACGCTGGCCACGATATTCAAAACCGTCTTCCAGAACCGTGACGTGGTGTTCATGGCCTTGCCATTCGCGCATCAACCGCGTTCCGGTCACGGGGCGATGTACCTCCAGCCGCTTGCGCGCCTTGTCCGGTTTGTCGAGGTCGCGTTCGCAAAGCGCCGAGAGGCGTTTATCGACACGGCTGCCGTCCACGCCGTAGGCGACTTCCTGAATGCGATAGGCCAGCCGCTTCACGTAATACTGCTTATTGAAGTGCGGTGGGTCGGCGCGGAAGACGTCCTTCCAGAGCTTCTTCAATTCGGCGGTCTTCATGTTCGGCAGGGCCGCCACCTGCGCCAGCACATTGTTATTCATGGCATTTCTCCGTCTTTGGTACGGACACACACATGCTTCCGGCGGGCGGTAAGTCCAGTGGAATGTCTCCGGTGCGCGAAGAAAGTCCTTGTTTTTCCTTGGCCTTAAGGCGCAGAACGCCTGCGGCGAGAATGGCGGCAATCTCGTTTATGCGCTGTTCATCGGCGATATGTTCAACATCGTGTTCCATGCTGTCAGAATATTGCTGGGCGCTTTAACCAACAATCCGGCACACGTTGGAAAATGCCCGCATATCTATGAACGGACGTGACAAATCGGAGATGCGCGGCGTTGCCGGAATCCGCCAAACCGAAAATAAGCAATTACAGGCATTTCGCCGTGCATCTTTGGGGTGACGAGTCCACAGCCTGCAGAGAAAACTGGGGCGGAGAGAAAGCTTCTTCGGGCTATTTCAGGGATGGCGGCAAACGGGCGATGCCACACTTTGAGCGCAGAAAGCTGGCTAGGCGTGTGGTTTTTACGCTCCGGTGCGGGAAACGGAGAATTTCAAAAACAAGATAATGGCGGAGTGGGGGGGATTCGAACCCCCGGTACGGCTTTTCAACCGTACAACGGTTTAGCAAACCGCCGCCTTCAGCCGCTCGGCCACCACTCCTTACCTTTCACCTTCGCGCCTGACGGCTGAAGGCTTTACAATACTTGTCCGCCTGCGCGGACGGGGCAGCCGCTCGGCCACCACTCCTTACCTTTCACCTTCGCGCCTGACGGCTGAAGGCTTTACAATACTTGTCCGCCTGCGCGGACGGGGCAGCCGCTCGGCCACCACTCCTTACCTTTCACCTTCGCGCCTGACGGCTGAAGGCTTTACAATACTTGTCCGCCTGCGCGGACGGGGCAGCCGCTCGGCCACCACTCCTTACCTTTCACCTTCGCGCCTGACGGCTGAAGGCTTTACAATACTTGTCCGCCTGCGCGGACGGGGCAGCCGCTCGGCCACCACTCCTTACCTTTCACCTTCGCGCCTGACGGCTGAAGGCTTTACAATACTTGTCCGCCTGCGCGGACGGGGCAGCCTCGGGGGCTGCCATTTTCTACTCTGGACCTGCCCGCATGCAAGCGGGGCCAGAGCAACCAGATACCAGAAACCGGGGGGCAGATGAAGCAAAACTTCAAGGGCTGCCCGAAGTATTGGCTTTGGCGCGGGCGATCATCGATGTGGTGCTTTGGCCCTGCTTCAAATCGGCCAAAATCACTTGGCCGCCCCAGCCTTGGACGATATCGGCCCCCACGACCTTATCAATGGTATAATCCGAACCCTTGACCAGAACATCCGGACGCAACAGGCGGATAATCTCGAACGGCGTGTCCTGTTCAAAAATGACCACGCGATCGACATCGCGCATCGAGGCCAGCACCAAAGCGCGGGACAATTCGTTTTGCACCGGGCGGGTGGGGCCTTTCAGGCGGCGGGTCGAGGCATCGCTGTTCAACCCGATGAACAACCGGTCACAGGCCGCGCGCGCCTGGCCGATCAGCGACACATGCCCCGGATGCAGCAAGTCGAACACGCCATTGGTAAAGCCGACCTTCAGGCCCTGTTGCCGCCATTGCGCGGCCTGGGCCGCCGCTTGTTCCCAACTGAGGATTTTATCTTCGCGTCCCCGCACATCCTGGGCGCGCAGGTCTTGCAAAATCTCGGCCGTGGTGACCGTGGCGGTGCCGGCCTTGCCCACCACCAGCGAGGCGGCGCGATTGGCCAACAATGCCGCCCGCGCCAAAGGCGCGCCCGCCGCAAGAGCCAGGGCCAACACGGCATCCACCGTATCCCCGGCACCCGACACGTCGAAAACATCCCGCTTATAACCGGGCACATGCACCACTCCCGCCTCGTCGGCGACCAGCATGCCCTCGCCGCCCAAAGTGGCGACTACCGCCCCCACTTTGGCCTGAAGGCGCAAGGCCTTGGCCGCCGCCGCCGCCTGTTCGATATCAAACACCGGCAAACCGCTGGCCGCCGCCAACTCGCCGCGATTGGGCTTGAGCACATCGGCCCCGGCATAGGCCGACAGGTCCGAAAGCTTGCTATCAACAATGCACGGCGCGCGGTTGCCATGCGCGGCGGCGATCAGGGCCTGAGTGACCTGCGCCGTCATCAGCACGCCTTTGCCGTAATCGGCCGCCACCACGGCGCGACAACCATGGGCCATGTCTTGGACCGCATCGATCACCTTGGCGCAAATATCGGACGACAAGGCCCGCACATCCTCACCATCGGCGCGCAGCATTTGTTGAGCGCCCGCGATAAAGCGGGTCTTGGTGGTGGTGGCACGGGAGGCATCCTCGACCAGGCGAGTCGTGCTGCTGGGCCAGTTTGCGAACATGCGCTCCATCTCATAACCCGGCTCATCGGCACCGCGCACGCCAACCAAGGCGACATGGGCGCCCAATTCCGCCAAGTTGCGGGCTACATTGCCCGCCCCGCCAGGCATCGTGGTCTGATGCTGGATATGCAACACAGGCACCGGAGCCTCAGGCGAGACGCGACTGACCGAGCCGTAAATAAAGCGGTCCAACATCACATCGCCCACGCACAAGACGGCCAAGCCCCGCCAGGATTCAGCCAGTTGCTCCAATTCGGCCCGATCTTCGGATGCCAGCGCGATCATGTCTGATTACCTCTGCCGTCGATTGTCAGAATGATCTTGAATTAGCCCCACATGGTTGTCTAGAAGACCATTCATCAGGTCGGCTCATAGCAGGGTTGTTGGACCGCTTGCTTTTTGTTCAGCGGCACTCGGCCTAAACCGGCACTAGCCTCATGGACCGCTTGTCCAATCGCTTCTGCAACACGAAAAGGCACCACAGACGTATGAAGAATGATCTGAAGAATGGGCTTCCCCTGTGAAGGACCATGCACTGTTCGCACATCTCGTCTATCAAGGGGAGAGATGTAAATCTCAAACGCGCTGGCCGCTCTGGTTGTTCCATCCGGGCTGGATATTGCAGGATATCCATGCGGAATCTCTCGCATCCCCAGATCAAGACCAAACTTCTTCTGGAAAAAAGAACGTCTACGATGCAAGGGTTGTAGCTTGCAGGCTCCCTGAGCTAGGTCATAAGCCCTGCAAGTCATTACAAGCATCATTAGAGGGTTGCACTTTGTATGTCCTGATGACTGAAAAAACAGTCCAAATCTTTCTTTGAACGTCATTCTGTATAATGGTGTAGTCACGATCTCTAAATTTTCAAGAAAAACCTTTTTTACATCCAAGATTCTTTCTGCCAAAGCCGGCGTCTTCTCTAACGCAGAAGAATTACCCAAAAATTCTTGGATCATCTCTTGTGCTTCATTTAGGTCCGAGCAACCACATGTGTAACCGGCACTTATCTTCCCAACCATGCAGTCCGATAAGTCAGAGTTCCGAAGTGAGTACCTTTCTTCTTGTGTTGGCCAAAAAAAGAATTGTGATAAGCCTATAGAATTATTTTCGATCCAAAAAGATTGCTCTTTTTTATCTAGATTCACATCTGACATGATATCCCTCTGCCGAAAGAAAAATCTCTTCCCAGAATACTCGTCCACTGACGATCAGACAACAATGAAATAGCTGATGAGTAACACTGAACACCGTCTAATTTTGCCATTTCCACCAGCGTAACCTAATGCCATTCGGGCGCAGCTGTCTTGCTGAATGGCCCCAATTCGGCACGGCCTTCGGACGCCAGCGCGATCATGATTGATGGTCTCCCCTAGCATTCAATGATGGGCATCCTGCACGATGCCATATAGATTGGCTAGATAGGAAACAGGGCTCCACTTACCGCCCCATAATTTTAGAGGGCAATGGGTATTTTACAGACCAAAGCCACAGCTTTTATAAGCCGAGAACAAAATTATCGCCCACCACGGCACCTTATTGACACAGGCGCATCGGTGCCAGTTATCACTCGGTATGGGATGGGATAAGGGCTATCGCCGACGGGAAAAGAAATAGGCCATGGCGTCGAATCCTTGGTCGTTGGAAGCCGCCGGGACGGTCTGTTGAGGGGCGGATTCAGAGGCCGCCGCATCGCTCTCGCTCTCGCGCGCGATCCGCAACGCATCCATCAGCAGGCTACGCGCCCCCTCATAACGTTGACGCAGCATGTCCACATAAAGGCTGCGGGCCTCGCCCAGCTGTTTGTTGATATAGGGGTTGTCCTCGTGCAGGTACATGTCGGACCAGTGGTGCTGAACCGTCGTTTGCAGCACGCCGATCAATTCCGGCAAAGATTGTGTTGGCTGCCCTTGTTGACGCAAGACGCAGCGCAGGCGCTGTGCCACATTCCCATCTTGCGCTTCTACGAAACGCAAGAAAGCATCGACCGGCAATGCAGGCAACGCAACAGGACCCATGATGGGATCATGAGGAGCGTCCAGACGCCTGTGAGTAGCTTGTCTATTTTGCATGTGATCACCGCCTGAATTTGAAAGTAGCACTTGCATTTATAGATGGCAATTCTTAATAAATCGTTAAGACAGCGTATCGCCGGTTGAAACTGACAGAGGCCGTATCAAACACTTGCAAAAAACAGCGGTTTCATGGATCATGGTCGCCACCGAAAGATCATGATTACTGCGATGCAAATACGCGCCGCGCGCGCGATGCTGGACTGGAGCCGCGAGGATCTGGCCGAGAAGGCTGCCGTCTCGACCACGGCCCTGCGCTCCATTGAAATCGGCGCTTCCGAGCCGCGCGACAGCACATTGTTGCGTATCCGCGATGTTTTTGAGAAATCGGGCATCGATTTTCAATCCGACGGGGGCATCCGTCCCCGTCAGCATGAAATGCTGGCTTTTGAAGGCAGCGAAGGCGTGTGCCGTTTCTATGACTTGGTATATGAAACTATCTTACGCGAAGGTAAGGGCGAAATAGATGCCTGCGGTGCCATGGAAGAAACGGTTGTGCGTCTGATGGGCGATTACACGGATATTCATGTGCGCCGGATGGTGCATGTCGCGCATGTGATGCGTGTGCGACATTTGATCCGCGAGGGGGATTTCTGTGCACCGGGAAGCAGGTATTGTACCTATCGTTGGACTGCCCGCGACCAATACGAGCCGATACCATTTTATGTATTTAACGACAATCTGGCCATCATGTTGCTGAACGCCATGCCCAAGGCTAAGATATTCGTGTTACGCTCGGCCGCCGTGGCCAAAGCCTTTCGTCAGCAGTTTAAGATCATGTGGAATATGGCGCGCCCCATCCCCGGCATCCCAGAACCAGAGGGTGTGGCGGATTTTGGAGGGGAATGAGTCCGGCCCATTAGGCCTCACCAAAGAATGAGAGAATCCTGCATGTCCGTTGTCACCCCGTTCAAAATGCCTTTACCGCCCCCAATGAGCCAGGAAACCTTGGGATTCTGGCGTGACATTCATGATTGGTTCAAGGGACAAGCCGCAGGACATCTCATTCACTATTTATATAGCGATCCAATTCATGAAACTGACCCCGTGAGGGGAACACATTTCTTCGGCCGCTTTATGGCGCGACACACAAGTTATTACATTTATCCCAATGAAGTGGAGATGATCGCACGGCATGCCGCCGATATTTCGCGTATTGTGGGTGCGAATCCAAGCGTTATCGAGCTTGGTCCTGGTTCGGAATTGTCCGTCAGTCAAAAAACCCTGCCGCTTTTGCGCGTTTTGAATCCGGTATCGTATATCCCAGTTGATTGTGCGGAGTCCTATCTTGATGGCGCGGTCGTGACCGTACGCCGCATCTTGCCGGATATCAAAATTATGCCGGAATGCTGCAATTTCTACGATACTTATTTTGCCTTCGAGCATTTAGAAAACCCCCTGGGTTGTATGTGGTCGAGCACGATTTCCAATGCGCCGCTGGATGGAACTTTGCTGGCTCTGCCACGCGCCCATATCATCCATATGCTACGGTGCTTTCGGGTATTATTAGGGTCGAAATCCTGGCTGACTTTAACTGTGGATTCCAACCAGGATGAGGACTCCATCTTAGGGTCTTATGACTCTCAAGACCTGGCGGATTTCATGCAAAACCTAATTCATCTCATCATCCGCGATCTGCCCACGACCGGCCTGGACCCAAATTGTTTTGTGTATGAGCCGGTCTGGCATGCCGAGCATCATTTGTTGGCGCATACGCTGCGCGTCTTGAAGGACCATAGCTTCCTGATCGGCGCTCAGTCTTATTCCGTGCAAAAAGGCCAGAGTCTGTGCCTCGCCACATCTTTCAAATACCCTCTGTCCTTATTCTGCTCGATGGCGCGCGAGGCGGGATTTGAAAGCCGGGAGGTATTCCCGGACGATCAGAATCGCGTGTCTTTACATCTGTTGCGGGCCATCTAGCCGACGGACGCAAAGACCGGATTCGTGCGGGTGCTTATTCTAAACCGAAATGCCTTCGGCCAGTGCCGGTGATGGACTCCCGCCTTCGGGCGGGGGCATTCACACCACCTTCAACGAGAAACCAAAGAGGATGGCCAGGAACTCTCAAGGCCATGGCGTAGCGTGATGAAGTCTAAAGAGTGTGGGTTCTTGTTTGATGGTTCTGACTTCGGCTGATCATCACGAAGCCCTTGCAGGCAAGGCGCGACCCATTTGAATGAATTTCTCGCGGCGCTGGCAACGGAGGCCGGCACCATCTTTGTCGCCGATTTCGGCCAAAGCATTGGCAACGGCGTCACCCATGGCACTGATCGCCGCGCGCGGGTCACGATGCGCCCCACCCACCGGTTCAGGGACCACGGTGTCCACAAGCCCAAGGCCCTTCAGGTCTTGGGCCGTCAGCTTCAAGGCGGCAGCGGCCTCAGGGGCCTGGGCAGGACTGCGCCATAGAATCGAAGCGCAGCCTTCGGGCGAGATGACCGAATAGATGCTGTGCTCCATCATCAAAATGCGGTCGGCGGCGGCAATGGCGATAGCCCCGCCCGAACCGCCCTCGCCGATCACGCAAGCCACCAGCGGCGTGGTGATGTCCAGGCACACTTCGATGGAACGGGCGATGGCCTCGGCCTGGCCGCGCGCTTCGGCATCCACGCCGGGAAAAGCCCCCGCCGTATCCACGAAAGTGATGACTGGTAAATCAAAGCGTTCGGCCAGACGCATCAAGCGCTGTGCCTTGCGATAGCCTTCGGGCTTGGCCATGCCGAAATTGTGCCGCAACCTCGTTTCGGTATCATGACCTCTTTCTTGGCCCATCACGATGCAAGGATTGCCGCGAAAGCGGCCGATGCCGCCCACCAGGGCCGGATCGTCCCCAAACTGCCGGTCGCCCGCCAGAGGGACAAAACCGTCGATCAAAGCATGGATATAAGCCAAAGCATGGGGCCGCGCCGCGTGGCGCGCCACTTGAACCTTCTGAGCCGGGGTAAGCTTGGTATAAATCTGGCGCAATTGCCGGTCGATCTTGTTCTGCAAGCGTCCGACTTCCTCGCCGATATTCACCTGCCCATCGGCGGCCAGAGGACGCAGCTCCATCAGCTTGGCTTCAAGCTCGGCAATCGGCTTTTCAAAATCTAGAAAGACATGCGAGTTGGTCACGGTCATCGCCTTCTGGTCAACACGTCATCACTTGTCCGGTATCGTCTGGCGGGGATGCCCCGCCCTTGCGCTGCGCCGGGTCTTGAGGATAGCACAAACCACTCCCCGGCATGAACCCCCCTGCCCCATAAAAAAGAATCACGCGGGAATTGCTATCGGGGCCACTCCATGCCTATAAAGGCGCCGGGACGGAGTGTAGCTCAGCCTGGTAGAGCACTGCTTTCGGGAGGCAGGGGCCGGAGGTTCGAATCCTCTCACTCCGACCAGTCCCCAAACAAGCATTAAACAGCCATTTTTCCGGCCGGATATGGGGGCATGTCACAGGAATCAACCTGCGTCCAAGCCCTCGTTCCTCTTTGCCGTCTAAAATCATGGGGTAGCAAATCAACCCATTGAATTTAGATGTTCTCAATGAGCCGAGCACCATGATCTTTCAAGAAATTTTAACGCTTTTTAATTAGAGATAGATAGCGCGATAGGTGCGTTTGTCGCGCAAATCGTGGATGGGGCAAGGCCTCATCATGAGAATCCCCGAGAAAAGGAGGTCCCCATGCATCGATTATTGGCAACCGCACTGGTTATGTTGGGTTTGCTGGCCAGCACTTCCATGCCCGCAACGGCGGGGGAATTCGGAACCCGCGAAGAAGCACAAGCCATGACCGAAAAAGCCGCCGCCTTGCTCAAGGCCGAAGGCGACAAGGCGTTTCCCAAACTGCAAGACCCCAAAGGGGAATTTATAGATCGTGATCTATATGTCTTCGTTTTCGACTCGAAAGGCACTTTCCTGGTTCACGGTGCCAAGCAAGCCTTAGTGGGCAAAGAAGGTCTCCCCATCCGGGATCCGAATGGCTTTCCGATCATCGCCGAGTTCCTTAAGGTCAAGGACACAGCCTGGGTGGATTACCACTGGCTGCACCCCAAGACCAACAAGATCCAGCCTAAATCCGCCTATATCATCAACACGGGCACGTATTGGGTGGGCGTCGGCTATTACAAATAACCGACTCTGTCGCGTGGTCGCCGCCTTCGTGCGGCGACCATTCTTACCAAGATTTATGCGCACTTAGCCAGGAGAGCCGATCATGATCAAATTGGGAAATATGTCGATCGCCGTGAAGAGCCAGATAGCGCCGTTTATAGGCACCTTCGCCCTGATCATCATCGGCGCTTGCTTTTGGTTTGTAACGTCCCAGACATCCCAGGCGATTTCCCATACCAAGGATATCAGCTCCATCGGCACGACATTGAATGAAAGCCGTATCGCGCTCTATAAGGCGCACACAGCCTTATATAAAGCTTCGGATATGACTCTTAATAAACTTGACGAAGCCACGATCGCCAAGGTCACTCAATCGGCTTTGGACCATATTGTGATTTCCCAAGACCAATTGAAGATCGTGCAAAGCGCGAATATGCAGGGCATAGATCAAAAGGAAGTGGATACAGCCAAAGCCGCGTTGGTTTCGTATCAAAAGATGGCAAAAGACTTTAAGGATCTTGTCTCCACGGATGCGACGCTGGCCAGCATCATGCTGAACACCGCGCAGGGACGCTATGAATTGGTGGAGAAATCTTTGGGAAAACTGGAGTCCCAGATCGATGGATTGACAGATCTGGCCAACAAAGAACTGGCCCACGATCTGGAAAGCAGCAAATCTCTGGCAACCGTGGCCATTCTGGTCATTGTGCTGTTCAATATCACACTGGGCCAGTTGATCGGACGCGCCATTTCCCGTCCCATTCAAGCCATCACACGGGTGATGCAGGCTTTGGCCGCCCATGATACCAGCGTGACCGTGCCGCATCAGGACCGACGGGATGAGATCGGTGGCATGGCCCATGCCGTGCTGGTGTTCAAAGAAAGCATGATCCGCAGCGACGAGATGGCGGCCGAGACGGCGCGTCAGCAGGAAGAGAGGGCCAGACGCGCCGAGCATATGGCCCAATTGGCGCGGAATTTCGACTCGCATGCCGGGACATTGCTGGGCGAGGTGGGCAAGGCATCCGAACACATGCACAGCATCGCCGGAACCGTGGCCGATGCCGCGCGGCGTTCGGGCCAGCAAGCGGACTCGGTGGCCCATTCGGCGCAAAACGCTTCGGGCAACGTGCAGACGGTGGCGGCGGCGACCGAGGAATTGGCCAGCTCGAGCGCCGAGATCGGCCGCCAGGTCGAGCATTCCTCCACCATCGCCAATAAGGCGGTGCATCAGGCCGAACAGACCAGCGCCCATATGCGCGCCTTGGCCGATAACGCGGCGCGTATCGGCGCGGTCGTCCAGCTCATCAGCGAAATCGCCAGCCAGACAAATCTGCTGGCATTAAACGCCACCATCGAAGCGGCGCGAGCGGGCGAAGCCGGCAAGGGCTTTGCCGTCGTGGCCGGCGAGGTTAAGAGCTTGGCCGCCCAAACGGCCAAAGCCACGGAAGACATCACCAGCCAGGTCATGGGAATCCAAGATTCCACCAAGACCGCCGTTGATGCGATAGGCGCCATCAGCGGCACGATACAAGAGCTTAGTGCGATCTCGACGGCCATCGCCTCGGCGGTGGAAGAGCAAAACGCCGCGACGGGAGAAATTACCCGCAGCGTCGAAGAGGCGGCGCGCAGCACCAGCGATGTCTCGACCGACATAGCCCAAGTGCGCGGCATGGCCAGCGATACCGAAAAAGCCGCCAGCGACGTGCAAGACGCCTACCGCGTCCTGGCCCGCCATTCCGACGAACTGCGCCAAACCGTCAACACCTTCCTTGAAGGCGTGCGCACCTAGGCTAGGCCAAGATATTGCGGGGCGTCCACAAGGAATCCTAACGGCGTATTTCGACGCCAATCAACCCAGGGAAGGCGCGTTAGATTATGTGGCCGCCGGATTCTTGAGCGCAGCCAACCGCGCGCGCAAGATGTCGGGCACCGTTGGATAGGTGGGGCGTTGAGGCGGTTGTGGAGCCAGAATCGCAAAAGAGAGAAGCGGCGCAAAAAGGGGCGGCACCCATGCGGTGAGAACCCGCTCCATATCCTGGCCTGGACCTTGCGAAGCAGGCCCAGCGCCCATCATCGCCGTGCGCCAATTCGTCACTTCCTGCACGGCATCGCGGAATGCCGTAGGGATATCCCGGGGAGGCTGCTCCAGAAAATCTTCGGGAGAGTTCGCGCGAGGGGGCAAGCCCAGAACACGGCCTTGCGCCGGCAATTGCGGATAATGGCATCCCGCGCGACGGACAACATAGACCCGCGGTCTGGAGGTCGGCGAGCGTCCGGGCACACCCTTGGCAACAATATGCGATTCTGTATCCAGAACCTGTTGAGGCAATTCAGGAAGAATCAAACCGGCCTTGGCCATCCGATACACCAAGGCATCTTCAAGCGACTCACGCAGATCGGCGCTGAATATCTGTCCCAGCAACTGCCAGGCCACCAATGCCGATTTGGCCTTGACCGCCGGAGAGCAATTCGAACCCTCCTGCAGCTCGGGAGTCAGCACCATCTTCACCCAGTAATCATTGCAACGAGATTGAGGATTAAGAGACATCTTCGCCCGGCAATCCAGCACAGCCATATCCAATTGATCGCGCCGAGAATCCTGTTCAG
Source organism: Alphaproteobacteria bacterium (assembly GCA_016699305.1). Lineage (NCBI taxonomy): Bacteria > Pseudomonadati > Pseudomonadota > Alphaproteobacteria > Alphaproteobacteria bacterium. Next base: position 1,294,261 of record CP064970.1, read on the forward strand.
GCAACAGATGCTGAATCTGCTTGACCGCCTTGTATGCCCCGTCCCACGCAGAAGTTTGGTTGCCATCATTGGGTGCAGGCAGGAATTCCGGAAGATCGACGCCGCTTATGGCCATCTGCTGCAAAGCCGATAGAACCCCGTCCACGCAATGGCCGATAATGCTGTCCGCCTTGCCCTGATGATCCTTGGTCCAATCCCTTGGCAGGGCTTGAGTTGCCGACACGGCCGATTGAGCCACGGCTTTCAAACACCTGATATGCGCGCCGCGCATAGGCTGAGTCGACCAAACGGGGGATTGATAGACTTGCGAAGAATCCTGCGGTACCTGCCCCGTTGGACTGGCCAGCGCATGCAAAGCCAGCGCCGCCAATTCCAAACGGCATGTTGCTCTGTTATCAAAGGTACTGGGAATGCCGTATCCTAGCCGCAGCAAGGCCCAGGCAACACCCAGAGGAAAGCCCGAGTCATCCTTGACCAGCAAGGCACCGTTGTCGCGGATAAAGCCCAAACATGATTTTTCGAAATCCCCGTAATAGGCTCGCCAATTCTTCGCATAAGAGATGATACGGGGAATATGATCCTCAACAATCGACCGGGCATTCGTATCGTTCAGCCCCGCGCGGAAAGCATCATCGCGCAATATGTCGCTCCAAGCTTGGCTGACGACCTCCATTTTTTCTCTCACACGAAAATGGGGGTCGCGCACGCTTTTTGCAGCCAGAGTCAAACTACGTACGATCAAGCCATAGGATTCGCAGATTTCCTCAGGATCGATCGACTCTCCGTCCCGCTTCATAACGTTCAAAAAGCCCGCCATCTGCTTGGCGCTCATATCCGCCATCTCGCCTAGGTCGTGATATCTCACGAACCGCAATATAGAACCCGGCAGATGTTGGCGGCTGTCCATATGATGGAAACGCCACAAATCCCATCCCATACGCATACGGCGTGTCATATGCACAGCCTTGCGCCAGGACGGCATCGGAAAGGAAAAATATGAGGGCATGAGGGTCTCCATAGGCCGGAACGGTGCGGGACCATAACATACGCGTCCCCGCATGTGAATCACTTGGGAATTCTGCTTAGGTTCGAAGAATGGCCGTCACAGACCGCTTGGCCAAAGCATCAGGGCGGCTGGCCGCGTGCTGCGTTTTTTGCGACCCACACGAACCAATTCGCGCTTCACGCCAATCCCGATGACGTTCCATCTGCATATAGAGTTCCGGGAAAGCCCGGGCATCCAATGGAATGGTCGTTAGATCACCGCTGTGACCGGGCAGCCGCCCCGCATCGGCAAGATTGTCAAAACTATCGCACAACATCTCCATGCGTTTTCCCCATACCGGCTGGTGCGGGTTCTGCGCCGCAGGAACACGGATATCTTCAAACAATTTCGACAGCAAATGATGGGCCGTCTCTGCAGATCGGGGGGCCACCACCAGCTCCACGACATTCAACACGCGCCGCAACTGGCCCGGGCTCATTTGGGCAAAGCTGTTGATGGGCTGTCTATCAAACCAGGAACCGAGCGTAGAAGGATCAGCGCTGCGCACAACCAATCGCTCCAGACGGCGTACGCGTCGCTGCGAGCTATCTAAGAATTCCGCCATATCCTTGACGTCAAGAACAAGGCACTGCATCCAGCGCAGTTGGGTGGCCATATCACATTCTCCCTTGGTATTTCATAACCAAGGTCAATACCATTCCGGCATGAAACTAATACTACGAAAGGATTACGCCCTGCCTTCAGGTCCCGATGGAGTGGGTGGCTCAGGGGGCTTTTTATCGGCCTCGCCCAAGGCGGCAGGCGGGTGTTTGGCGTGGGGGTCTTCGTCCAATCCCTTGCGGAAAGCCCGAATGCCTTTGGCCAGATCGCCGGCCACCTGCGGCAAACGTCCCGCGCCGAATAGAACCAGCACGACCACCAAAACAATCAGCCAATGCCACAGACTGAAGCCGCCCATGATCTCTAGGCCTCCTTGCCAGAAGGTGCCGCCTGCTGTCCCTTGGTCTGCAGATGCATGGGTTTCATGTAGAGCAGCAACGAACCGGCGACATAGATGGACGAGAACGTGCCCACCAACACGCCCCAGGTCATGGCAGCGGTGAAGTTGATCAGCGTGCTGCCGCCGAAGAACAATAGAGGCAACATGGCCACCAACACCGTGCCACTGGTCATGACGGTGCGAGAGAGGGTCTGGTTGACCGAGTCGTTGATGACCTTGGTCATATCATTGGTGCGCTGGCGGCGCATGATTTCACGCATACGGTCGAACACCACCACGGTGTCGTTGACCGAAAAACCGGCCAAAGTCAGCAGCGCGGCCACGGCGGTCAGATTGAACTCCAACCCGGTAATCGAATAGAGCCCCAAAGTGACCAGCACATCGTGGAACGTCGCCACCAAGGCCGCCACGCCGAACTGCCATTCAAAGCGCGTGGCCACATAAATACCGATGCCCAGCAGCGCAAGACCGATGGCGATCATGCCGCCGGTGAACAGCTCGTCCCCCACGCGCGGGCCGACCATCTCGACACGGCGATATTCATAATCCGCACCCAAAGACTCGCGCAGCTTGGCCACGGAGGCGTTTTGTTCGGCCTCGGCGCCCGGTTGGCGTTGCAGACGAATCAACACGTCCTTGTCCGTGCCGAATTGCTGCAATTCCACCGGCCCCATATTCAGGCCTTCCAGTTTCGAGCGCAATGCGCCCATATCGACGGCCTGGGCCGCGCGCGCCTCGACCAGAATACCGCCCTTAAAGTCGATGCCCAGGTTCAAGCCGTTCACGACCAAGCCCCCGATGGTGATCAACATCAGGAGGATCGTGACGCTAAAGCCGAAAAAGCGCAGACGCACAAAGTCGATCTTTGTGCCATAGGGGATCAGTGTAATAGACATGCCGAAAACCTAGCCTGTTTGAGGGGAGTGTGTCACGAGTCTTATGTTGGCGTTTACCTTATGGAGGGGTTTTTGGCAATGTCGCGTCTGAACGTGGTGTTCATGGGGTCTCCGGCCTTCGCCCGGCCCAGCTTGCAAGCCTTGCATGATGCGGGACACCGGTTAAGTCAGGTCTTTTGCCAACGCCCCAAGCCCGCCGGACGCGGCCAGGCGCTGCATCCTTGTCCCGTCCATGCACTGGCCGATGCCCTGGACATTCCCGTCAGCACCCCAAAAACGCTGCGCAAAGACGCGCAAGACCACATCAACGCTTTGGCCGCGCTGGCCCCCGATGTGATCGTGGTGGTGGCCTATGGCCTTATTCTGCCGCAAGCCGTGTTGGATATCCCGCGTCTGGGCTGTGTGAACGTGCATTTCTCATTGTTGCCGCGCGGGCGCGGGGCGGCACCGGTACAGTATGCGATCGGGGAGGGAGACGCCCAGACCGGCATATGCCTGATGCGTATGGATGCGGGGCTGGATACGGGCCCGGTCTATCGCCGCGAGGCCATCGACATCCCCCCGATGCGACATGTGGCAAGCTGTTGGAAGAACTGGGCGAGATGGGCGCGCGTATGCTGCCCCCTTTGCTGGACGACCTGGATGCCGGGCGCGTCCAAGCCGTGCCCCAGCCCGAAGAGGGCGTCACCTTGGCCCCGCGTTTGGAACGCGCCGATGGTCAGATTGATTGGCGTAAGCCCGCCTGTGTCTTAGAGCGTCAGATGCGCGCCTTCGATCCCTGGCCGGGAGCGTTCTTTGCCTGGCGCGGGGAAAACATCAAGCTGCTGGCCGCACGGGTGGACGCCCCCACCGATGCATCCCCCGGCACTTTGTTGGATAGTCAAGGCCGCATCGCCTGCGGCGATGGCACCAGTTTATGCCTGTTGCGCCTGCAACGCCCCGGCCGAGCCCCCATGAACGCCGCCGACTGCCTACGCGGCATGAAGCCCGAGGCCGGGGAATCTTGGATGATTTCAAAATGATATGCTGATTTTTCGTTAAACTAATCCTTGTCTCTGACATTTTATCTCTGATCAAAACATTTTGACTCAAGCTTTCGTTAAATTTGTTGCGTTACCATGATAACGAATCAGATCACCAGATACCATCGCGCAGGGGCGCGGAAGGGCGGCATGCCAATGCAGAGCAAAGACAAGCCGGGATCAACCCGTACTTTTTTCCATGCCACGGCACCGGGCATGGCGGATGTGCTGACTTGGCGGCCGGATCGACTGGCCATGAATCGGCGCGTCGCCGCCTTGATGACGGACCGCAGCCAAAATGGAGCGTATTTGGCGGTGGCCATCGACAATCTGACATTGATCAACGATGCCATCGGCATTCCCGCCACCAATGGCTTGATATTGCATGTCATCGAGCGACTTGAGCGCCTAGCTCCGGCCTCGGTGCCGGTGGCGCGGATCAGTGGCGACTCGTTTGGGTTGCTATTCCCAGGCATGGACGGCGTGGAACTGCGCCGTTTGGCAAGGCGTATTCTGTGTGATTTCGACAACAATCCCATTGAAACGCCCGATTGGCCGATGCATCTATCGTTGTCGATAGGCGGCGTGGTGTTCCCCACCATGGCGCGCGGAGCCGATGCGGTGATGATATGTGCCGAGCAGGCCGTGCGCGAGGCCAAGCGCCGGGGCCGCCATATCTATGTCCCGCATCGCCCTTCACATCAGCGTCAGCAAGCGCATCGGGATCTGTTGCGTATGGGCGAGGATGTCAAACGCGCATTGCAAGAATCTCGCCTGTGCCTGGCCTATCAGCCGGTCATGGACGCGGTAACGGGCAAACCACGTTTCTATGAGGTTTTGGTGCGCATGATAGGGCCAAATGGCCAGCCGATCGCGGCTGCCGATTTCATCCCGGCGGTCGAACGCATGGGCTTGGCAGGAGCCTTGGACCGGTTTGTCCTCGATATGGCCTTACAAGAGCTGTCTGCTTATCCCGAATTGGTGCTGTCGGTGAACGTCTCGGGCCTGACCGCCGCCCAAGCCGCATGGCCGCGCTATTTTAAGTCGCGGTTGGATCGCGCAGGTCGACGCAGTATTTTGCAACGTCTGATCATCGAAATTACCGAAACCGCCGCGGTAGCTGATATCAGTCAAACCGCCCGCTTCGCCACTGCCCTGAGCAATATGGGCGGGCGCGTGGCGCTGGACGATTTCGGCGCGGGATATACCTCCATCCGACACTTACGGACGCTGTCGGTGGCCATACTAAAACTGGATCGGGAATTGTTGACCCAGGTGGCCACCAACCCGGACCAGCAAACATTGGTGCGCATGTTAATCGGTCTGGCCCGAGGCATGGGAATGCAGACCGTGGCCGAAGGCATCGAAAACGAGGATACCATGGATTGGTTGCGCGCCGAGCGCGTGGATATGGGCCAAGGCTACTTCCTGGGTTGCCCCCTGCTGGGCCGACCCTGGCTGGCAGGTGGCGGTGTCGCCGCCGATATCATTCAGCCCAAAGCCGCCAGCAGCGATTCCATGCTGCATATTTGTACCCAAAGCGTGTACGCATAATTTCGGATCACATATCATGCGTGACCGTCGAAACTCGCCATGATCCCAATGGCATAGAATATAGTTGCGTTTATGTATTTAATTTCATGTCTTTTCTGTAAGAAAGAATAGTGAGCGAACGGAATTCATTCCGGTCATGTTTCTAGGAGAAAATCACATGGAAGAGCTGCATCTTATCTGCCCAACACACCAAAACCCCTCTGAAATGCCCACCGTGGCGGTAGTGTGGAACAGTGCCACGGGAGATGCATATTTCGCATGTGACATTGTTCATTCCGCTCCGCGACCATCCCATCCTGACGAAAATCATTTTGTTGTATCGATAAAGGAAAAGGATGCGACCTATATTGCGGTACGTCATGGTGGAATCACCATCAATTTCCCCGACAATATGATCAAGCTTCAGATGGGACTTGGTCCCAATGATGATTCCCGTACGGAAAAGCCGCAGGGCATTAAACGGAGACTTCCGCCACCTGGACTTTGTCTCTGACCACATTGTGCATCGGCGGCGGCATGGGATCGCCCTATGCGTCGAATGCGGGTAAACGTGGTCGCGTTACGTCACGGCCCGAATGCGGGTGGCGTAGAAACGCGTCACTTTCAGCCCTTTTTCAAGGGCATCGGCGCGCATCATCCACGGGCGGACCTCACGCATCATGATCTGTTTGGCGGCGGGAGTCAGATACAAGGTTTCCAGCTTGCGTGTCAGTTGACATAGGCCGGCGACGATCTCATGCCGATAGGCGGCGGTGACATCCTCGGCGATCCGCACGTTTAATGATCGACGTTCCATGGCGGCCTTCATCTGCGCCATGCTCCAAGGATGCGCGCCGCCTTCTTCCGCCGTCCAGGCCGCCAGGGCCGGGGACGCGGGATCATTGGCGGTGTATTCCAACATGGCCAAAGGCGCGTGCGCCTTCATGCATTGCGCCACGGCGTCCAAAAAGCGTTCCTTGTCGTGCAGGCGATACAGCAGCGGGCGCATCAACACCAGATCGACATGACGCGGCCAGGCAAAGCTTTCCGGATCATAGGCGGATATGTCGGCTTGGCGTTGCAGATTGCCGGCGCATGACAGCTCGGCTCCAACAAGAGCCAGTTCTTCATCGGATTCAAGACCATCGACATAGGATCCATAGGTGGTGGCGATATGACGGGCCAAGTCCCCCACCCCGGCGCTTAGGTCCAAAATCGTCTTGGTCTTATCCAAACCGAATGTCTTGATCCATTCGCGCATCATGAGGCCATCGGCGGGCTGGGTGACGTTTTCTCCCCATAAGGCGCTGAGCATATCCATGCGGCTGCCATCCCATAAAGTGGAATGATGTGTCTGAGCAGCTACGCCCACGACCTCAGCCCTCGGGACAGAAACCGAGGGAGTTGTGGCGCGCCGGCCTGCTCGACACCACCATGATGTCAACCGATCCAGAAGGTTCATTTTAGACAGGGACCTCTATCGAAAACGACTCGCGCGGACAGCGCCTTGGGTCTAGGCTAATCCTCGCTTTGCCCATCGTCATGCCATAATTGCGCTTTTTATGGGGTTGAGTGAAAATAGTCGACCGGTCCACCCTCATCCACATCGAGGCCGAAACAACATGCTTCTTTCTCAATCCCGTTCGCTCTGCCTGATGGCTGGCCTGGCTTTGGGCCTGTGGGCGTTCGCGCCTGCGGGGATGGCCGGGGCACAGGCGGTCGATACGTCTTTGCCGCCGATGATCCCCACGCCGCCCGCGACCTTGCCTGCCGGACAGGTGGGTGTGTCGGCGACGGATATGGAATCACGTTTTAGCCAATTGGAAGGCCTGGTGCGTGGCTTGACCAATCAGGCCGAGCAAAACCAATTCCAACTGACCCGCCTGCAACAGCAGATGCAGCAATTGGCCGATCAGGTCCAGCGCTTGACTCCGCCCATGGTCGGTGCCGATGGCGTGGCGGCGCGTCCGGGCGCGGGAACGCCCCAAACGGCGGCGCCGAGTACGCCGGCGGCGGCCTCGAATCGTCCGGCATCGCCCCGCGCGGCGGCGACGCCGCCTGCCGCTCCCCCTGACTTGGCCAAAGACGAAGAGACCGATATGGCAGGGCCTGTCCCCGCGCAAAGCGGTGCGCCGGGCGGCCAGCTGGGCACATTGAAATACGCGCCCGGTTCCAGCGAGGCGGTGGGCGCATCGCCGCCGGTCAAGGGTGTGTCCGCCGGACCGCCGCCCTTGGGAGCCAAGGAACAATACGACAAGGGCATGGCTCTGCTGCGTCAATCGCAGTACGACGAAGCCGCCGCCGCCTTCGATCAATTCCTGCGCGATAACCCCAAGCATGCTTTGGCCGACCAGGCCCGCTCTTGGCAGGCGGAAATCCAATATGTGCAAGGTCACTTCGACCAGGCCGCCGTGGCGTTCGCCGATGCCTATCAGAAGGCTCCCAAGAGTCCCAAGGCCGCAAATAACCTACTGAAACTGGCACTGTCTTTGTCTGCTCTAGGCAAAACCAAGGACGCGTGCGATACTTTCAGTGCGCTAACGGCACAAACTCCGGGTATGGACCCTGCTTTGCGTGCCCGCGCTCGGGAAGAGGCCAAACGTCTTAAATGCGGCAAAACGACAGCCCATTGAACGCGGATCAGCTTACCGCTTTCTTAGATCGACATTTTCCACCGAGCCGCGCGTGCCGGATGGCCGTTGGAGTTTCGGGCGGCGCGGACAGCATGGCTCTGCTGTTGTTGGTGCGCGCCTGGGCGGCGGCGCGTCCGGATACGGCGCGGGCTGGCATGATCGCCTTGACGGTCGATCATGCCCTGCGTCGCGGTTCGGCGGATGAGGCCGATCAAGTCGCGTCCTGGTGCGCGGCGATAGGCGTGGCGCATGAAATCCTAGTTTGGCACCATGATGAGCCGGTAGTCAGCCATGTTCAAGAACGCGCGCGCGCGGCGCGTTACCGCTTATTGACCGAGCGTTGCCAGGCCTTGGAGATTGACGCGCTGTTGGTTGCCCATCATGGCGACGATCAAGCGGAAACAGTTCTGATGCGCCTGTGCAAGGGCAGCGGCGTGGATGGCTTGGCGGGAATGAGCGATGACCAGACCCTATGGACGCGCCAAGCGCGACCCATTCGTCTGCTGCGGCCTTTGCTAAGCTATACCCATGCCGATTTGCTGGGTTATTGCAAGGCGCAGGGCCAGACTTGGATCGAAGACCCCTCCAATCATAATCCGCGTTTTGCCCGTTCAAGATTACGCGCCGCGCGCGAGGTGCTAGAAGCCGAAGGTCTCAGCAACGCCAATCTGTTGCGCCTGGCGCATCGGGCAGCCATCGCCGCGCGGTCGTTGGATCAGATCGCGCGGGCCGCGCTTGAAAAATATGCCGAAGTCACCCCTTTTGGGGAAGTCAGATTCCCATCGGACATTTTGCATCTGGCGACCGAGGAAGTTTCCTTGCGCATATTGGCCAAGGCCATAGATTGGGCCTCACGTCCTGAACGTCCCGTGCCGCGCGAGTCGCTCGAAGCTTTGCGTGACGATTTGATATCGCGCCGCGACAGTGCGCCCGATCGAACCTTGAGCGGCTGTTTGGTCCGTATGCGCCGAGGGTTTGTCGATTTGGCGCGTGAACCTGCGGCTATCGACGATCACGCCATTTTAGAACCTGGTGAACGTCTTTTATGGGACCGCCGTTTTCTGGTCACATATCCGGCAAAAACAGGACCGGAATCTTTAACGGTGAGGCCACTGGGGCAAATCAGCGCTGCCGTTTGGGATCGCGTGAGTATTATTCCACAGGACATGCCTGCCCCACGTAGCCGGGCCAGTTTGCCTGGCCTTTGGCGCGACACGCAATTGGTGGCTGTCCCGCAGATAGTTACGAGCATAGAATCGATATCGAGGATAAGGGGTCCCACGGCCCGTTTCCTATGGGATGCCGATCCTATGGACTTTGCCGATCCGGATGGATAATCAGAGAAAAAATTGATATAATCAGGGCCGTTACCCTCGAATGAGTCGACCATGACCACACCAAGTTCAAATCTTCCGCCTTGGCCGTCCTGGATGAAATGGGTGGTTCTTGGCGTTGCGGCCTTGATTCTAATCAATGTGCTGCAACATCCGGACGTGTGGCGCAGGTTGATGGACATGCTTGGCATCGAGATCACGGCGCAGCATGACGAAAACGTCTCGGCTTGGCGTCGGCAATTGGACCAAAACGCCCAGGGATGGGCACCCATTCGGCCCGCCGAATAAGCTCTATAACCCATTTGTCATGGGAAAAGATCGTCCGATAGGCCTTTATTTGGCTTTGGACTGGACTATTTTATACTCATCGCGGATAGTTTTCCGTCATCCCAGTACGAAGGAACCATGGCCCCGTGAACAATATGGCACGTAACCTGGCTTTGTGGCTTGTCATCGGCATCTTGCTGGCGGCGTTGTTCAACGCGTTCCAAAGCGGCGCACCCAGCGGCGTGGGCAGCATGCCCTTTAGCGATTTTGTCGCACGGGTCGAAGAAGGCAAAGTCACCGATGTCACCTTACGGGGCCGTTTGGTCGAGGGCCATTTTTCGGACGGCACCAAATTCGCCACTTTGGCGCCGGGCGATGCGGGGGTCACCGATCGCCTATTGGCCAAGAACGTCAAGGTGGCGGTACAGCCCGAGGAATCGGGGGCTTTCTTTAGCCTATTGCTGAATTGGCTGCCCATGCTGTTGCTGATCGGCGTGTGGATTTTCTTTATGCGCCAAATGCAATCGGGCAGCGGCAAGGCCATGGGCTTTGGCAAAAGCCGCGCGCGCATGCTGACCGAAAAGACGGGCCGCGTGACGTTTGAGGATGTCGCGGGCGTGGACGAGGCCAAGCAGGAACTGCAAGAAGTGGTGGATTTCTTAAAGGACCCGCAGAAGTTCCAACGCCTGGGCGGCAAGATTCCCAAAGGCGTGCTGTTGGTGGGGCCGCCCGGCACCGGTAAAACCTTGATCGCGCGGGCCGTGGCGGGCGAGGCCAATGTGCCGTTCTTCACCATCTCGGGGTCGGACTTTGTGGAAATGTTCGTGGGCGTGGGCGCGTCGCGCGTGCGGGATATGTTCGAACAGGGCAAGAAAAACGCGCCGTGTATCATCTTCATCGACGAGATCGACGCCGTGGGTCGCCATCGCGGCGCGGGCCTTGGCGGGGGCAATGACGAACGCGAACAGACATTGAATCAGTTGCTGGTGGAAATGGACGGTTTCGAGGCGAATGAGGGAGTCATCCTGATCGCCGCCACCAACCGTCCGGACGTGTTGGACCCGGCCTTGTTGCGGCCGGGGCGCTTTGACCGCCAGGTCGTCGTGTCCAATCCCGATATCGCGGGGCGTGAAAAGATTTTGCGCGTGCATATGCGCAAGGTGCCTTTGGATACGGATGTCGAGCCGCGCCTTATCGCACGCGGTACGCCCGGATTCTCCGGCGCGGATTTGGCCAATCTGGTCAACGAGGCCGCATTGCTGGCGGCACGCGCGGGGAAGACGGCGGTGGGCATGCCAGAATTCGAGGCGGCAAAAGACAAAGTGATGATGGGGGCCGAGCGTCGATCGATGGTGATGAGCGAAAAGGAAAAGCGCCTGACCGCCTATCACGAAGCCGGACATGCCTTGGTAGGCCTGAGCGTCCCGCGCAGCGATCCGCTGCATAAGGTCACCATTATTCCGCGTGGTCGAGCACTGGGCGTGACCATCAGCCTGCCCGAACAGGACCGCTACAGCTTTGCCAAGATCGAAATGGAATCGCGTTTGGCCGTGATGTTCGGCGGCAGACTGGCCGAAGAGATCGTCTTTGGCGCGGATGACGTGACCTCCGGTGCCAGCAACGACATTCAGCAGGCAACATCCCTGGCGCGGCGCATGATCACCGAATGGGGCATGTCATCACGTCTGGGCCGCGTGCGCTATAACGCCAATGAGCAAGAAATCTTCCTGGGTCACAGCGTGGCGCAGCAGCAGAACATCTCCGAGGCCACGGCTGAGTTGATCGATGCGGAAATTCGCCGCCTGATCGACGAGGCGGAAACCCGCGCGCGTGAAGTCTTGACCCGCCAGCGCGACGCCCTTGAACGCATCGCCTTGGGCCTTTTGGAATATGAAACCTTGAATGGCGAGGAAGTCCAAGCCCTGATGCGCGGCGACAAACTGGACCGCGACGGCGATGCCGAACGACTATCGCCGGTGCTGAGCGTCTCCACCGATGGCGGCCGCCGCAGTTCGGTTCCCGCCGCAGGGTGCGCCGCGACACAAGGCACTGCGCCGCTGCCTCAACAGATATAGGTATGAGCTCTTTTTAAAACTATAATGAAACCAATCCATATTTGGTAATGTTACGTAGTCAAATGAAATGCAGGGCAGCATATAGGGGTGCATGATGGAAACGGGGTACAGCCGCGAGCAATGGATATCGGCCAAGGATTTCTTTGGTGGCGGAAGAGGAAGGCCGGAACAGTCTGAACCGGTTCATTCGAAATCCACGGGCCAAAATCAAAGTGGCCCCATCCCGCCTTCAAGTGCCGCACCCGGCATAAAGGACATAATCGTCGATGCCCGACACGCCTTGGGTATTCCTGTCTGGGCTAACCCGAATCATAATCCGAATGTCTTATACCCTTATATAGTCAGCTTGAACTTGGCCGTCAGGAAACCTCTGTTGACGGGGCAGGTTACCGTCATGACGTATGAAATCACTTCGCCCGCTCCCTCGTCCACCAACCAGACACCGGGCGGATTGCAAAAGCCGTTTCCTCTGACATCCCGAAATATTGAGGGGTTGATCTGGTATATGGGGAACAGAGCATGGAATATAGCGGATGTAAAAATCGTCCGGGGAATCGGGTACACGGGAGTGAAGCCAGAAAAGACCTTTAGTGCGAATCCCGCCAGTATACGATCCCTGTTGAACGCTATTCGAAACGACCCCCAGAACGGCCCCATCTGCGCGCCATAGTTTCTTTGATAGGGCAGGGTCCTATCGCCCGTTTGCGATCTTGACCACCAGCCCGTCCATATCCTCGGTCACCACCACCTGACAGCCCAGGCGCGAGGTGGGGCCGGGATGCCAGGCCATGTCCAGCATATCCTGTTCGTCGTGACGCGCGCAGGGCAGGCGGTCATACCAAGACGGCTCGACCACCACATGGCAGGTGGCGCAGGCCAAGGCTCCGCCGCAGGCCCCTTCGATGGGCAGATCGAATTGCCGCGCGACTTGCAGCAAGGTCAGGCCCAAAGGCGCATCCACGGCGCGGCTTTGCCCTTGGGGCGTAATGAAGGTGATTTTCGGCATAGGAGGCAGTTTCCCACGAAACTAAACCGGCAAGGAAGAAAAGATCAGTCTTTGAGCGGGGGTGCTTCCTGGCTCGCGCCCGGCCCTTCGGTCACAAAGACGCGCTTTTGGCGGATTTGGGCCATGATGGCCTCCATTTGATCCAGTCGCGCCAGAATCTCGGTCGCGGCTTGCCATTCCTGGCGGCGTAAACGATCCAGCAAGGTCATCAATCCGTCTTCGAAGGTGCCGATGGCGCGCTGGGCCAGCAAGTCCAATTCTTGCGCGGTCATGGCCTCGGCCAATTCGGCTTGCAAAGGCAGGTCTTGGATGGTCACGGGAACATCATTGGCCGCCGGCTGCGGTCCTTCGGCCCTGGCCGTGTCCGCCGGATTCAGGCTCAGCCAATATCGGCCTCGGCTGAGCGGGTCTTTGAGAACCTGATAGGCTTCGTCCAGCGCCTCGCGGTGGCGGGCGGCTAGGCTGCGCTCGCCCAGGCCCTTGGCCGTAAAACGCTCGGCGGCCAAAATGCGACGCAGGGCCTCATAGCGGGTATCCAGGTTTTCCCGATCGACATCGACGCCGGCGGCAACGCCCAATCGCTCGTAATGAGTCGCGGCGCGCGGCGGCTGTAACGCGCCGCAGCGGCTGCAAAACATCACCCGCACATCCACACGGGCATGGCACAGCCAGCAAGGCTCCAGCCCGGGACGCGCGGTCAGGCCAATGACATTGGACATCAGGACGATGCCTTTCGGTGGCGTTGGATCAACAGGGTCTCTACTTCGACCAATCTATCAATATCCGCGGCGTTTGTCTTTGCCCCCAGGCTGATGCGGATGGCGCAACCGGCGAGGTCATCGGGCACTTGCATCGCGCGCAAGACATGGGACGGCGCCAATTTGCCGCTGGAGCAGGCGGCCCCCGCGCTGATGGCGATTCCTTCCAGGTCCAACGCCATGATCTGTGTCGCGCTGGGAAGACCCGGTATGGCCAGGCACGATGTATTGGGCAGGCGGGGTTGGCTATGGCCGAAAATCTGTATATCAGGCGCGACTTGGCGCAATCTTTGTTCCATGTCGTCGCGCAAACCGGCCAGATGGGCGCATGTCTGGGTCTGGGCGGCCGCCGCGCCGAATCCAGCGATCCCGATTAGATTTTCCGTGCCGGCCCGTTTGCGGCCTTCTTGGCCGCCGCCGCGCAAAAGAGGGGCAAACGCCATCTCCTCGCGCAGGATCACCAAGGCCCCCACGCCTTGCGGACCGCCCAATTTATGCGCGGATAGGCTCAGCATATCCGCGCCCAGCTCGGCCAGGTTCAGCCCCATGCGCCCGACGACTTGCACGGCATCGGTGTGGATCAGCGTGCCTGGCGATCGGTCGCGGATCATCCGCGCCGCCTGCGCCACCGGCTGCAACACACCGGTTTCGTTATTGGCCAGCATCACGGATACCAGCCCCGGCTTGTCGTGGGTCAGGGCATCGCTTAAGGACCCAAGATCCAATATTCCCGAAGGCACGACCGGCAACAAACGGGCCTCGCTTGCGCCGCGCAAGACGGAGTCATGCTCGATGGCGCTAACCCAGACGGGTCCTTGCGCCTGGGCCAAGGCCAGGGCGTTGGCCTCGGTCCCGCCCGAGGTAAAGACGATTTGTTCGGGCAAAGCGCCGATCAGCGCGGCCACCGCCGCCCTTGCCTCTTCGATCAGCCGACGCGCGGCCTTGCCCGGCGCATGGATCGAGGACGGATTGCCAAGCATCCCCATGGCCTGGGTCATGGCCTGCGCCGCCTGGGGGCATAAGGGCGCCGAGGCGTTGTGATCCAGATAAATCGGCGCGGGCCGGGCCGTCATCGACGGCCTTATCGCGTGTTGCTGGGCAAAGAGGGGCGTCCGATATTGCCCAAAAGCTGTTCCAGAACATTCATGTCGCGGCCATAAGTGGGGGTCTGACGGTCCACGGGCGAGACGGGCCGCGCGGCCTCGGCCCCCAAAGTCTGAACATCCTGCACCACGCCGCGATCGTCAAAGACCACGCGCACCACTTTTTGCTGCCGGATCTCGGGGTCCAGGAACGAGACTTGCTCGGTCACCTGGCCGATATAATACCAGGTCTTATCGTCGAATGTGGACACGGCCGAGGGCGTGCCCAAACGCGCGGCCACATCCTCGCGCGTGGTCTTGCCCGGCGCGATGGCGGCCAGATCGTCCGGGTCCACCATATGCCCCCGCTGATGAATCGCCGGTGCGCAGGCCCCCAGTGCCAGCACGGCACCCAGGACCAAGATTCGAAGATGATTGTTTCCGTTCATGGCTGGCGACTATAGCAGATCGGGCAGGGGTTTCGAAAGCGCGACGCGCCTTTGCGCCTTATTCGGGCATAGGGGGTGGATTTTGGCCTTCTCCTGCCCCAGTATGGGGCGCGTCAAAGCATGTGAAGGATCGATATCTGTGAACACACCCAAACCCGCCTTTGCGGTCCCTTATGAGTTTTCCCGTCCCTTGGATGTCGAATCCTTGGTCGAGGGCGAGCCTTTGGGGGGCCATTTTCAGGCCCATGCGGATGAATGCGCCGCTTTGGCCAAGCGGTTTGACGTGTTGGAAATCTCGGATTTCAAGGCCGAGCTGACGGTTTTGCGCCCCATGGGCGGACGGATCGAGATCACGGGCGTCTGGCAGGCCGATGTCGTGCAGGCTTGCGTGGTCACCTTAGAGCCGATCCCCGCGCATTTGGGCGGCAAGATCAAGGAATCCTTGGTGGGCGTGGCCTCGATCGCGGAGCTTGAGGAAAGCGAGGTCGGCTTGGACTCGCCCGAGCCTTTCGAAGGCAGCGTGATTGATCTGGGCGAGGTGTTGGCGCAGACTTTGGGCGTCAATCTGCCGCCTTATCCGCGCAAGGCTGGCGCGGTCTGGCAAGGCGGGACACAGGACGCCCCGCCTGAATCCTCCCATCCCCTATCGGATTTGGCGCGTCTGTTAAAGGAATAGAGATGAGCCGTTCCCCATTCTGGCACTGGTTCGATGCAGGGCTGTGGGGGCTGGCCTTTATCTGCGTCCTGGCCTTGGCCAGTATCCAGTTGAGCCAAGCGGGACGCTATGTCATGCCGCCCGAAGACCGCCAGAGATGGCAAGAACCGCCTTTGCGCCATTGGCCCGGCGGGTTGGAGGTCGGGGAATGGGCGGATTGGGTGGGCCGCCGTGTGCAGATGACGGGGTTTTACCGCTTTAACCGCGATTTCTTTTTAGGCGCGCAAATCCGCGACGGCATACCGGGCACGCATTTGATCACGCCGCTGATCCTGGGCGACGGCTCGGCCGTGCTGGTGGATCGAGGCTGGATTCCCGATGCGATGAAGGACCCTGCAAGGCGCGCCGCCCTGCCGCGCCCCTTGGGGCCGCAATTGGTGGAAGGCGTGTTGCGTTTGCCGCCCCAGGCCGCGCCGGATGCGCCACAAGGCGGGCGCGACAACCCGCACTGGCTCACCATCGACCGCACGGTGATGAAGGAATGGCTGTGCGGCTCGCCCACCGTGCCTTTGCTGGTCCAGCCCGCCACGCGCGTGGATGCCTATGGCCCCGAATTTCGGGCCTGGGTGCATATGGCGGTGGCGGGTGCGCTCTATGCCCTCGCTTTAGCCCTGATGGGCGTTCGTTTGTGGACGAATAGACGAAGAAAGAGACAAAGCCATGCGTGATCCGCGTCATATCGTCATCACCGGCGCGTCCAGCGGCATCGGGGCGGCCTTGGTCAAGGTCTATGCCGGACCGGGTGTCACCCTATCCCTGATCGGGCGCGACAAAGGCCGTTTAGAGACCGAGGCCGCCGCCGCCCGCATCGCCGGGGCCAGCGTGACCACAGGCTTGATCGACGTCACCGACGCCACGTCGATGGAGAATTGGCTGCATGAGCGCGACGCGGCCCAGCCGGTGGATCTGGTGATCGCCAATGCGGGAATCTCGGCCGGAACCGATGGCGGCCCCGAAGACGCGGCGCAAACCCGCCGCATCCTGGCCACCAATATGGACGGGGCCGTGAACACCGTCATGCCTTTGCTGCCCGCCATGCGCGCGCGAAAACGCGGTCAGGTGGCGTTGATGGCCTCTTTGGCGGGGTTTCGCGGTTTTGCCGGCGCGCCCGCCTATTGCGCCAGCAAGGCGGCGCTGCGCGTCTGGGGCGAAGCCTTGCGCGACGATCTGCACAAAGACGGCGTGGAGGTATGCGTGATCTGTCCCGGTTATGTGGCCACGAATATGACGCGGGTAAACAAGTTCCATATGCCCTGGAAGCTCTCGGCCCCGGGAACGGCGGCCCATATCCGCAAAGGCCTGGCGCGTAATGCGGCGCGTTTGGCCTTCCCTTTCCCGACTTACGCCATCGTCTGGGCCTTGGCCGCCTTACCCCCCGGCCTGACCGGCCCCGTGCTGCGCCGCTTGCCTAGAAAGGCTAAAAGCGAAGGCTGATTGAGAACAGCCTGTATGGGAATGAGAGTCTGCAATTCAGCATCAACGCAAAGGGCGGGAGTGACTCATGAAGAGAGGAAGGCTCACGACAAGTCATGCCATATTCATATGGAATCACCCTCCCAGCTTAGTCATACCCACGCATGCGGGTATCCATCACTTGTCATTCGAGCTATCGCTGAATCTCAGACCCTTCAACTTGTATAGAAATGATATGGCTTGACTATAAAAGCGATCGAATGAAGCTGCTTTTATTAAGGTCATCCACACCATCAAATTGATGCGCCTCCCAGCCAAAATCTATCGCTGCATCGACAATGTTTTGTTTATCGTCAAAGAAAATTGGTGGCCTTGAAGATTCCCCTATTTTTTGCATGACTCCGGCAAAGTAATTTCTATCAGGCTTGATATATCCTATTCGTGCCGAATGGAATATATCGGAAAAATACTGATTGAAACCGATCTGCTTCATTAAATAATCCGCTCTATAATGCTCTTGGTTCGTTGCGATGAGAAGCTGAACTTGACCGCACTCTTTTAATAGTTTGATCTTCTCGATCAATGAATCATTGACAGTGGAATCATTTTCCAACCAGTAATCTACTAACTCTGCAGCGGTTACAGGGCTTTTGACACTTGATAAGTATTCAGACAAGGCAAGCTTTAAGTCCATTTCACCAATAACGACTCTTTGTGTGAAAATGCCGAAAATAAAGTTTTGTGTGAAATGCTCTCGATCAATACCAAGATCATGCTCTATATTTTCATCCCAACACTTTCTGAGTTCTGGTCTTGCATGGTAACCATGAATAAGCACCCCATCGACATCAAAAAAGACCAATCGCTTATCGTTCATCATGCTCTCCTAAGTTTGCATTCATTCAATGACATAGCATGAACCGCGTGATCCCACGGGTCAAATTCTGGTGCTGTCCAAGATGGGGGGCCTTGCCTATCTTGGCCGAAAGCATGGGGGGTGTAGGAATGAGTCTCGTGATATCCCGGCCCTTGTCATCTATACTAGAATAACCGGCGCGCCGCGCATTCGGATGAACCAGGCATCGGGATCGTCGATATGAATTCTTCCCTTTCTTTCATTTCCCCACCCTTGCATGTCATGCGCCAGATATGTCTTTCCACATCATGCGCTCAAGAGATGGCGCTGGATGTGTATTGCCAAGCTCCATGGCCGGTACGGCTGTTCTTTTGGTTGCGACTGCGATTCCTGGCATGGTTGATGCGCCGCCATGAAATCCGGCGCGATGACACTCGGGTTTTGGATTTTGGCGGTGGCAGTGGCATATTCCTGCCGACGCTGGCGAACGCTTTTTCTTCAGTAACATTAATTGATCGGGATATTTCTAATGCTCGCACACTGGCGGATCGACTGATGCTAAAAAACGTCCACATGGTGGCCGCTGACATTGTGGCGCACGACTTTGGCGAGGCTCAATTCGACATTATCGTCGCCGCCGATGTCCTTGAACATTTTCGTGAACCACCCTTGGCCTTGATCCGACATTGGCTTAAGCCTGGCGGCCGACTATACACAAGCCTTCCAACCGAGACTTGGTTCTACGACCTGCTGCGCCGTCTGTTCGGCAAAACTAAACCGCCTGATCATTATCACAGCGCCGCCCAAGTTGAAGCATCCTTACGCCATGCTGGTTTCAAGAAAATTGGCGGGTTGTATCATCCCCTTGTCTGGCCCGTCCTTTCTCTCTTTCGCATAAGCGCATGGCAAGTACCGTAATGCCGTGCAACGCTAATTCTTAGGTCCCTACCACCTGCCGCAGAACTTATACATACAAGCCCATCGCGAAAAACCGTCGATTTTATGCGGCCTGACACTTCGTACAAAAAAAGGTCGAGCGGGCGGATTGGGTGAGGC
Organism: Alphaproteobacteria bacterium; assembly: GCA_016699305.1. Taxonomy (NCBI): domain Bacteria; kingdom Pseudomonadati; phylum Pseudomonadota; class Alphaproteobacteria; species Alphaproteobacteria bacterium. Next base: position 1,313,362 of record CP064970.1, read on the forward strand.
GAGCGATGGGGGTGGCGCAGACGGGGCAGGGGCGATCCTTGCGATCATAGACGGCAAAGCCGTGCTGAAAATAGCCCAAGCTGCCATCGCTTTGCACATAATCGCGCAAGGATGAGCCGCCCGATTGGATGGCCTCGGTCAGCACCGCCCGCACGGCTTGCAACAGGTGGCGGGACTGGGTTGGCGTCATCTGGCCTGCAGACAAGGCCGGATGCAGCCGGGCGCGGAAAAGCGCCTCGCAGGCATAGATATTGCCGATCCCGGCCACACGGGATTGATCCAGCAAAAACGCTTTCAAGGATGTGCTGCGCCCCTTGGCCATCGCATGGAAACGCGCGGAGGTCAGGGCCGGGTCGAAAGGCTCGGGACCCATATTCTTTAACAAGTCATGCGATTCCAGCCGGTTTGTCGGGACCAAATCGATCATCCCAAAGCGACGGGGATCGTGGAAACGCAGCACCGCGCCCGAATCCAGATGAAAGATCACATGGTCATGGGTCCGCGCCGGTCCGTCTTGGACCAAGCGGCCCGACATGCCCAGATGCACCAACATCGTCCGGGCCGAATCCAAATCCACCAGCAAATATTTCCCGCGTCGTCGCAGTGCCGTGATGCGCGCGCCGCGTATCCTTGCCGCCAATCCCTGCGGCACCGGCCATCGCAAATCCCGCCGCTTCACCTGGACGCGCAAGATGCGTTGCCCCCGAATCGTGCGTTCCAGGCCCTGGCGGATGGTTTCAACTTCGGGTAGTTCGGGCATGATATGTTGGAGCCGTCTGGCATTTCCCTATGAGTTCGAAGAGAATCTTACAAACAAACCGCAAGGTCAATGAGGCCGAGAATTCGGATGTCCCGCCGGATGACAGGTTAGTCTGATGACGGGATCAGGCCTCTGCGCTTACATTCCTCAAGTGCCCATTTTGCATAGGCCATTAAGCTGGGTTGGTTGATAGCCATCGAGAAGGAGTCAAACTCAACCGCTTCAGCCTCGTAGCATCCGGTGATGGTCTTACGCTCATCATGCCAAAAGTAGATGTGGACGGCTTCGGTGTGATTTGTCCATCCTTCGGTCAATGTTCCAATAAAGAGCAGGTCGCTGGCGTGCATCACGCCTCCTGTTTCTTCATGGATTTCTCTTACCGCAGCTTCGATAGGTTCTTCGCCGTCTTCAACATGGCCGCCAAACAAATTCAGCCCACCGGGATTTGTTTTCCAATTCATGGGGCGTTGTTGCAGAAGAATCTTTCCGCCCGAAGTTAGAATGACAACATCGGCAAGATGCTTTTTAAAGGCGTCCAAGGGAGTCTTAGTAAGGTCTACGAGGCGAAGATCTTCCACGGCTTAACCTCCCCCGAAAAAGCACGACAGAGCCTCGTGGTGACACGCATGTCCAGCCTGGAGGCGCGGAGTCATCAAGCCAATTGACGCGCGACTTTCTCGACTTCGACGGCTTCGATGATATCGCCTTCTTTGACGTCATCGAAGTTCTCGAACGCCATGCCGCATTCAAAGCCTTCGCCTTCGCGCAGTATAACAAAGTTTCGGATCAATCCAGCCATATCTTTGGGGCAATCCTCCACGCCGCACGCCGCAACTCTAAGGAGATTGACGTCAATCAGATAGTGCTGTTTTCAATATGTTAGTTGCTGTATGCAAATAATATTGATATCTTTCGAATCTACGGCGTGAGATGGTCGCAGAAAATATCAACAAGAGGTTTAACCATATGAATACAAAAGAAACCCAAGAGGCCGCTTTCGTAGATGCTCAGCATCGTCTAGTCGCTGAGCTGCCAGATTCATTTTTCTATCTCCGTCACGGTAAGACAACTGATAATCAGGCAGAAATCATCAGCGGGGGAGAGCGCGATCACGAATCAATTCTTCTTCCTGAATCAATCGAAGAGGCCTCGCGTCTAGGTGCTACGATCGAGAATATGCGCGAATATATCGCCTTGATTTGCCACAGCCCCATGATAAGGGCGCGCGATACTGCCAGGTATATCAATGCCACAGCCAATATTCCTATGATCGAGATTCAAAAATTGCACGAATGGAAGGTAGGAAACTGTTCTGGGAGAAAGAATCAGGAATTCTCGGGGCCGTTGTCCAATTGGGAGTATGACCCGGATGGTGGCGAATCTCGGACCGTCTTTGCGACACGCGTGGCGGAAGGAATGGAAGAGTGTTGTCGATCTTTGAATCCATATCGAGCTCGGACCGCCGACAAACCAAGAAGTATGCTTGTCGTTGCTCATGCGGGTGTGTGGTGGGCTCTGAGGGAGTTATTGGGTCTTGAGCGTGATCAAATTCATAATTGCGTCCCAATACAGGTAGAGCGCGTTCCAAATCAGACCAACAACAAGGATGGGCTTCCTCGGTGGCAACATCGTGCCTTGTCCTTGTAAGTAGGCTATGCGCCTAGTGGCGTGAGAATCCGTATTCGCAGTATTTTTTCGGCAAAGGCGGCAGCGCGTTAGGGTACCCCCACTTCGTCAAGGCCTACATGGGCCGCGCGCGACTCATGCGTACGAAACAAGCCGCCCTTCCTCGAAGAAACAGCCGCCATCAAGCCAGTTGGCGAGCGACCTTCTCGACTTCGACGGCTTCGATGATATCGCCTTCTTTGACGTCATCGAAGTTCTCGAACGCCATGCCGCATTCAAAGCCTTCGCGCACTTCCTTCACTTCGTCCTTCTGACGCTTGAGGGTCTTAAGCGCGCCTTCGAAGACGACGATGGAATCGCGCAGCAGGCGCACCTTCGCGCCGCGACGGATGACGCCTTCGGTGACCTTACACCCGGCCACCTTGCCGACCTTGGTGATGTTGAACACCTGAAGAACCTGGGCATTGCCCACGATCTGCTCGCGCACCGTGGGAGCCAGCATATTGCCAAGCGCCGCGCGGATATCGTCAATGATCTCGTAGATGATCGAGTAATAGCGGATCTCGATGCCGTCGCGCCGCGCCATGTCGCGCGCCTGGGGATTGGCGCGGACGTTAAAGCCGATGATCAAGGCGCGCGAGGCGTTGGCCAAGGTCACATCCGACTCGCTGATGGCACCGACCGAAGAGTCCAGCACGCGCACGCGCACCTCTTCGCGGTCGGCCTGGGAGCCCAGACCTTCCAAGGCGGCCTTGATGGCCTCGACCGAGCCTTGCACGTCGCCCTTGACCACGATGGCCAATTCCTTGGCAGTGCCGGCCTTGAGGCCTTCGAGCATCTGTTGCAACGAGCCGCGCGTGGACGCCGACAACACGGCGGTCCGCTTGCGGCGTTGACGGAACTCGCAAATCTCGCGCGCCCGGCTTTCCGATTCGACCACCGATAGCGGATCGCCCGCCATGGGAGCGGCCTGCAAGCCCAAGATCTCGACCGGAGCCGAGGGACCGGCCGCCGGAGTCGTCTGGCCGTGGTCGTCGATCAGGGCGCGCACGCGGCCCCATTCGCTGCCCGCCACCACGATATCGCCCTGGCGCAGCGTGCCGCGCTGCACCAGCACCGTGGCCACCGCGCCGCGTCCGCGATCCAGTTTGGCCTCGATCACCGTGCCTTCGGCGGGACGATCGGGATTGGCCTTTAATTGCAGGATTTCGGCCTGCAGCAAGATGGCTTCGAGCAATTTATCAAGGCCCAGTTTGGTCTTGGCCGAGACTTCGCAATCCAATATCTCGCCGCCCATGGCCTCGACCTGCACTTCGTGTTGCAGCAGGGCTTGGCGCACGCGGTCGGGATTGGCCCCGGGCAGATCGCATTTGTTGATCGCCACGATCATGGGCACGCCCGCCGCCTTGGCGTGGCGAATGGCCTCGATCGTTTGCGGCATGACGCCGTCATCGGCGGCCACCACCAACACCACGACATCCGTGACATTGGCACCGCGCGCGCGCATTTCGGTAAAGGCGGCATGGCCGGGCGTGTCGATAAAGGTGATGCGCCCCGAAGGCGCGCCTTCGCGCGCGGGCAGAACGACCTGATAAGCGCCGATATGCTGGGTGATGCCCCCGGCCTCGCGGCTGGCGACATTGGCCTGACGCATCGCGTCGAGCAACGAGGTCTTGCCATGGTCCACATGGCCCATCACCGTCACCACGGGCGGGCGCGGCTGCAGATCGACCTGAACATCCTCGGGACCGGATAGGCCCAGCTCCACATCGGCGTCGGTAACGCGCTTGGGACGATGGCCGAATTCGGTGGCCACCAATTCGGCGGTGTCCGCGTCCAGGCTTTGCGTGATGGTGGCCATCACGCCCATCTTCATCAGCACCTTGATGACGGCGCTGCCGCGTTCGGCCATACGATTGGCCAATTCCTGCACGGTGATGACTTCGGGAATAATGACGTCGCGCGTGATGCGCGCGCTGTCCGAGACGGCGAATTGCCGACGGCCGCGTTCGCGGGCGCGGCGCAAGGCGGCAAAGCTGCGCCCTTCCACCTCGCCCTCGTCGCCCAAAGCCTTGGAAACCGTCAAGCGGCCATTGCGCTGACGTTGTTCTTCGCCCTTGCGCATGGTCGCGCCGCGTCCGGCGGTACGCGGCCCACGGCTGCCGCGTCGCGGCGCTTCTTCCTCGGAAGTGGCGGCCACGCTGCCCACGCCGCGCCGCACCAGGGCCGAAACCGCCCCGGCACCGCCGCGCGGTTCGCTGGTCGCCGCGCTGGTCGTCCCCGAACGCGAGCTGGTGGTCAAGGTGGTATTTTGATTCTGCCGGGCGCGCACCACGTCTTCTTGCTTGCGGCGCTCGACCTCGGCCTGCTTGGATTCGTCTTGGATTCGCTTGAGCTCGTCCATTTCGCGCTGGCGCAAGGTCTGCGCGTCAAGCTTGACGGCGGGCCGTTCCTCGGCAGTGCTGCTGGCCGCTTCGGTCGTGGCGGCGGCTTCGAGATGGGAGAGTTCCTCCTCGGCCGAGATTGCGTTGCTGCGCGCGCGGGCCGCGCCTTCCAAAATAGCGCCGCGCAAGGCGCGGATGCGGGCATCGCGCTCTTCTTGCGTCAAGGTGCGCGCGGCGGCAGAGGTCGCCACGCCCCTGGTCTTTGCGGGACCTTCGACGGGAGCCTTGGCTATGGGAGCTTCCGGCGCGACCTTTTCATTGCGCGCGCGGCGCACTTCCACTTTCACCGTATTGGAACGGCCATGCGAAAAGCTCTGCCGCACGACGGCAGCCGCCGGGGCCTTTTTCAGCTCCAGCGTTTTACGCTCGCCGAGGCTGAGAATCTTCTTCGGCTCTTGTGGTGTCGTTTCGTTCATGTCACGTCCGTAGTGTTAGGAGTACTTGTAGCACTGATTTCCCCCGCGAAGGAAGCCCCGCGCGGGGTGACGCCCAAGACGCCTTGTAAGCGCGTCAAATCTTTGCGGAGATTCTCGGTCAGGCGATGCGCCGTCAGGACCACATGCACCGCATGTTCCAGTCCCAAGGCCGAGGCCATATCCTCGCTTGTCAGGACGGAGCAGGGCTCATCGGAGATCCCCGCGCCGCGCGCCAATCGGCGGCTTTCGCCGGGGCTGGCTTCGGTCGCTTCCAACCAGACCACAGCCGTCTTGGCGCGGACTGATTTGCGTAAGGTCTCTTGCGCCTTGTCGAATCCGCAAGACACCAAGCCGGAGCGGCGCGCCAAACCCAGCAAGTCTTTGCAGCGTTGACGCAAGCGGTTCTCTAAAAGAGACAGCCAATCGGGGGGCAAAGGCTTGGCCTGGCCCTTACTGGCGCGTGCAAAGGGGCTGCGCTTGGCCGCCTGTTCCAGCACCTCGCGCTCGGCCGCCAGCCAGAACCCGCGACCGGGCAGACTTTCCTCGATATCGGCGGTGACGATGCCTTCGGGCGATAAGACGAAACGGATCAGACCCGCGCGTGGCTGCAACTGGCCGCTGACCAGGCAGCGACGCTCGGCGACGGAATCCTCCGTCGTTCTTGCATCGGGGCCTGTGCCGCGCCGCATGGTCTGTTCCCTCTCATCTTCCGGCCCGAACGGCGTTATGCCGTCGGTCCCGAGGCCGCGTCTGCGGCCTCGCCCGGGAACCAGTGTTCGCGCGCCTTCATAATGATGGCGTTGGCGGTGTCGGAATCGGGGGCCAGATCGCCCAGCGCCTCGATCAATTCGTCGCCGGCCAGATCGGCCAGATCGTCCAGCTTGCGGATGTTCTTTTCGCCCAGCTTGGCCGCCATCTCCAGCGAGATATGCGGGATATCCAACAAGGCGGCCTCCATGCCCATTTCGGCGCAGCGGTCGCGCAATTTCTGTTCGCGCTGGCTGAGCCATTCGCGGGCGCGGCTTTGCAGCTCGGCGGCGATGTCGGTGTCAAAGCCTTCGATCTCGGCCAATTCCTCGGTCACGGTCTGGTCGATCTGCTCGACGCGGGTGAAGCCTTCGGTGACCAACAGATGCGCGATCACATCGTCCACGCCCAAAGCCTCCATAAACAAGGTCGTGCGGATGCGGAACTCCTCTTGGCGACGTTCGGACTCTTCGGCCTCGGTCAGGATATCGATATCCCAGCCGGTCAGCATCGAGGCCAAACGCACATTCTGGCCACGTCGGCCGATGGCCAGGCTCAGCTGCTCGTCCGGCACCACCACGTCCATACGGTTCTTTTCCTCGTCCAGCACCACCTTGGCGACCTCGGCGGGGGCCAAGGCATTGACCACGAAAGTGGCCGGGTCCGAGGACCAGGGGATGATGTCGATCTTTTCGCCTTGCAACTCGCCCACCACCGCTTGGACGCGGCTGCCGCGCATACCCACGCACGCGCCGACGGGATCGATGCCCCCGTCATGGGAAATCACGGCGATCTTAGCGCGGCTGCCCGGGTCGCGAGCCACGGCCTTGATCTCGATGATGCCGTCATAGATTTCCGGCACTTCCTGAGAAAACAGCTTGGCCATGAACAGAGGATGGGTGCGCGATAGGAAGATTTGAGGCCCGCGTTGTTCGCTGCGCACGTCGTAGATATAGGCGCGCACGCGGTCGTTCAGCTTGAAATGCTCACGCGGCAAGGTCTCGTCGCGGCGCAAGACCGCCTCGGCCCGTCCCAGATCGACGGTGACATTGCCAAACTCCACGCGCTTGACGATGCCGTTCACGATCTCGCTGACGCGATCCTTGTATTCGGCGTATTGGCGGGCGCGTTCGGCCTCGCGGATTTTTTGCACGATGACTTGCTTGGCGATTTGCGCGGGAACGCGGCCAAATTCGAAAGGCGGCAATTCCTCGATAAAGACATCGCCCACTTTGGCGTCCGGATTGCGGCGCAAGGCTTCTTTCAGGGTCATCTGGGTGGCGTCGTTCTCCACCACTTCCACCACTTGCAGGCAGCGCCGCATCTGAATAAGACCGGTTTTGCGATCCACCAGGCCGCGAATGTCGTGCTCATGGCCATATTTGGCGCGGCCGATCTTTTGCACGGCCTCTTCGATCGCCAGGAACATTTCCTCGCGGTCGATACCCTTTTCGCGCGCGGCGGCGTCCACCACTTGAACCAGATCCATGATCAATGCTCTCCTTGTCCTGACTTTTGAGGTCCTGATTTTTTGGGTCCTGATTTCCCAGGCGCCGATTTTTTGGGCGCGGGTTCTTTAACCTCGGCCTGGATGGCCGGTTTCTTTGAAGGTCCCTTACCCGGTTTCGGCTTTGGCCCCAGATCGGGGTCCAGATGCGCCTTTTCGATGGCTTCCAACCCTATGCGAAGCAGGCCTTGAGGGCCGGCATCGACCAACACATCCTGCCCTTCGCGTCCGCGCAGAATGCCTTTCAGGCGGCGCGGCCATTGCGGATGCGGATACAAAGAGATAGCCACGAGCTGCCCGGCAAAGCGATCGTAGTCCTGTGGCTTGGTCAATGGACGCTCCAGACCGGGCGAGCCGACCTCCAGCACATAGCGCCCCGGCACCGGATCATCGACATCCAAGGCCGCCGACAGACCACGGCTGAGACGGGCGCATTCGCCGATCGAAATGGGCGTGCCGTCGCTGCGCTCGGCCATCACTTCCAGCACGGGCCGCGTTCCGCCCAACAGGCGCACACGCACCACGGCCAGGCCCATCGGACCTGCCGTTTGGATCGCCATCTTTTCCAGGCGCTGCGCGGTATCGTCGCGGGCCATGCCCTTAGTCTTTCGCCTCCGGCAACAAAAAAGGCGGGCCCGCAGGCCCACCTCCGAAACGCGGAAAAACTTGAACCAAGCTTTTCCGTATGGGGTGATCTCACTGAGGGTATATATAGACCGATGACATACCCGTTGCAACTCTTTGCTGCGGGCAATACTCTCTCAGATGCCTGTCCCGTTTTCGGGAGTCATCTCACCTTCTATCGACGGAAAGATTGGCCTCATGGACTGGGTTATCTTATCTCCTCAGCAATACATGACATACATTGCCTGCTGGGCTGTTTTTTGTCTGGTGGCGGTTGGTATTCTTGTGAAAGACCGGGCAAATCTCCGCATTGAATTAAGTCACTACCGACGGTTCCTTTTTATTCCTTGGAAGTTGCTGGTCTTCATTCCGGCCTTTCTATTTGTAACGTTTGCGGGCCGTTTTACCGATGACGAGACATGGGATGTTATGAGCGGCGGTGGAATGTCGTTGCTTACATTTCTGACCGCGCCTTGGGTATTGGGCTTGTTTTACCAGACGCTTAAAGGGTGGCGACCAAAGCGGTATATGGTTGTGGCCTTTGCGCTTTGTCTCTTTTCAAGCAGCTGGTTCTACGACATTTATTTGCTTTGGCGCGATGGCGAATATACCTCGCGCTGGTTCGGGAATTTGCTGTTATCACCGACGATCTATGTGGCAGCCGGACTGTTGTGGAATCTTGAAGTTGGGCCAAACGGCCGCGTTACCCTGTCGTTACTGCGAACAAACTGGCCGGAGCCACCTGTTAACCGAAATTTCTGGCCGCTTGTCTGGGTATCCATCCCGCTTGTTTTAGTTGCCGTGTTTGTTCTTACCGCCTATGTACGCTGGCATATTTAAGAGGAAAGAGGAGCGGTTCACCCCGTGTCTACTGATCCAGCTTAGGCAAGGGGACCGCACCGGCCAGGTTATAAGTCGGCGGCAACTGGCGACGCAGCACCAAGGTCAAAGCCAGCATGTCGTGTAGGCCCTGCTTACGCTTGGTCCAACAGCGCATCAGATAAACAGAGGAAGCCCCACATGCCCACGCCGCAGCCTCACCATATCAAAACCGTGGGAAGTAAGGTCGTCTATGCTGGGTTCAACCGGATTACAAATTACACCTTCGAATTCCCAAGCTTTGATGGGAAGAAGACTTTCCTGATGGATAAAGAGGTATTCGAGAGGAAAAACGCGGTTGCCGTCTTATTGTACGATCCCGTCATGGACGGCGTCGTTCTCGTCCAACAGTTTCGGCCAGGATGCTTTATCGCGCAGAATATTGCCTTTCCTTTGGAGATCCCTGCAGGCTTGATCGACACAAACGATGGTGATCTAGAAAAGATCGTGCGGAAAGAAGCCATCGAAGAGACCCATTACGACATTCAGGCCCTCATCAAGATTGGGTGCTTCTTTCCGGAGATCAGCTTCAGCTCTCGCATCATTCACTTATTCTGCGGGAAAATAGATGCCTCGAAAGCCCACATCAATGGTGGCCTACACGAGGAAAGCGAAGACATCAACATATCGCTTGTGCCTGTCGCGCAGCTAAAAAAGAGCATGGAGGAAGGGGAGTTGATGAATTCGCATACCCTGATCGCTGTGCAGTGGTTTTTCTTGAATCTTGGGAAGGTCCGCGAGTCCTTTTTAGCCTCTGACGGAGCCAAAACCCCATGATCGCCACCAGCATCAATGCCACGGGAATATGCCCTCACACCAACCACCTGACTTACATCTGCTTGGCTGCGGACTATACTTGATCATGATACATGAAACCCATGGAAGGTAAGGTAAGGCATATGACGATGCGAACGGATAACAAGCTGGTTTTGGCCGTTTTTTTCGGGGGGCCGGGGGTTGAGCATGATGTTAGCGTCCTGACGGGATTGCAGATTTTGGACGGCTTGGACCCCGCCCGCTATGACGCCTTTCCGGTTTATTGGGGCCTTGACGGCGTGTGGCGCATGGGCGACGCCTTGAGGGAGAGGCGCAACTATCTGCCCGATGCGGCTATGCGTCGCGCGCTTGATGAAGTCCGTCTTGCCCTGGGCAGGCCGCAGGCGCGTCCGTGTTTGGAATCGACGAGGCGTCATGTGCTGGGCGCTGGCCGACGCTATGAATTCGACCTGGCCATTCCGGCTTTTCATGGCGATCTGGGCGAAGGCGGGGCCTTTCAAGGCCTGTTGGATTGCGCGGGAATCCCTTATATCGGCTCTCCCGTCGCGCCATGCGCCGTGGCGCTGAACAAGATGATGGCCAAAACTCTTTTCAAGGGCCTGGGCGTTCCCACTTTGCCCGGACAGCTTATCCAGCGCCCCGCGCCCGAGCGCATGCAGGATATGCCCCAACTGGCGCAAAGCCTGTCCGTGCCCTATCCGGTATGCATCAAGCCCAATAATCTGGGCAGCAGCGTCGGCGTGACGCGCGCCCAGAACGCCCAACAAGCCCTGGCAGGGCTGCAACAGGTGTTCCGTCTGGACACGGCGGCCCTGATCGAACCCTTTGTCGAGGATTTGGTGGAATACAATCTGGCCGTGATGCGAGGCTCCGATGGACAGATCCTTTATTCGGCCATCGAACGCCCCTTGCGCGCCTCCGAGGTGCTGGACTTTAAGGATAAATATCTCTCGGGCGGCGATTTGGACAGCAAATTGGCCGCGCCGATGGATATGGGCATGGCCTCGGCCACGCGGGAATTCCATCCCAAAGCTCTGCCCGAAGATCAAGCGCAAACTTTGCGCATATGGGCCGGTCGCATCTTCGAAGGATTAGAGGCGCGCGGCACCATCCGCATCGACTTTATCGGCCATGCCGGCACAGGCGAGCTATGGGCCAATGAGGTCAATATCTGCCCCGGTTCCTTGGCCTATTATTTGTGGGAACAGGCCCAGCCCCGCTTGCTGTTGCGCGATCTTTTGACCCAGCTGGTCGAACAAGCGCGCATCGACGCCCGCCAAGCCCATCGTGTGACCGACCCGGCCCAAGCGGCCAGCGCCATCTTTCGCAGGAAATAGGGCGGTTAACCCCGTGTCTTCTGATCCAGCTTAGGTAAGGGGACCGTGCCGGCCAGGTTATAAGTCGGCGGCAACTGGCGACGCAGCACCAAGGTTGAAGCCAGGATGTCGTGCAGTCCCTGCTTACGCTTGGTCCAACAAACCATCAGATAGCCGATGCACAAGGTGATGTTCGATAAGGCCTTGGCGAAATGTCGTCCGGTGGCGCGACCAAACGAGATACGATTCCCGTTTTTATCCGTCACGATCAAGCGGCAGACCATCTTGCCCGGTGTCGCCTGGTATTTTGAAGATTCAAAGCCTGCACACAATAGCCAAATGAGTATTGTGGAGATAAAGACGGATGCCAAAAACACCAGCCCCAACACAGCAGGCTCATCCACCAGTTTTTTAAGCGAAGAGGGATCCGTAAGTCCTACGACAATCCCCATGACAAACCCTACCACGATGAATGCGATATAGATGAACGTGATATCCAAGAAACTAGCCAACACGCGCCACCAGAACCCGGCATAAGAAGTTGGAATACCGGCATAAGCGGTTGGAATAGGTGAGGTGGCAGGTTGGGGTAGGATTACCGACATAATGGAACGCCTTTCTGGTTGATAGGGTCATCTTTTAACAGGAATGATTACCTTGCGCAATTCTAAGATGCGGCAAAAAACGCGCAAAACGCTGCGTTAATAAACCAACGACCACCACGGTCCAAGTGGCCAGTGCCATCTTTCGCAGGAAATAGGGCGGTTAAACTCGGGGGGGTTGGTCCAGCGTGGGAGGGACAGAACCCGTCCTGCCATAGATCGGCGGCAACTGACGACGCAGAACCAAGGTCGAGGCCAGCATGTCGTGTAGGCCCTGTCGGCGCTGCGTCCAAAAGACCATCAGATAGCCGATGCACAAAATAATGCCCGAGAGAATCTTGGCGAAATGTCGTCCGGTGGCGCGACCAAACGAGATGCGATGCCCGTTTTCATCCGTCACGATCAAGCGGCAGATCATTTTCCCCGGCGTGGCTTGGAAATGCGAGCTTTCGAACCAGGCGAAATACAGCCAATAGACCACGGTGCCCAGCACGCTAAGGGCCATCAAACCCACGCTCATTCCCGCCATCGCCGGCAAGGCCGTCACCACATCGCCATGAGCGAGCGGGATCGGCCCAAGCGCGATCACGGCGCCCAACGGCCATTTCAAAACGCCAAAGGCGATATTGAGCAAGAAAGCGTCCAAAAAAATCGCCAAAGCGCGCCACCAAAACCCGGCATAAGAGGTTGGAATGGGTGAGGCGGCAGGCTGAGGCGTGATCACGGTCATAGCGGAAAGGCCCTTTCGGTTGGATAGGCTCGATCTTAGCGGGAATGATTGCCTTGCGCCATATCAAGACGCGGCAAAAGACGCGCAAAGCGCGGGGTTAATAAACCAACAGTCGCCACCGCCACCAAGGCCCCGGCAAACAGGTCGCTCAAATAATGGGCGTTCGTGATGATGCGGCTGGCGGCGATCACCAGCGCCAGGGCCAGACCGGCTCCGCGCCAAGGCCGGGACAGGAAAGGCAATAAAGCCAGCAGAAGGACAAAGACCGTGGTGGCATGTCCCGAGGGCATGGATTGCCACCGCGCCGACCCCGCAAAAGGCATGAAGACGAACATATCAAGGCCCATCTTCTCCGACAGGCTGGGGCGCGGTCGCCCGATCAGGCGTTTCAGGATTTGAGTAAGGATGCCCGAAATAGCGACACAGGAAAATATCCACGCGCAACCGATGGCGCCTTGCATCAAACGCGCATGCGCGCGCGGCCAATATGTGCTGCGGGCCAGACCCCAGCAGATCAGGCCCGACAGGCCACTGGACCACAAATACCAGCTGGACTCGCCCAGTTCCGTGACCACCCGAAAGCCCCGCTCGATTTCCGGATAGGCGTGCGCGAAGTCCTGCGCCGCCTGGGCCAAAGGGTGATCGACACAAAACATGCTGATCGGAATCAGCAACGCCAGAATCCCGGCGCACCCTGTCCAAACGCCAAGACGGCTTGTCATGGCACTTCCTCGTGAGGGCGACGCCATAATGTCAGGCTCACCGGTTTGCCGCGCCCATAATTAAAGCCGCTGACTTGGCCCACCTGCTCGGGCATCATGCCCGCCCGCGATTGGGTCGCCAGGCGAAAGGCTTCGACATCCTCGACAGGAACAAGGGCCAGGGCGCAGGGGAAAGACGTGAAGATATCCGCCGCCTGAGCCACCGAATCCGCCATACGGACGCGACCGTCCAAGGCAAAGGCCAGGCTGGGTTCGGCAAAGCTTTTCCCGCTGGAGACGACCATGCTGCCCGGACATGTCGGCTGCCTGGCCACCAGTTCGGCCACGCGCGGCGCGACCCACAGCATGTCCAAACGCGGCAGGGCCACACCCAACCAAAGCGGCCACATCACCAAACTGGCCAAGGTCAAGGACAGCACCGCCGCCACGGCGCGTTGCCGCATGGCCAGAATCGCGGCGGCCAAGGAGGCCATCAGCGCGACCAGGCCGGTCAAAATCTGGGGCAACAGCATCTGGTGGCCTTGCATCAGATAGGTCACCAAAACCATGGCCGCCGCGATCGTCAAACTGGCCCCGCCCCACAACGCCAAGACCGCCCCGTTCCAGGCTTTTTCGGATAGCCGAGGTTTGGCCCAGCGCCATCCTTCCACCGCCGCCGCGCCAGCCAGAACGGCCAAGGCCGGATAAAGCGGCAAGGTGTAATGCGCCAGCTTGGTCGCCGTCAGCTCGAAAACCAGCCAGCTGGGCAAGGCCCACGCCAAGCAAAAACGCACGGAAGGCTCGCGCCGACGCGCCCACACCCACGGCACCGCAAGCCACAACAACAGGGACATCGGCCAAAAGACGAACCAGGACAAAGCCAGATGGAACCCCGGAACCCCCATGCCCCAACCGCCAGGCTGTGTCAGCTTGGCCAGGAAGTCTTCGGTCATCGAAGACTTCAAGAATCCGCCCGCGCTGTTGGCATGCATCATCAGCACCCAAGGCACCGTCAACGCCGCCAACAGGGTTATCCCGACCACGGGCCGCAATCCGCGCATCCAAGCCCAGCGTCGCTCGGACAATCCCAAAGCCAAAAGCGTCAGGCCCAGGATCATCACGATCACCGGTCCCTTAATCACCACGCCTGCCGCCATGGCCAGCCAGAAGAGCAGTGCCAGAGGCCATGACGCCTTTTCGCCGCGATACAACCGCGCCAAGGCCAATTGGGCGGCAAGAACGCATGCCAGTAAGGCGGAATCCGTCTTGGCCAGATGCGCCTCCATGATCGGCAGCACCGAGGCGGCAAAGATCAACCCCGCCAGAAAGCCGGCACGCGCGCCGAATAATCGAACGCCCAGCAACACCGTCAGGACCACGCCCAGCAAGGCCCCCAACAGCGAGGGCAGACGGTAGGGCCACGTCTCTTCAAGATGGGGTCCGGCCAGCCCCGTGGCCACCGCCGCATTCACAAAAGCCGATTGCAGCCAATAGATGCCGGGCGGTTTATTGTGGCGAGGCTCGTCCAGAAAGCGAATATCGTCATAGCGATGGGTTTCGATCATCTGGCGGCTGGCTTGCATGAACCGCGCCTCGTCGCGGTCGATGGGCGGCAAAGCGGACAGGCCCGGCAAGAACAGCGCCAAGGCCACCAAGACCACCGCCGCCCAGCCGCGCCAAGACAGTCCCTCGGACTCGTTCACATACCAAGCCTTGGCGATTGTCATGGCGAGCCTCCCGTCACCGAGGCCGAATCTATGCGCGCGCGGCGTAACAGCGCCAGATTGCGCATATAGATCACAAGGCCCAGACCTTGCCCTGCGATGAACACCGGATCCTGACGATGGATGGCATAGGCCAACAGCACCGCTCCACCGCCCAGGCTGAAATACCAAAAGACATGCGGAATCACGCTGCGCCGGGCGCGTTCGCTGGCGATCCATTGCACCACAAAGCGCATCATGAACAAGGCCTGTCCTAAAAACCCCACCGCCACCCACCAGGTGGCGTGTCGCGCGATATAGGCGGCGATCTGCTCCATCATATCCGGCTCATTTCTTCAAATGGATCGGGGCCTGGCCCCGATGCAGCACGACAATCCCGCCCAACCAGCTTTGCCAGGATACATGCTCAAAACCCGCCTTTCCCATCTCTTGGGCCAGGGCTTGCGCGCCGGGAAAGGTGCGGATGCTTTGCGCCAAATATTCATAGGCCGGCCGATCCCCGGCCACCAGCGCGCCCAGCATCGGCATGGCACCAAAGGACCACATGTCATAGGCGCGCCGGAACCATCCGGGCGTGACATCCGGCCCAAATTCCAGGCAGAAAAAGCGTCCGCCGGGCCGCAGCACGCGGCGCATCTGCGCCAAAGCCTGAACGCGCCGCGTCACATTACGCAAGCCAAAGGCGATGGTCACCACATCCGCCGCGCCATCGGCCACGGGCAAGCATTCGGCGTCGCCCACCAAGCGCGTCACGCCCCGCATATGGCCGCGATCCAAGGCGCGGTCACGTCCGGCGGCCACCATGGCGGCGTTGCGGTCCACCAACACGGCACGCCCGCCGCCCGCTTGAACGAAACGCTCGGCCACGTCGCCGGTGCCGCCCGCTACATCCACAAGAACCTCGTGAGAGCGCGGCGCAATGGCCCCGATCAGGCGATCCTTCCACAGACGATGCAGCCCCAGCGACATCAGATCATTCATGCGGTCATAACTGTCCGCAACGGACGAGAACACCCGCTGCACCCCGGCATCCTTGGCCTGAGGCGCAAGACGATCAAAGCCGAACCAATGGGCGTCGTCTTCATCAGAGGGATGGGGGAATGGGGCTGACATGGCACCGACCTTACCCCAGAGCCGCGCGCCGCGCGACGGATTCTTGTAGGATTACCCCTGCGCCAGACGCCACGCGCTGGCGATGTCGGCGGCGATGGCCTCATAGGCTCCGGGAACGCCGCGCAAGGCGTAACTGGGGTGATAGGTCGCGATTAACGTGATGTCCGATCCCATGCGGCAGGGCTGGGGCTGGCCGCGACGGCCGCCGATATCCTCGCCATTGCCCGATAACGCCCATAGCGGCGTGCGGCCCAGGCTGACCACCACGCGCGGACGCAAGCCGGTTAGGGTGTCGCGCAGACGTTCCAGCTCGGGCGCGAAGGCGTCAAGGCACCAGGAGCTGCCCAGCGCCCCCCAGGATTCGGCCACGGCCAGGCCTTCATCCTTGGCGCGGCGGCGCGAGGTGAAGAAATGACCGATCTTGTTGTCGGGCGGGCGATAGCGAAACACATTCGCCACCAGGCAATGGGATCTATCGATGCCGCATTCGGCCAAGGCGCGATCTAGTAATTGGCCGCTGCGTCCGACAAAGGGCCGCCCCTGACGCACTTCGTCGGCACCGGGCGCTTCGCCCACCAGGGCCAGGCCGCTAAAGGGGGGCTTGGGCAGAGCATCGGGCACGAAGGGCAGATCGTTCATATCCAAACTTTTCCACAAGCTGGCCTGCGCGGGCGGCGCACGGCGAGGGCGGGGCGGCATCACGCCTTCTCCGCCGTCAGGGCGCGCACGGCCTGTTCCACCTCGTCCACCGACAAGGCCGTCAGATGTTCGCGTTTGAGCCAGGCGGCACCCGCGCCGCGCGGAGCCGAACGGGCGGGGTCGGTATGTCCCGACAACAGCAACAGGCTGGGCGCGCCGATGGCGGCGGCCAAATGCGCGGGGCCGGTGTCGTTGCCGATCACCGCGCGCGCGCCACGTGCCAATTCGGCCAATTGCGCCAAACTGGTGCGGCCACAGATATCAAGGGCGGAGGGGATCAATTTGATGATGCCTTGCACCGCCTCTTGATCGGCATTGGTGCCCACCAGAACCGATGTCCAGCCGCGCCCTTCGAACAAACGCCGCGCCAGGGCCGCATAACACCGCGACGGCCAGCGTTTGCGCGTCAGATGCGCCGAACAGCCGGGGATCAGCACCACATAATCCTGCGGCAAGGGAAACTCGTTCAAGCTTGCCTGGCACCAATCCCAATCCACCGCCTCGGACGCGGCCACGCCCGCCGCGCGCAATTGCCTTGCCCAAATATCGCGCACATGCAGCGCGGTGGCGTCCTTGACCGGGCGCGACCAGAAGGGACGGGGATGGGCAGGCAACAGATTGGCGTAACGCTGTGTGCGGGCCTTAGCCTGCAAATCATAGACGCGATCGGGAGCCAAAGCGCGCAACATGCGGCGCAGTTTCAGCCATTTCATCGGCGACCAGCGCGGATAGGGATCGACCATCACATCATCGAACCAAGGCATGGTCCGCGCGAATCCGGCAAAGGGGCGGCGCGTCAGCAGCACGATATGGGCATCCGCATGATGGCGGCGAATATCTTGGAAAGCCTGGGCCGCCATGACGATATCGCCCAGAGCCCCCAGGCGAATGACCAAGATGGTTTCACGGCTCATGACAATACCTCGGCATAAAGGGAAAGCGTATCGCGCACCATACGTTGTTCGTCGAAATCGCGCATCACATGCGCGCGCGCCGCCTCGGCCAAGGATTCGCGTCGCGGCGGAGACATGCACAAAGCCTCTTCGATCGCGCGGGCGATGGCGTCCTCGTCATCGGGCGAGACCAGCCAGCCCGTCGTGCCGGGAATCACCGTCTCGGGCAGGCCGCCGGTCTTGGCGGCGACCACCGGCACGCCCATGGCCTGGGCCTCGATCGACACGCGCCCCAGCCCCTCGGGCGCGCGGCTGGGACACACCACCACATCGGCCAGGCTATAGGCCGTGGGCATGTCGGCGCAAGGACCGGGCATCCGCACACGATCGGCCAGACCCAGATTCTGTACCATGCGTTCCAATTCCAGGCGATAACTGCCGCGCCCTTGATCGGGGCCCAGCAGCACCAATTGCACCCCCGCGCCGCTCATGCAGGCCAAAGCCTCAAGCGCCTTGGCCTGGCCCTTGACGGGCGATAGGCGACCGGGAAATAAGATCACGGGCCAACCCGGATGCAGATTCCATTTTGCGGCCAAGGCCGCGCGGCGTTCCATTGATATTTTGGCCGGATCGAAGGATTCCAAATCCACGCCGGGGGAGATCAGCCGCAACACGGATTCGGGCACGTCGTAATGGCGGCGCACATGATCGGCCACATAGCCCGAGATGGCGACCACGCGATCCCCCCTGGCCATCACCGCATTGTAGAACTGCTTGATCGGGCCTGAAAAAGAATAGGAAGCGTGAAACGTGGTCACAAACCTTGCGCCCGTGACCCGCGCCGCGATCCATGCGGACCAAGCCGGCGCACGGCTGCGCGCATGGATGATCTGCACCCCTTCGCGCCGCACCAGACGGACAAGACGCGCGGCATTAGCCAGAATAAGCGCAGGATTCTTGCTGTGGAACGGTCCGGTCACATGCCGCGCCCCGCTTGATTCAAGCGCGGCGACCATAGCGCCGCCCTTTGAGGCTACAAAAGCGCGATGTCCCGCCGCCACCAAGCCCTTGGCCACCTCGAAAGTGGTGCGTTCGACTCCGCCGATATTCAAGGCGGGCAGGACCTGAAGCACGGTCATGGGACGGTTCATGTCGTTTCCTTTGGCGCGATCCCCGCCACGCTTAGCACGGTCCGCGCCGCGCGCGCGCTGGGCATCATGGGACCCGCGCCCAACCATGCGGGCAAACGCGCGGCCACCTCGCGCTGACGCTGCCGCGCCGTGGGGTCCTCCAATAGCTGGGTCACCGCCGGGGCCAGCACATCGGGACGGCAATATTGCTGCAAGAATTCAGGGATCACCATGCGGTCTTCCATCAAATTCAGCAAGCTTGCATAGCGAATCTTGGTCACCATGCGAAAGATCATGGCCGAGAGGGGATTGACGCGATAGCCGATGATGCTGGGCACGCCCGCCATCGCCAATTCCACCGACACCGTGCCCGAGGCCGCAAGGGCCACATCGGCCGCCGCGAAGGCGTCGTATTTGGCCGTATCGCCCAGCAACAAAAGGGGATGCACCGGCCAGGATTGGGCCTCGTGCGCCACAAGTCCGGCAACGGAAGGCAAAGTGGGCACGACCACCGATAGGTCGGGAAAACGTCGCGCCAACGCATCCAATGTCTGGCCAAAGATAGGCGCCAAACGGCGAATCTCACCGGCGCGGCTGCCCGGCAAAACAACCAAAACCGGTTGTTCGGGCGTTATATGATGCGCCAGACGAAACCGCGCCCCGTCGCCCCGCGCCACGTCGGATTCGATGATGGGATGCCCCACAAAAGTCGTGGCCAGGCCCTCGCGCTCGAAATATGGCGGCTCGAAAGGCAGCAAGGTCAGCAGATGGTCCAATATCTTGGCCACCTTGCGCGCGCGGCCGGGACGCCAAGCCCAAACGCTGGGCGCGACATAATGAACCAAGGGAATGCCCCGGCCCTTAAGGCGCTTGGCCACGCGCAAACAAAAATCCGGGGCGTCGATGCCGATCACCGCCGCCGGACGCATCTGATGCGCCGCTTGCGCCGTTTGGCGAATGCGGCCAAGCAGGCGCGGTATATGGCGCAGGACCTCGACCAGGCCGAACACCGCCAATTCCTGCATCGGAAACAAAGGCTCTAGACCCTGGGCCATCATCCGCTCGCCGCCGACACCGGCAAATCGAGCGCTTCCCTGGGTTTGCTCGGTCAGAGCGGCCATCAGGCGCGCGCCGATCAGATCGCCCGAGGCCTCGCCCGCCATCAGAAAGAATAAGGGACCTTCCTGGCTCATCGGTCGATCTCCTGCGGAGCCAGTCCCAACAGAAACAGGCCCAGCCGATCCGCCAGCGCCACCGCTTCGCCACGGTCCAGCAGCAACGTGCCTTGGGCCTCGAGCGCCACGCCGCGCAATCCCGCATTTGCCGCATGTTGGATGGTGGCCGGTCCCGCCGAGGGCAAGTCAAAACGGCGATCCTGTTCGGGCTTGCACAATTTGACCAAGACGCCGCCCAGTCCGTCGCGCCGCAAACCGGCGCAACGTTCCAGCAAAGCGTCGGTGCCTTCGATGGCTTCCACGCCCAGCACCAAGCCTTGCTGCACGACCACGGATTGTCCGACATCCAGGCGGCCCAAGGCCCGCGCCACCGCCGTGGCGCGCTTCACATCGGCAAGAGCCGTCTCGTCCGGCGCATGCGCGCCCAAAACGCCTGATGGAGTCAGCAAATCGCCGTGAATCTCATGCGCCCCCAGCAAACGAAAGCCTTCGCGTTCGATCTCACGCGCCACCGCCGAAAGCAAGCCGTCATCGCCCAAAACGCCCAAGCCCACCCGCGCCAGACGCGCCAAGGTAAAGGCGTCGGGACGCAATTCGGTCAAGGACGGGCGGCGCACGCGGCCGATCAGAACGATCTCTTCCACCCCCTTGCTTCGCAAGGTGTCGCGGATATCGCCGGTGCGGTCCAGTGCGTGCCAGGCATAAGGCACGCCCCCCTCCACGGTCTCGTCATCCGTCTGGCCGCGCAAGGCCACCACGAAGACAGGACGGCCATATTGGGCGCAAGCCTGGATCAAACGGCGCGGCGCGGCGCCGCCGCCTGCGATGATCCCCAGAATTTTGTCAACCATGGTTGGTGCTACCCCGAGGCTGGCACAAAGCATTGCCGCTACGCTCGCGCATAAAGGCGACGACTTGGCCAACCAAGGGATGATCGGCAAAATCGCGTTCCACCGCCTCCAGCCTTTCGTTCATCGTGCCTTCGGGCGCGAAGAGCGCGCGATAGGCGCGGCGCAGCAAGGCGATATCCTCGCGCGCGAAATTTCGTCGTTCTAGCCCCACGATATTAAGGCCCGCCAGGGCCGCGCGTTCCCCCATGACCAAGCCAAAGGGGATCACATCGTTCTCGACCCCCGACATGCCGCCGATCATGGCATGCGCGCCGATGCGCACGAATTGACGCACCCCCGCATGGCCGCCCAGGATGACATGGTCGCCCACGCATACATGCCCGGCGATACTGGCGTTATTCGCCATGATCACATGATCGCCGACCTGGCAGTCATGCGCCACATGCGCCCCTATCATGAATAGGCCGTCCGATCCGATGCGCGTGACCATCCCGCCGCCTTCTGTGCCGGGATTCATCGTCACTTGCTCACGAATGCTGTTGCGCGGACCGATGATAAGCTCAGATTCCTCGCCGTGATATTTCAGGTCCTGCGGCGGCGTGCCCAGCGAAGCGAACGGCCAAACCACCGTGCCCTCGCCGATGCGCGTGCGTCCATGGATCACGACATGCGAAATCAAACGCACATTCGCGCCCAATTCGGCATGGGGACCGACGCAACAATAGGGACCGATTTCAACCCCCTCGCCCAGACGGGCGGCAGGGTCCACCACGGCGGTGGGATGAAGGGAAGCGGATTGTGTCACGTGAGCGGATCGCCTTTATAACGCATCGAGATTGGGGCCTTGGGCGTCATCGCCCGGCAGCATGGCCGTAAACACCGCCTCGGCGCATAACACGTCATCCACCATCACTTCGCTGCGGAAACGCCATACGGGGCCGCGCTGGCGCAATTTGCGCACACGAATGTATAACGTGTCGCCAGGAATGATCGGTTTACGGAAACGCGCCTCTTCAATGCTCATAAAATAGACGAAGTTACGGCGCTGGGCTTCGGGCAGATTGTCCACCACCAGCACGGCCGCCGTCTGAGCCATGGCCTCGATCACCAATACGCCGGGCATAATCGGTCGTCCCGGAAAGTGTCCCTGGAAGAACGGCTCGTTGATCGTCACGTTCTTGATGCCGGTGGCGCTTTCCCCCGGGACCACGTCGATCAGACGATCCACCAACAGCATCGGATACCGATGCGGTAGATATTTCATGATCGTGCCTATGCCCAGAGTGCGGCCTGTGGCCGCCTGCGGCTTAGGGTCGCGATGATGGGACGTTCCGGCCAATTTCATCATGAGGATTGCTTTCGTCGCGCTCGATTTGAGTGTTTGCCCCGCTACCGTCAAAGGACACTGTAACCTCAGGCAGTTTGCGGTTCAAACCTTCCAAGACCTGATCGGTCACGTCAATAGCCGGATCCGCCCATAAGGTGGATTGGCGCGGCAGAACCAACACAGCTTGGCGCCTATGGGCTACGTCCGACATCACCTCATGCAAGGCGGTGCGGACTTGGCCCATCGCCGAGGTAAAGGCCTGATTTAGCGAGCGCCTTCTGCCCTGAACATCGCGCTCGACCACACGGAAACGGTCGCGCAGGGCCTGGGCCTGGCGGTCGAATTCCTCGGGGCTAAGCGTGGCGCGTTGCGCCTTGAGGGTCTGTTCGTCCTCGCGCAGACGCTTTTCCTCGTCAGCGACTTCTTTTTGGTGGTGGTTACGTTGTGCATTGATCCGCGCCTGAGCGCTTTGGGCCGCCTTGGACTCGGCCATGATCTTTTGCACATCGACCACCAAATAAGCCGAAGACACGGCGGCAGAGGGCGGCGAACCGGCAGGGATGGGGGACGGGGCAGGCGCGGCATAAGCCAGCCCGACCAGAGCCACGCTCACAGCCAGAAAGCTCGAAAGAGCGACACGATAGGAAACACCGCTTTTTTTATGGCTTCCTTCTCCGACGGAGTCATGCCCGCGAAGGCGGGCATCCATCACCCGCCGATAACGCAAGCGTTGAATCGCAAACCCTTCCAAACCGCAGCGCGATCGGCTAGGGCAGGAGATGGACCCCCGCTTTCGCGAGAGTGACTGAGGATGAGGGGCAGTTCCACCATGGGAAATGCTGCGCCTTCTGGATTCAAAAGACGCGCCCAGACCTTCGCGCCCAAGCCAAAAAGCCCCTAGCCGGTATGTCAGGCCAGCCTTCATCATTACAGCCTTGTTCCAAAGCTGAAACGGAACCGTTCGACCTTGTCATAGGACTCGCGCTGGAACGGCTCGGCCCAATCGACGCGGATCGGTCCCAGCGGAGACTGCCACGACACGCCAAAGCCGACGCTGGCACGCAACGCCTCCGTCGCCATAAAGGTTTCCGAAGGCAACGCTTTGACATCCGCGCCGCCCAACGTGCCCATATCCGTGAACACATGGCCCTTAAAGCCCAGCTCCTCGGGCAGGCCGATGGGCAGTTCCAGCTCGGCGCTGCTGCGCACATAGCGCGTACCGCCCAAGGAGTCGTCGGCCCCGGCGGTCAAGTCGCGCGGCCCAACGCCGGCAAAGGCAAAACCGCGCAGATTGTCGCCGCCCAGGAAGAAGTGGTCGTTGATGCGCGTGCGCTGACCCAAACCATCCATCCATCCGCCTTCGCCCAGCAGGCTAAACACCCATTGCGGCGCGATGGGGTAGTACCAACTACCCGTCAGCTTACTGCGCAGATATTGCACGTCGCCGCCGGCCCCGGCCACATCGGTGGACAAACGCACGACATAACCATCCGTGGGTTTCAGCTTGCTATCGCGCTTATCCCAAGACAGCTCTTGGCCCAGGATCGAGCTGATCGTGGTGCCTTCCTGTTCCCGCACGAAGCGCGAGGCATCGGAAGGCACGTTGTTGATCTCGTCCGAGCTAAAGGTATAACTGAGCTTTTGACGCAAGCTCTCGGTGATAGGATAGCCAAGGCGCAGGCCAAAACCCGTGGAAGCTTCGTCATATGAGCTGCGATCCTGGTTGTCGCGGTTGACGCGGAACAGGTCCACGCCCGCCGCCAAATCGCGCTCCAGGAAATACGGCTCGGTAAAGCTGGCGTCATAGCTTTGGGTGCGGCCCGAAGCCGTCACGCCCAGACGCGCATCCTGACCGCGCCCTAGGAAATTGCGCTCGCGGATGCTGAAATCGCCCAGAATCCCGTCGGCGGTGGAATACCCCGCGCCGATCGACAACTCGCCCGTGGATTTTTCCTTGATCTCGGTCTTGAGCACCGTGCGGTCCGGCTGCGAGCCTTCCGCCGGGGTCACATTGACCGTCTCGAAAAAGCCGAGGTCCTTGACGCGCTGCTCGGAACGCTTCAGCAGGGACAAATTGAACGGATCGCCTTCGGCCAAGAGCATCTCGCGCCGCACCACCTTGTCCATGGTGCGCATGTTTCCTGCCACATCGATGCGCTCGACATAGACCTTAGGACCTTCGTTCAACACGAAGGTCATCGTGATTTCGCGCGTTTCGCGGTTGCGGTCCATGCGCGGCTCGACGCGCACAAAAGCATATTGTCGATCGCCCACCGCCGCCGATAATTTGGCGATACTGTCCTCGACCTGGCGCGAATCGTACCAATCGCCTTGGCGGACGGTGACGAATTCACGCAAGGACTCGCCGTCCAAGCCTTTAATCTGGCTTTCCAACTTGACGGGGCCGAAGCGATAGCGTTCGCCTTCCTCCATCGTGAAGGTGACCAGGAAATCCTCGCGGTCCTGGGTCAGCTCGGCCGTGGCCGAGGCGACGCGGAAATCGGCATAGCCTTCGCCCAGGTAAAAGCGGCGCAGCAATTCCTTGTCAAAGCCCGTGCGGTCCGGATCGTAAAAATCCGTGGCCGAGAGAAACCGCCACCAGCGCGTCTCGCGCGTGGCCATCTGCGACCGTAGTTCCGAATCGCTAAACGCCTTGTTGCCGACGAAGGCGATGCGCTGCACGCCCGTGCGGCTGCCTTCCTTGATCTCATAGACCAGATCGACGCGGTTTTGTTCCAACTTGACCACTTTGGGCGTGACCACCGCGCCAAAGCGCCCGTTGCGCTGATACAAATCCAACAAACGCTGCACATCCGATTGCACACGCGCGCGGGTCAACACGCCGCGCGCCTTCATCTGCACTTCTTTTTCCAGGTCTTCGGTCTTGAGGTGGTCGTTGCCCTCGAAAACCAGGCGGTTGACGATGGGGTTCTCCGTCACCGTGACGACCAATGTGTCGTTATCCATGGCCAAGGCGACATCGTTGAAAAGGCCGCTGGCGAACAGGGCCTTCAAGGATTGGTCCAGACGTTCGGGGCTGGCCTCGTCGCCCACGCCAAGGCTTAGATAGGACAAGACCGTCTGGCGTTCGATACGCTGCGCGTTGTCGATGCGGATCTGTTCGATCACCGCCGCGTTCAGCACGGCCGGAGTCCAGGCCGCCAGGGCCAGGGTCAGAAAGGCAACGCCCGCCCGCCCGCTCTTTAATGATGCGTTGCCCATGGATTCCCTTTGTCGCCTCTTACGAAAACAGCCCTTTGAGGAAACTGAACACGCGCAATTGGACGATATCGTTCCATGTGGCAAAGAGCATCAAAGCCAGAACGGTACCAAGGCCAATGCGGGCGGCGGCTTCTTGGACTCGTTCACCCAAGGGCCGACCACGCAGTTTCTCGCAGGCGTAGAATAGCAGGTGGCCCCCGTCGAGCAAGGGGATCGGAAATAAGTTCAACAGGCCCAGATTCAGCGACAACAACGCCACGAACCACAGCACATTCGCCAAACCCATTCGCGCGGTCTCGCCCGACATCTGGGCGATGCGTAAAGGTCCGCCCAAGACTTCCTTGGCGTCGCGCGCGCCTGAAATGGCCTGGCCCAGCGTGCGTAAGGTGGTCCAGGTCAGCTCCACCACTTCCTGACCGGCGGCACTGATCGACTCCATTCCGCCTAGTTTACGAAATTCCAATGTCGGGCTGATCACCCCCAGGCGGGGGCGGGCGGCAGCGGCCTGCTCATCCGGGGTCTTTTGATCGGTCTTGCCTGGTTCGGCCAAAGCGGCAGGGGCCGCGCTGCGTATGGGGGTGACCGTGATCTCGGTTTCGTTCCCTTCGCGCGCATAGCGCAAACGCACGGGCTGGCCATTGGCCAAGAGAATCTGACGCTGGATATCTTCGAACCGCTCAATGGCATAGCCATCGACCGACAGGATGCGATCTCCCTTCAAAAGCCCCGCTTGCTGCGCCGCGCCGCCTTCGACCAAGCCGCCGACCATGGGCGGGGTAAAGGGGCGGCCATAGGCCATGAACAAGCCCACCAGCACCACGAATGCGAAGATGTAATTCACCACCGGTCCCGCCGCGACGATGGCGGATTTTTGGCCCAAGGGCTTGGCGAAAAAGGCCTGGCCGCGCTGATCCGCGCTCATACTTGCTCCCGCCTTGGCGTCGGGCATGCTGGCCGGATCGGCATCACCAAAGAATTTCACATAACCGCCGATGGGAAACAGGGCCACGCGCCAGCGCGTGCCGTGCTTGTCCATGCGATGGAACAATTCGGGGCCAAAGCCGATGGAGAAGGTCTCGACCCGCACGCCGCAGCGACGCGCCACCCAGTAATGACCAAACTCATGCACGAACACCACGACCGTCAATATGGCCGCAAAGGGAACGCCATAATTCCAAATCAAAGAAAGCAGATCGGTCATGCGCGTATGTCTCCTGTCATATCCTGGTAAAGCCTAGGCCGCGCGTTTGCGGCCCAGATACTGCCGCGCATAGGCGCGGGCCTGGGTATCAACTTGGGCAAGTGTGTCCAAAGAATCAAGGGGCGGGGCCGCCACGCCGTCAAGAGTGGCCTCGACACAGGCCGTAATCCCCAGAAAATCCAGCTTTTCTTCCAGGAAACTTTGCACGGCCACCTCGTTGGCGGCGTTCATGATGGCCGGGGAAGTGCCGCCGCGACGCAGCGCCTCGCGCGCCAAGGGCAAGGCGGGAAAGGCTACCTCGTCGGGCGCTTCGAAGGTCAAGGTAGAGTGGCGCGCCAAGTCCAGGCCCGGCACAGGAACCGGAATGCGCCGGGGCCAGGCCAAGGCTACGGCGATGGGCGTGCGCATATCGGGACTGCCCAGCTGGGCCAAAGTGGAACCGTCGGCGTATTCGACCATGCTATGCACCACGGATTGCGGATGCACGACCACGTCGATCTTTTCGGACGGCATGTCGAACAGGAAATGCGCCTCGATCAATTCCAGGCCCTTATTCATCAATGTCGCGCTGTCGATGGAGATCTTCGCGCCCATGCTCCATGTCGGGTGTTTCAGGGCCTGGGCGGGGGTGACATGCTCCAGTCTGTCGCGGCTCCAGCCTCGGAAAGGACCGCCCGAACAGGTCAGGATCAGGCGTAGAATTTGATCGCGCTGGTCTGTGTCCAGGCACTGGAAAATCGCGCTGTGTTCGCTGTCCACCGGCAACAGATCGCCTCCGCCTTGGCGCATGGCGTCCAGCAGCAAGGGACCGGCGCAAACCAGGCATTCCTTATTGGCAAAGGCCACCCGCGCGCCGCGCCTTGCGGCGGCCATGGTCGCGTCCAAACCGGCCGCGCCCACGATGGCGGCCATGACGATGGGGGCCGGTCGCTGCGCCGCCTCGATCACCGCTTGGGGACCGGCCGCTGCCTCGATGCCGCTGCCGGAAAGAGCCTCGCGCAATTCGCCATAGGCCGATTCATCGGCCACCACGGCCAGGCGCGCTTTATGCTCGATGGCCAAACGCGCCAATTCCTTGGCCTTGCGATTGGCCACCAAGGCATCCACCGCATAGGAATCCGGATGACGCCCGATAACATCCAATGTCTGAACGCCGACCGAGCCGGTGGCCCCTAGAATAGTCACTCCTGCCGGAGAAGAAGAAATCCGGGTCATATTCTGAATGCTCCTGTATACGACGTTATGTTCTATGACGCAGGCACCACGCGGGCGGCGGTCAGCACCGTGACCTTGGCAGCGCCCGCGCGAAGCAACACGCGGGCCGCCTCGTCCACCGTGGCCCCTGTGGTCAGCACATCATCCACCAAAACAAGCGAAACTCCCACGATTTTATGGCGCAGATGGGGTGGCACCCAAAACGCGCCCCCGACATTGGCACGTCGCTGCACGCGGCTATGGCCTTTTTGGCTGGGAGTCATGCGACGGCGGCGCAACAGGCGGCTCCAAACCGGCCTATCCACCTGTTTTCCCACGGCTTGCGCCAACAACACCGACTGGTTATAGCGACGATGCCACAGGCGCGTCCAATGCAAGGGAACGGGGATCAAGGCATCCGCATCTTGGCACAAATCGCGCCCGGCACGCGCCATCCAGCCGCCCAAAAGCTCGGCCAATTCTGTCTGGTCGCCGTGCTTGAGCGCCAATATCAGGCCACGGCTGTGATCGTCATAGACCGTGGCGGCACGCGCCGCGACAAAATGCGGGGTGTGGGCCAGGCATCCGGCGCATAGGCAATCTTCCCCCATTTCATAGGGAAAGGGCAGACCGCATAAGGCGCAATGGGGCGCGGCGATCAGCTTGAGCCCGGCGGCGCAAGCGGGGCATAGTCCCCCCATGCGCTGCACCCGAGTCTCGCAATGGGGACATAAAGGCGGCAAGATGAAATCCAGCATCCCTAGGCCCAGATGACCTGGCCAGGCCCCTAGGAGAGTCAGTCCCTTTCGTACCAAGGATAAAACCGTCATGACCGATGAAACGCCTTTTCGCCATGTCGAAGTTCTCGAGAGAAACACAGCCTATCAAGGCTATATACGGGTCGAGCAGATGACATTGCGTCACAGCCTCAGCACCGGCGGCATGAGCCAACCCATGCGGCGCGAGGCGGTGCGGCTGGGTCGTTCGGTGGTCGTTCTGCCTTATGATCCCGTCCGCGATCTTGTGGTGATGATCGAAGAATTCCGCGCGCCGCCTTTTGTCGTCGGCGGTCCAGGCTGGATGCGCCAATTGCCGGCAGGGGCGGTCGAAGCGGGGGAGGAGATGGCCCATGCCGCCATGCGCGAATTGCATGAGGAGGCGGGGCTGGACGCGCGCGAGATGATCCCCATCGCCCAAATCTTCGAAAGCCCGGGCATATTGGACCTATGTTGCCATGTGTTTTGCGCCCTGGTGGAGGTCGCCGCCCCTGGACCCTTACCCACGCGCGGGATTGACGAGGAAGACATCACCGTCCTGGCCCTTCCTGCCGAACAAGTCATCGCCGATGCCCTGGAAGGCCGCATCCAACACGGCCCTTCTTTGGCCCCCTTGCTATGGTTGGCCATCAAACGCCCGTCTTTGCGGAAGTGACGCATGAGGGGAGGGAGGCTCACGACAAGCCATGCCGCGCTTTTTTGCTCACCCACCCCACAGCGAGTCATGCTCGCCCCCGCCTACGCGAGAGCAGGCTCCTGCGGGCATCCATCACCCGCCATTTACGCTAATATTGAATCTCAGACTCTTTTCTGAAGCAAAGCATCATCGCCCGGATAATCGGGAACAACGCCAGAGAGCCAAGGGCGGTTATCCGCGCAGGCGGAAAGTCCAAGCTACCTCGTTTTGAGACAGGCTGCACGCGCTGCGGGCCGCCGCTGCGCCGACCGGCATGGTCAAAGGCGCGCTGCGGTTGACGCTGATCGCCGCAAGACCGGTCGAAACGCTGCCGCTGACCTGCCGTTTGGTGGCGTTGGAATGTTCCTGCACCAGACGCGCGCACACATCGGCAGGCAGGCTCTTAAAGCGCAGCACATAACTGGCACCCAGCCCCTCCACCGTCACGCTGCCGCCACCGGCCCAAACGCCGGGCGCGCTGCGATGCCAGGGATGGTCGATCACGCCCTCGGACTTGCCCAGATCGCGTCGCCAGGCCTTAATAAAGGCCCCCGCTTGGTCCAGGGCCTGCGTCACTTGTGCCTCATTCCCCGATAGCCCCATTTGGCCATAGGGCGAACCACGCACGGCCTGAGGCAGGCTGACAAATTGTCGATCGGCCAATGTGAAATTCCGGTCCGATTGCACACCATCGGTGTACAGATACCATCCCCCGGCCAACACACCGCCCAGGATGATCAAAACGATCAACGCGCGCAGCAGATCGAACCCCGCATTGCGGTGGGCGGAACGGGAAAGATGCGGTCCAGACATGGCAGATATCCTTTATAAAGTTTCAAACGCTTGACAGTTCTGACCCCTTCAGTAAAAAGGCCGCCAACGGAAGATCCGAAGGCGGCCCTTTCCTATACCTTCACCAAGGCATTAGCCGCGTAGGCGAAATGTCCAGGTGACGTCATTAGTCGCCGCGTTGGCACACTGCCCGGCAGCTGTAGCAACCGTGACCGCCGTCGTCGCGTTCCTAAGATCAATACCCCCAACCTGCAACAAACCAATTTGCCCGGTTTGCTGGGATGAACGCGTGATCATGTTGATGCACGCTTCACGAGGAAGTCCGCCAAAGGTCACCGCAAACTCTTGGCCGCTTGCACCTTGAGCCACACAAACGGTTCCAGCACAGCCGCCAGCAGCAGTACCAGCTGACCATGGGTGATCAAGTAGGCTATCTACGACGCTTGATCCACTACGGCGCATCTCGACAGGAAACACCCCAGCTTGATTGAGCTGGAGCACGGTAGGTGAGCCGAAAGTTCCCTGATTTGCATACAGGCTGCGCACGTTCTGCACGATCTGCAGCAATTGCTGATTGCCTTTGCCCGCACGCCAGTTTTCATACACGGCAGCGGCGGCGGCCCAGATGCCACCGATGATGAGGCCCACGATGCCAAGAACGATGGCGGCTTCAACCAAGTTGAAGCCCGCCTCGCCACGACGGCGGCCTAGGTTGAGGGAAGTCTGCATAAGAAGATCTCCTTTCCAGATCGTTTGTTCGTCCACGACCAATAAAAGCCTCGTTGATGAGGGCTTCCTCACCTAAGCCTTGCCTCTTGCAAGGAGTGCCCAAGCGAGGGTGCCGGAGGTGTTTTCTGCACCCCCAGATTCGGTCCCTTAGTATAATCAAGCCATTGTCGCCCGCAAGGGGGATCTTATTGAATTTCAATCCGCATCCGCCAAGTATCGTCTATGTATCTGATTTGCACCACAGGTCTTTGGTATTCACAGATTGTTAAAGTTCCTTGTTTGTCATTTTCGTTTCAAGCCTTGGTGCTTTCGCTTGGGATGCGCGCGCGCATCGCCTATACTCGTCCGGCAAACCATCTATGGAATCAAAGCGCGGGACGTGATGAGCGAGACGGGTCACAAAGATTTTCTGCATTACGATGTGATGGTGGAAGAAGCGCTGCGCGCCGTGGTGCGCGAGGCCTTGGCCCGCGTGGCCAAGCACGGCCTGCCGGGCAAGCATCATTTCTATATGTCCTTCCGCACCGATTGGCCGGAAGTGGTGATGCCCGATCATCTGCGGGAGAAACACCCCCAGGAAATGACCATCGTCCTTCAGCACCAGTTTTATAACATGGTCGTGGGCGATGACGGCTTTTCCGTCACGCTAAGTTTCGGCGGCAAGCACGAGGAATTGTCCGTGCCGTTCGGCGCTATCACGGCCTTTGCCGATCCTTCGGTGAAATTCGCCTTACAATTCCAGGTGCGGCCCGCGCCGCAGGTCGTGGGGACAAAAGCCCCGCGCGGTGCGGCCAAGCCCAAAAGCGAAAAATCCGCCAAGCCCGAAAAGAGCGGCGAAGTCATCAGCCTGGATCAGTTCCGCCGGAAGTGACCCGCGCCGCCGCCGCCTTGTGCAGCCGCGCATAGCTAAGGGCCGGGATCAAACGCCCGACGAATGAAAACAGGCTGTGCCTGTCCATCCACAGGGCATAGCGCACATAGTCGTCATCGCGCGACAAATGACGTTCCTCGGTATAGGCGCGCAAGGCGTAAACGATATTCACGCCCAGCAATAATAGGCTGTGTCGTAAAGCCAATTCCGGATCGCCGCCCGCGACAAAGGGCACCGAGACCAGCCACCAAAAGGCGTTCTTGGACAGATAGGCCGGATGCTTGGTCCAGGCATAGGTGCCGTTGGTGACGATGCCGCGATGGGTGAGATTGGAGAAACGAATGCCAAAGGCAAAGGTGCTGGCGGCATAAACGGTGGTCAGCACCAATATCGCGCAGCCCCAGACCACGCGCATTTCCGGCCAAGGCGCAAGCCAACTATCCCAGACCAACGCATCGTGATAATCCAGATAGGGCTTGAACACGCCGTCAAAGAACGGCGCATAACAGGAAACCGCCACCGCCCAACCCAACAAGCTCGGCTCGACCGAGCGAATATGGCTGCGGAACAGCTGTAGGGCAAAGATGTATCCCACCGCCGCGACGCAAACCTCGGCGGTCATCATCAATTCGAAGATCAGCTTGTGGAATTGCGTGTATTCCGTGGGGCTTGCCGTTTGAAACAGTAGGGTCCACAGCCCGTTCATTCCACGCAGACTTTGCACAAACATCAAAGGCAAGAAGAACCCCTTGACCATCCAGCCCAGCAAATGGGTGCGCAAGATCGCCCGATCCGCGCTGCCCCAATTCAAGATTACAGCACGCCCCAAATGCCAATATGCGTCATGGGGATCGTCCATGCACATATCCGTATAGACGATATAGGCCAGCACGACCAAAAGGGTGCCAAGGCCCGCGATTCCCTGCAGCGCCCCGAAATACGGTTTGTAATAGGGTTGGTGATAGACCGGGAACAGCCAATACACGAAGCTCAGTGCCCCTAAGGTGAAGGCCAGGCCCACCAGCTTAAAGGCCAAACGCGCGCCATCGGGCATGCGCTGTGGGCGCGGCAGGCCCTGGCGCACCCATTCGCCAAGACCCGTCAGAAACCCACATGCCAAAAGGACCAGTAGGCAACTGGCAGCCTCGCCCAATCCCGCAATATTTCGATAATGACCGAATACAAAGAATCCCGCCGTCCAGACCGATACCCCCCAAGGCAACATCCACCAGCCGACGCAAGAACGTGGCTTGATGGGCGAACCGCTGGGTTTGGATGGGCTGGCTACCATCACCGTGCCTTGGTGGCGGCGACAACGGCGCGATGATCCGCGCCCACGGCATCTTGGATCGAGCCGTAACCATCCCGGCGCAACAGTTCCGCCACGTCATGCTTGATCTGGCCGACCAGCCCGGCGCCCTTATAGATCAGCGCGGTATAAAGCTGCACCAACGAAGCTCCGGCGCGAATCTTGGCATAGGCCTGCGCGCCGTTGCCCACGCCGCCCGCGCCGATCATCGGAACCTGGCCGTGGGTGAGTCTGTACATATCCGCCAAAAGCTGCGTGGAGGCGTCGAAGAGCGGCGCGCCGCTAAGGCCCCCCGGCTGATTGACCATAGAGGCCGGCAGCTCGGGAGAACGACTCACCGTGGTGTTGCTGACCACCAGCCCGTCTAGCCCTGTCGCCAAGGCGACATCGGCGATATCTTGACGGCCTTGTTCGTCCAAATCCGGGGATATCTTGACCAACAAAGGCGGTTGACGCACCGCGCTTGCGCGGGCCTCTTTCACGCGCGCGATGAGCGCAGCCAAATCCTGCTTATTCTGCAAGCCGCGTAGACCAGGCGTGTTGGGCGAAGAGATATTGACCACGACATAATCGGCCAGCGCCGCCACGGCCTTCATCCCCGCCACATAATCGGCGAAATCGCCATCGGGCGTCGCACCCTTGTTTTGCGAGATATTCGCTCCCACCAGGCCGGGAGTCACGCCGCGTTCACGAAAGGCATGCAGATTGGCGGTGAAGGCTTCCAGACCAATATTGTTGAAGCCGAGGTGGTTGATCAAGGCACGCTGGCGGGGCAAGCGAAAGATGCGCGGACGCGGATTGCCCTCTTGCGGACGCGGCGTCACCGTGCCGGCCTCGACAAAGCCAAACCCCATGCGCAGCAGCGGCAACAGGGCCTGGGCGTTTTTATCGAACCCGGCGGCCAGTCCCAGAAAATTCGGGAAATCCAGACCCCATAGACGCTGAGCCAAAGCGGGGTCGTCTTTGCCATGCGCCACCGGACCAAAACCGCATTGCAAGGCAGCGATGGTCACCTCATGCGCCGATTCGGGAGGCAAAAGATGCAAGGCAGAGACGATAAAGCGATTGACGATCGACATAGCCGGACACCCATTCCAAAGAAAGCCGTAAGACGCGCCTGTCACAGGCGCTTTGTTGTAATCCGGAGGATAGGGCTTTGTCACGTCCCGCGAGAAAGACTTTGTTTTCGTGGTTTTTGCGGTGCGGTATAGGGATATCACCGCCTTATCGTTCCGGGCAATACATATTATCATGTTATAATACAGTGTGTTATGTGATTTTTTGTACTTGTTCTATCTCACGAATGGGTCGTATATTGTGCGGTGCGGGATGGCGCGTTCTTGCCGTTTCGCAACGCTTTTGGCGTTTCCTCCCTGAACTGGCCGTGCCATATCCTGGCGCGGCCTTTTTTCATGCCTCAAAAAGGCTTCACGATCACCAAAATGACGATTCCGATCATCAGGACCGTCGGCGCTTCGTTGATGATGCGATAGAAACGCGCGGGGCGTGTGTTCACATCGCTTTCAAAATCACGCCGCCAGCTGGACAACATGCCGTGCAAAACCGTCAGCAGCAGCACCAAGGCGATCTTGGCCTGCATATGGCCTTGCTGTACCAGAGCGGGATTCAGATGCAGCAGCCATAGGCCAAAGACGTAACTGGCGATCATGGCCGGGTTCATGATGATGCGCAGCAGGCGGCGTTCCATGGTCTTGAAGGTCTCGGACTGAACCGAGCCTTTCTCGGCGGCGCAGTGATACACATACAAGCGCGGCAAATAGAACAAACCCGCCATCCAGGCGATGACGCTGATCACATGCAAGGCCTTGATCCATTCATACATGAACGGCGTCCTCCACCAATTGAGCCAATCCCGCGATGAAGGCGGGGGAAGTGCCGGGCGTGGGCACACGAATAAAGGCCGACGATCCGGCCTCTAAAGCCAAGTCGCGGCCTTCCATGTCCAACTCGACCAGGGTTTCCGAATGCTCGCTGACAAAGGCGATAGGCACCACAATCACCGGCGAGCCTTGGCTTCCCGCGCGGCGCAATTCCGATTCGGTCGAAGGTCCGATCCAGGCCAAAGGGCCGACCCGGCTTTGATAGCACAGCACGCTGTCGAGATTTGGAATATCGGCCAGGCTGTGCCGTAAGGCCGCCGCGGTGGACTCGCAATGCTTTGGATACGGATCTCCTGCCGCGACGATCTTTTCCGGCAGGCCATGCGCGCTGAACAAGATTCGCGCCGTCTGATGCCCCTTTGCGCGCAGTTCTTCCCACGCTTTGCGCACGCCTTGCGTGAGCGCCTCGATCAGGCCAGCTTGAGCGGGATAGGCGTCAACGGCTTGCGCGGGAATATTTCCAAGGCCGCAAAGCCGCGCGTGATGCGCCCAGTCGTCCAGGCTGGATTGCGTGGTGGTGGTGGAAAATTGCGGATAAAGCGGCAAAAGCACGATGCGTGAGGGCGCGAAATCTGCCACTTCACGGGCAGCTTGCGCCGCGCGTGGCGCGGCATGGCGCATGGCGATAAAGACGCGCACATCTTGCCGGGTTCTTTCGCGTAAGAGATTTTCAAGCGCTTGGGCCTGGGCCTGGGTTTGCGCCAGAATGGGCGAACCGCCACCAAGCTTGGCATAAATCTGCCGCGCCACCGGCGCGCGGCGCGCAGCGATCAGATGCGCCAGGGGAAGGCGCAACCAACCGGGCACGCGCAAGATGGCCGGATCCGAAAACAGGCTCAGCAAAAAAGGATGAACTTCGGCCAAATTGGCCGGACCGCCCAGATTGAACAGGATCACGGCCAGACGCTGCGTGTCAGCCATGCGCGCGCACCAAATCCACCAATTCGGCAACATGCTCGGGCGGGGTTTCCTTGATCACGCCATGGCCCAGATTGAAGACCATGGGTCCGCTGCCCAGATGTTCTAAAATGCGCTGCACGCCCTCGCGCAAGGCCGCGCCGCCTGCCAATAACGCCATCGGGTCCAGATTGCCCTGAACGGGTAGGCGCGTTTGCAGTTTATCGCGCGCAAAGGCCAGGGGCACGGACGAGTCCAAGCCCAAGGCCGTCACCCCAGTCTGGTCGGCATAAGATTCGATCATCAGCCCCGCTCCGCGCGGAAAGCCGATCACGGGCACATTCGGAAAGCGTACCCGCAGCATATCGGCGATTCGGCGCGTGGGCTGAATAACCCAAGCGTCAAAGTTTTCAGGCGGCACCAAACCGGCCCATGAGTCGAAGATTTGAACGATATCAGCCCCCGCCTCGATCTGCGCAATCAAGTAATTCGTGGTGGCCTCGACCAAGACATCCAGCAAAGACGCCAGACGCGCGGGGTTTGCATAGGCCTGGGACCGCGCTTGGCGAAATTCGTCCCCGCCTTTGCCTTGCAGCATGTAACAGGCCACCGTCCAGGGCGCGCCGGCAAAGCCGATCAAAGCCACGCCCGGATCTAGCTGTTCTTTCACCTGACGCACGGTTTGCATGATCGGCGCGGTGCGCTCGGCAAAACGCTGCGGATTAAAAACCGGCGGCAATTCTCCAAGTGGTTGAAGCAGGGGACCTTGCCCTTCGTGAAACTCCACCCGTCCGCCCAAGCCATGGGGCACCATCAAGATATCCGAAAATAAGATCGCAGCATCCAGGCCAAAGCGACGCACAGGCTGTAGGGTGACCTCGGTCGCTAAATCAGGCGTCAGGCACAGATCCATAAACCCGCCCGCTTTTTGACGCAGTTGCCGGTATTCAGGCAAATAGCGTCCTGCCTGACGCATCAGCCAGATCGGCACAGGGTGTGCGCTCTGCCCGCGCAAACTATCCAGAATTTTCTTTTCCATTTATTTATTTATAGATTGTAGGAGATAGTGGATCCCTGTGGATCCTGGGGACAAGGTCTTATCTACGCTCTTGTCCCAGCTTCATCAACACCTAGATTCCCGCTATGGGGCATATGCGGCCAAAGATGAAAACGGGATAGATTTATTTTATGCACGTTACTCACAGCGCGTATTCGTCCCCAGGCATGGAATCGGGAGAGAGCGAGACAGAGCGGGGATGAAATCGGCCCTATCGGGTTAAGGGCCTGGTTCTCAACAAGTCATGTGCAAGACTCAAGGTGAAAAATGGGGATAACTTCTGCGGCTCATCTCCGCCGAGCTTTGCCAAAAAGAGCGGGGCTTGTGATCATTGGCCTGACCGGCGGAATCGCGGCGGGAAAGAGCACGGTATGCGGCATGTTTCAAAGTCTTGGCATTCCGGTGCATGATTCGGATCGAGCTGTGCATGATCTTTTGTCGCCCAAAGGGGCCGCAACGGCCAAAATAGCCCGCGCCTTTCCCGACACGCGCTTGGCGCAAGGCGGGATCGACAGGGCCGCGCTGGGTCGTTTGGTGTTTTCCGACAAAGCGTCTCTGGCGCGGTTAGAGACCATCTTGCATCCCCTTGTCCAGAAGGAACAGGCGCGGTTCTTGCGCGACTGTCGGCGCAAAGGCCACCGCATGGCCGTGCTGGATATTCCCCTATTATTTGAAAGCCATTCGCAAGACCGCGTGCATCATGTGCTTTGCGCGCATGCGCCGATGGAGATTCGGCATCGACGCGCCTTGCGTCGTCCCGGCATGACGCCCCAGAAATTGGCCGCCATCCAGGCGCGTCAATGGTCCGATGCGCGGCGCATCAAAGCCAGCGACGCCGTCTTATCCACGCATGAGGGCCGCGCCAAGACCTTGCGCGAATTGAAGCGTCTTGTCAGTCTATGGGGATGAGAGAGATCATCTTTGATACCGAGACGACCGGCCTTGACCCGGCCCAAGGCCACCGCGTCATCGAGATCGGCTGCGTCGAATTGATCGACGGGCGCGAGACGGGCCAAACCTATCAAGCCTATCTCAACCCCGAACGCCCCGTGGATCCGGATGCCTCGGCGGTCAGCGGCCTGACGGATTCCTTCTTGCGCGACAAGCCGATTTTTTCGCAAATCGTGGACGAGTTCCTGGCCTTTATCGGTCAAGACCGTTTGGTGGCGCATAACGCCATGTTCGATTTGGGATTCGTGAATGCCGAGCTAAAGCGGCTGGGGATGGACACATTACCCGCCTCGCGCATGGTGGATACCTTGACCTTGGCGCGTCAGCGTTTCCCCGGTTCGCCCGCCAGCCTGGACGCCTTGTGCCGCCGCTTTGAGATCGATCTATCGGGCCGTGGCAAGCATGGCGCGTTGTTGGACGCCCAGCTTTTGGCCCGCGTTTATCGCCGCCTGGAACAACGCGACGACCAGATGAACATGATGGCGTCCTTGGATAGTTCCCAAGAAGGAACGGATGGACGAGCGCCCCGATCATGGACCGAGATGACGCATGGTGCGGCGCGATCCCCCCGGCCTCACCATCCCAGTGCCGAGGAAATCACCGCCCATGAAACTTTTCTCGATCAGATCAAAGACACGTTGTGGAGAAAAAAAGCGATTTAACATAGCCGGTTGTACGGATTTTCTTGTTAAGATATTTGAAAGAGAATATAATGATTCATGTATGAACGGGGTCGGAGAATTCGTGCGGCGAGGGGCGCCGACGGCCCGCCATCTTGGTAACCGCCCATCTCGTTAACCACAAGGAGAGTACGATGACCATGAAATCTGATGTCTTAAGCCAAAGCCTGACTCTGGCGGCAGTTGCGGTTGTTTTGACCGCAGCCATGCCTGACCTGTCATGGGCGCAGAATCTGAAGGGTTCGGTTAGCACGATTGAAGGAGGCATCACACGTCTGCCTGTCGTTGTCTCGGGCCTGATCTATATCCTGTCGGCGGTCTTCATTATGACGGGTGCCTTGGCACTGAAGAAGCATTCCGAAAACCCGGGTTCGACCCCGCTGTCTTCGGGTCTGACCAAAATGGGTCTGGGTGGCACATTGGCCGCCGTGCAGCCTGCCATCGGTTGGATTCAGAGCAGCTTGTCGACAAGCGGTACGGCCACCGGCATTGGTAAGATCCTGCCGCCCATCGGTGAGGGAAATTGATCCCGCAAAGATGAAGAGATGAGCGGTGTTCGCTAATAAGCAAGATTGGTGACATGGCAAGTCAAGGAGCATACATGTTGGGAGTCGGGCGCAAGCCTGACTCCCAATTCTTTCAAGGAACCCGCGCCGATTGGCAGACCCTGACGGGGGCTGTGATGGAGCGGGATGGGCATGTCTGTCAGGTTTGCGGCTTTGTCTCGCGCCGTTTTCAGAAAATTCGCCGCGTCGAGGGCGCAAAGGGCCGTGCCGCCGATTCGTGGATGACGATTTGTCCGCAATGCGATCAATGCCTATCACTGGAAAGCGTGGCGGGGATGCGTTCGGGGACCTTGATATGGCTGCCTGAAATTAGCCAGGTCGAACTGAATCATGTGACCCGCGCCCTGTTGACGGCGCGCACACATCCTTCGGCCTCTTCCGAATTGAAGGCTGCCGCGAAGGCGGGATACGACTCTCTTTTAACACGCCGTGGCGATGCCAAGCGACGATTGGGCACGGATGATCCGGCCATTCTGGCTTGCGTGATGATGGAAAATATGGACGATGCCGCCTATGCCGCGCGTGCGGCCAAGCTGGAGGGCGTGCGTTTATTGCCGTTGGAGCAGCGCCTGATCCAAACGCCGACCGGCCCACGAGATCAATATCCCGCTCTTTTGGCCTGGTGGCAGGACCGCGAAGGTCCCTTCGAGGGCTTCGCCCCGTCATCCTGGGCGGGTGCCTTGCAAGGCCGCGTCGGCAGCGCGTGACACAGCGCTTTTTCTTTCCTGTGTGAGATTTCTGTGATTCAGCGCCAGCGTGAATCACAGGTGATGGACTCCCGCCTTCGCGGGAGTGACTCCCGTGAGAAATGGAAATGACATTTCTACAAGCACTCGATGCGTTTTGTTGCTCTGCCCTCTGGGCGAGTCATGCCCGCGCAGGCGGGCATCCATCACCTACCCTTGCCGTTGGCGCTGGGGTTCAGATTGGGCATGAATGCACAACCGAAAATCCCCCATCCTTCTCAATAGCCTTGTGCCCCTGTGCGCGGTTTACGCGCTCTTGCGGCGTTCGGCCTCTGCGGTGACGACGGTGGCTTCGCGTAGGCGTGAGAGCGAGTCTTCCAGACGCACCAGCATGCCTGAGAGCGAAGCGGCAAACGCATCTTCATGCGACTGCAAGCTGGCGCGCGTTTGATCCAGGCGGCGTTCCAGGACTTGCGACATGTCGGACAATCGCGTGATGGCGTCTTCGCTGACATCGCGCGCCAGGCTGCGGCTGCTGTCGAAACGCAGTTCCAGGGCCTGCAAGCCGTCGATACCGGCCTTGATGTCGTTCAGTCGCGTTAGGCTGCCATTGATCTGTTCGCCAAATCCGGTCGAGGCGGCCTTGAATCCGGCGGCAAAGGCGCTGACATCCTCAAGCGCCACGCGCGCCTGATGACGCAGGCCTTCGCGCATGGACTCGAAATTCGACAATGTGCCGTTCAGCGCGCCCATCAACTGTTCGATGTTCTGCTGGATATTGCCACGCACGCTGTCGGTCTGTTGCTTGATTCCGGCGGTGGCCACCAGGATTTGGCCTTCGGCGCGCTGCGCGCTTTGCACCAGGGCTTGGGCCTGCGCATCGACATCGCCGCCCACGCGGCGCAATTCGTCGCGTACTTCGCCCGCCTTTTGCGCCAGACGCATCATGTTTTGCTGCATGCTTTGCGTTTCTTCGCCCAGACGCTCGCCCACTTGGCCCATGCCCGAGGCAACCAGATCGCGCACCCCCACGAATTTGTCGGACAAAGCGGTGATGGTGGCGTTGGCGTCTTGCGCCCCTTCGCCCAATTTGCCGCGCTCGGCCGCCAGACGGTCCAGCGCCTCGGTCAAGGAACCGATTTGGCCTTCCACGCCTTGACGCCATTGATCGAAGACCTGGTTGGATTGTTCGCTCATCTTGGCCAGACGCTCGACCTCTTCTTGAAGGCGGGTTGCTGCCGCCGCCGCCGAGCTGCCCAGCTGGGTTCCCATGCGTTCGGCCTCGGCCAAGGTCTGGCCGATGGATTCGCGCAGCCACCCGGAAGATTGCGCCGCCTGATCGAAGACCGAGCGCAGCGCGGTGGCGTGACGCTGGGCCAATTCCTCGACCTCGCTGGCGGCGCGGCCGCCGTCGTCGCGCAATATCTGCACCAGCTGTAGAGCCACGTTTTGCGTGGTGCCCAACCGCTCGGCCAAGCTGGCGACATGTTCGCCGGCTTGGATGCCGCTGACATCGATCTCGTTGATCGCGGTGCGCGACGCTTCGGCGCGCGCGCGGATATCGTCCATGCGTTCCAGAGCGCCCGCAACGGAATCCCGAACGCGGACGGCTGTATTGTCCAATTCGCTTTGCAGATTCTGCAAGACTTCGACCTTGTCGCGCAGATCATGTCCCAAACTGGCCAATGCGCCTTGCGAGGTTTGGGCCAGGCTTTGCACGTGTTCGGCCTCGGTCTGCGCCTTCTCGCGGTGCTCCACCAATTGCTGCTGCATCTCGGCCAAGCGCTGTGCGCCCGATTGCATATGCGTGATCCATGCCTCGCCCTGGTCGCGTGCCGAGCGGTGTATGCCGTCGAAAGCCTGCCCCAAATCTGACGCCGCGCGTAAGGTGGCGCGCAGACGATCCTCGATCTGGCCGATCTGACCCACAAGTTCGGCTTCGCGCGTGCCGCAGGATTCGCTGGCCAGACGCAAGGCCTCTTCGGCTTGGCGGGCGCGAAGCGCCAGTTGATTGGCTTGGGTTTGCGCCTGCGAGCCGGCATCGTTGATCATGGCCCCGATTTCGCGCGCCGAGCGGGTCACGCCGTCTTGCAGGTCGGACAGCTTGACGAAGGAGTCGCGCACGCCGCCCAGAACGTCGTTCAAGCGCATCTGCCAATCGCCCGCGCCGGTTTCGAGCGTCGCGCGATGCGAGTCGATCTCGCCAAGGGCCAGGCCCAAACGGTGCAGCACGCCGCCAAAGGATTCGCCGGCCTGATCGAGACCCATGACGTTGTGCGCCACTTCCTCGCGCATGGCGGCCAGGCGACTGAGCGTCTCGCCCAGGCTGGCGGTGATGCGCGACACCTTGTCCTCGGCCCCGTCCTGGGCTTGCAGATGCCGCAGCTGCAAAGTCTCGATCCCTGATAGCCACGCTTGCAGGCGTTCGTCGGCATGCTGCAACAGGTCGCGCAATTCTTGTTGGCGCGGTTCGAGTATGGAGAAGGAGTCGTGCAGACGCTGCCAGTCGGACAAGGCGGCATTGGCCCCGTCTTTGGCTTTGGAGCCGTCCTCGGTCAGACGATAGGCCAGATCGTTCAGCGCCTGGACATGGGTCACCATCTTGCCGTCGAAGCTGGACAGGCGCGCCAGAGTCTGGTCGGCCCCGCCCAAGCTTTGCGCCAAGGCGTCAAGGTCGGTGCGCAGATTTTGCGTGCGGATCTGCAGCGTGTCTTGCATCTTCTGACCGGTCACATTCACCGTTTGCGCGGCTTCGCGCATTTCCGTTTGCGCCTGACGCAGGCCTTCGAACAGCTGGGTCAGCTGAATTTGTGTCGTCGCGCCGACTTCGGTCAGATTGACCACGGCTTGGCGCGCATCGTCGGACCACGCCCCGGCCTGACGCCGCGCGGCGGTCAGCGACTCGCCCAGGCGTTCCGCCAATTGGTTGCACGACATATCGATCATGGCGCGTAAGGTGGCTAAGCTTTCCAACAAAGGCTGGAGCTTGTCGCTGGCCTGCTGCGCGCTGGTGCCGACATTCTCGCTGCCCTCGGTCAGGCGCACCAAGATAGATTCCAATGGCCCCAATTGCTTGTCCAGACCCTGCTGAGTCTGACGCAAGGAGTCGCCCGTGGACTGCAGTGTGGCGGCCAGGCGTTCCGCCGAACCGCCCAGCTGCGTGGCCAGTGCCTCGCCCTGGGTGTTGGCCTGGCGCACCGTATCGGCATAATGGCGCAAGGTTTCCGTGGTGCGCTGGGCCAGACCGCCCATGGCTTGTTCGATCTGGGTGCCCAGCTGGCCGACGCTGTCGGCGGCGCGCGCCACCAGGCTTTGCAGGCTTTCCTGACGGCGTTCGAATCCGTCTTCCACCTTGCCCAGCTGATCGCGCATCTGGGCCGCGACCTCGGCATAATCCGACAAGCGGCGCTGCAACTGACCGGCGGCGGTCAGGCTGCGTTCGCCAAAGGCTGAGACGGTGGATTCAAGACCCGCCAAGCGCTCGTCGAGATTGATGCCCAACGAGACAACCCGCTCGGCCACCTGGGCCTCGCTGCGCAAAAGGTTTTCGCCGATGTTCTCGACGGTTTGTGTGCTTTCGCTGAGGCGCGCGCCAAAGGTGGTGCCGACGCGCTCAAGCGTATCGGCCTGCGATTGCAGGGCCGACAGGCCGCGAGAGAGAATCTGTTCGATGGCCGATGATCGTTCGATGAATCCGCCCGCTCCCTGTTCGACGGTCTGTGTCGCTTCCTGGAGATGCCCGGCCACCGTGCGCGCGGCATTGAGCAAGGCGGCTT
This sequence comes from Alphaproteobacteria bacterium, assembly GCA_016699305.1. Lineage (NCBI taxonomy): Bacteria > Pseudomonadati > Pseudomonadota > Alphaproteobacteria > Alphaproteobacteria bacterium. Next base: position 1,356,687 of record CP064970.1, read on the forward strand.
CGCGCATGCTGATGTTCTTGGCCATCTCGTTGCAGCGTTCGAGGCGCGAGTCCATAGTCTGCGCCAAGGCGGCGGTCACACGCTCGACATCGGTCGTGACACTTTGGCCGCGTTCGTGCAGACCGGTACTTAGCGCGTCCAAAGCGCCGAGCTGGCTTTGTAAGCGATGCTCGATATCGCCCAGCTGTGCCGCAGTATTCTGGGTGCGGATATCCATCTCGGCCACTACATCCAGCAATGATTTGCGACTGGTTTCTCCCAGCTGCGCGATATCCTTGACCTGGTGACGCAGGTGTTCGAGCGCCTCATGACTGCGTCGCTGACTGGCTTCGGCAATTTGTTCGAACAACTCTAGCTGCTGTTCGAGATTGTCCGTGAAAGCCCTCAGACGCTGTATGGCTTGGCCTTGGCCGCCCAGCACCACGTTCAGCTGACGGCGCAAAGGTTCGATGGCGTCGCGCACGTCATTGGCGCGCATGAAAAAGGCCAGAACCAGCCATACCATCGCCATCGGAGAGAGGATCAGGGATACCGCCGCCGAGAGAAAGGGCAAGGTCAAGGAAGACGAGGGCGCGCGCGCCACATAAATCGCCGCCAGGGCCAACCATAAGCCGCACAGGCCGACTGCCGTCCAACTCAACAGAGTATGGGTGTCTGGCTTGCTGGGTCGCGCCTGCGGTGTAGCGATGCGCACCTGCGAAGGAGAGCCGGGACGTGGGGGAAGGCCATTATTCATGGAGGTCATCCATTACGTTTTAGGAAAGACATCGAATTCCGCTACGTCACCGCCACGGAATCGCTGAACTCTAACATAATTTCTTCTTCCAACAGAAGCGGCTTAAGGTGATCTTTGATTCGTTGATTATCCGATTGAAATCATTACCGGATAAGAAACGATACTCGGTTTCCCGCCCTTCAAGATAGGGTTCGCTCAAGCCGCGCAAGGCAGGGTCCACCCGTCCAGGGTGAACATAAAGGATGGTTTGACCCAGTGGCGTGCGTAAGGCGCGGATCATGCGCTGAGGCATGGTTTTGGGTGTAACAAAGCCAACGGCGCGCAGCGCATCGTTGGTGGGCAAGTCATGACGATGCAGCATTCGCGCGAGACGGCGACCATATAAGGCGATCACCGCCGCGCGGGGCGTCATGGTGAAAACCTCGCGCCAGGGGGCCGCGCCGTGGCGAACATAAAGCGGCGTGGTGCGCGGCATGCGGGCCAGTTTGACCACATGGTCCCGGATCACGGGCAGTTGATGCACATGCTGATGGCCGTCGATGAAATCGGGCGGACCGTTTAGGCATTGGCAGATACGGTCGTATTGTCGGGCGATTTCAAGGGCGATCTCGTCCGCCATGGGGCGCAATTTGCCTGTTGCTGCCAAGCGCATGAGATGTTCGAGAGAGGGAAAAGATCCATTCGGGGCCAGGCGCGGCATGGGTCCCAAAGGCTTAAGGCCGGGTCCCGTCAGCGTCAGATGCACACCCATATCCACCTGCTGGCGCAGTGTCCGTAAGAAAGCCGCGCCCAGATTTAAGGCAGGACCAGGTGCCATGATGCTGACAGCCGTGAGACGTTCTTGCCGCACCAGATCGAGAATGGCCCCATTGATCCCCTCGGACAGGCCGAAATCATCGGCGCAGAGGATCAGGCGGCGGCAGGGGGTATCATCTGACATGGTCTGGCCGGGATCACGAAGAGGTGTCGTTGTCCGAGACTACGACACTGCTTGGCGCGAATTTCGCTACGATGCGTTTGACCACCCAGTGCAAGGCAACCATCATCGCCACTAATAACAGCATGCCGATCATGGCTTCCTCGACCACGTCACCCAGCAAGCCGCCCATTCCTTTGCCAAACAGATAGCCAATGGCCGAAAAGCTGCACGCCCAAATGAATGCGGCCAAGCAATTGACCCACGCAAACCGTTTCCAAGAAATATGGCTTAGCCCCATGGCGACCGAACTGACATTGCGCACGCCATAGATGAATCGATACGACAGGATGAACCAGATATCGTATTTTACCAGCCAGGCATTGGCATTATTGATCTTAGGCTGCAGACGCGGGAATCGCTGCAGAAGACGGCGGCCATAACGTCGTCCCAGAAAGAAGACCACCTGATCGCCGGCATAACTGCCCAGCCATGCGCTAAGGATCAAAAGCTCCAGGCTGATGAGGTCGCGTTCCGCCGCGACCCCGGCGAACAGGACGATGGTTTCGCCTTCAATGAAGGTCCAGCCGAAAATCAGCAAATAGACCAAGTCACCGTTGTTGCGAACCCAATCGACGAGAAAGTCCAGCATTCAGCCCCACATGACGGAATTCCGAAGTCTGCCGCGGATGCATGGACTCCGTTTCCAAGTTTCCAAGAAAACAGGCCGGCACCCAAGAAGGCACCGGCCTGTCTTACATATCATAATTACGCTTCAGACGCTTATGGTTTCTGGGCGGGAGCCGGAGGAGCCACGGGAGCCAGATCCGAGCCATCCTTTTGGAAACGGACGACCTTCATCTTCTCGCTCAGGCCGCGAATTTCCTTGCCGGCCATATCCTGGGCCAGATTTTGTTCGACTTGGGCGCGTACTTGGTCGAAGGGCGGGGCCTTGCGCGGACGACGGTCTTCGACCTTCAGGACATGCCAGCCGAATTGCGTCTTAACGGGCGCGGCCACCATCTCACCGACTTTAAGGGCAAAGGCCGCATCGGCGAATTCCTTAACCATGTCGGTTTGCACGAAATAGCCCACTTCGCCGCCACGGGCAGCCGAACCGGTGTCCGTCGATTTGTCCTTGGCCAGCTTAGCGAAATCCTCACCCGCTTTCAGCTTGGCCAGAACATCCTTGGCCTCTTCTTCGGTCTTGACCAGAATATGACGAGCCTTCACCTCGTCCTGGGCAGGCATCGCCTTGACGATCTCGTCATAACGCGCCTTGACGGCGGCCTCGGTCACCTGGGGTTTGACCTTACGGGCCAGCCATGCATTGGCGACCAGGCCTTCTTCGGCCTTCTTCAACTGAGCCTTGACTTCGGGATCGTTTTGCATGCCATCGGCATAGGCGGCCTTCAGAACCAGCATGCGCGACAGCATTTGGTCGCGCACTTCGCCGAAGACTTCCTCTGGCGAAAGCGATTTGGTCATCTCGGGCTTCAGGCTGTCGATTTCCTTTTGCACCTGCGAGCGATGGATCTCGATGCCTTCGCCGCGCGCGACGACGGGATCACTGCCTTTGGCGGATTCAGATGGCGCAGAGGCGGGGGCCTTGGCGGCGTTGGCGGCGACAGGCATAGCGGCCAGGGCCAGCAAAGCGCCTGTCAGGGCAAGAAGAGTACGTGTGTTGCGCATGAGAGGGTCGCTCCTTGTTGACATATATCGGAAATAAGGCCGATTCGCTGGCCACCGTGGCGGCACTGTGCCCAATCGGGTGAGTTGATTCAAGCCATAAGCTTGCGGCAAACTTATGGCGCATATTGTGTAGGATGCGGATTATTTATCCGCGCTGTGTCTGGCGTAGCAAAGCGCGCAGTCGGGCCCATGTATCGGCATCGCCAAGCCCCGTGATGGATTCAGGTCGATAATGGCGCTGAAAGGCAGCGATCACCGCACATGTGCGTGGATCGTCTTGGCCGCTGGATGGGCATTCATAGCCGTATTGCTGCAAGGCTTGTTGCCATAGGGCCATGTCTTGCGGTGGATCGGCGATATCTTGCGCGGTTATCTGAGGCCACAGACCCATATCTTGAAGCGCCAGAGCAGGCCAGTCGAACAATTCTCCTGGATCCCGCTTGCGCTGCGGGGCGATATCGCTGTGTCCCAAGACGTCTTCAGGGCGTATGTTGTGACGGGCCATGATCTGCGCGGCCAATGTCGTCAAAGACCGCATTTGCGCGACGGGGAACGGGCGATGACCCAACTCCGCCCCGGGATTGACCAACTCGATCCCGATGGAGGAGCTGTTGATGTCGCGCGCGCCGCGCCAATACGACTCACCCGCATGCCAGGCGCGTCGCCGCTCATCGACAAGCTGCCAGACCATACCGTCTTCCTCGATCACATAATGCGCGCTGACCTCGCTGTGGGGATCACATAGACGTTCGATCGCGGAATGTGCGTCAGCCATGCCCGTGTAATGGAGAATCAGCAGATTCGGCCTGAAGCCGGCGGCACGCGGACCGTGATTGGGGGAGGGTCGCCAGCGCGACTGTAAAAAAGTTGGGGACATCTTCCGAGATATTAACTAGATGTTAACTAATATATATGGTATAGCTTTGTTCGGCAACCACTAAATGTAGCGGAGCCAAGGTTAAGAGCATCTTAAACGGAACGATACCTATCGTTCGCTTGGATTAGAACCAAGTTCAACCACCCCTTGCAAGGAGGATTCCATGCGTTGGAGTGAGGGCGACATCAGCACCCTACGGGAACAATGGGGTAAGCTCAGTGCCAGTGAGATCGCGCGTTTGTTAGGCAGCGGGGTCAGCCGCAATGCCGTGATTGGCAAGGCCAATCGTCTCGGTCTCTCCGATGGTATCATGCCAATTATGCGCATACGCCCCAAATCGGCGTTATTGAGCGAGACCTATATCGACGATCCCCGTCGAAAAGTGGCAGCGAGTTTGATCAAGGGCCAGGGCATCACTCTGGCCAAGTCGCGCACGGACGTTGTCATTCGTTCGCAAGTGCCGACATTGCCTCTTGTAGCGCCCAAAGCCGCTGCGGTGGAAAATGCCAAGACTAAATCTGTGGCAGGTGGCAAGTCTTGGGCCAAGGCCATGCCGCCGAGCGGCACGAGCACGAGTGTGCAGCAAAGCTGTCGCTGGCCGATCGGCGATCCGCGCAGTCAGGAATTCCATTTCTGCGGTTGCGGAGTTCATCCGGGTCTGCCTTATTGCGCCGAGCATGCGCGTTTGGCTTATCAAGGCTCGTTTAACCGTCGCCGATTGATGGACACCAGCTCGATTGCTTCTCCGAGCGAGGCTTCCATGGTACGCCCCTATGGCGAGCCAGGCATCGCCGCCCGAGGGGAAGCGGCCTAAACAAATCTTCGGGCCACAAGACATCAAACGCCGGAGTGGCCCATGCGCGGCTCCGGCGTTTGTGTTGAGAGAAAGATTCGGTGCCTAGGGATTGAAGAGGTGGACAAGCCGCCTCATTATCTGACGTGTAGAGTGTGAATGAATATATAAGAATCTGATGGTATTAAAGGACTAGCAACGTTTACTCCTAATTTAATGCAACATGTAACTACGCCATTGGCATTGCAAGAGCTATGATACCCATTAGTATTAAGAGTGTAATAATCCCATATTTTACGAGCTGCAATATTATTAGTAATATGTGCATCTCCATTTTCAAGCGGTACTCCAAGTATATCATTTATTTTTAAACATAGTTCTTTTTTTATTCCAGGCAGAACAATAATAAGATCTCTACCTATGTTATTTATCCCAATATCAGAGGTCATTCCAACCCGCCATAATTCATTGGCTGTATGTATAAAATAATGCCTTAGTTCTTCTGGCACTCCTGTCAAATCAACATCCGGCGGCGGTTCTTTGAATAGAATACCGCCGCCATTCACATCAAAGACATGGCAAGATTTATCGGAGGGGGCCAGGGGATTTTCCGCATAACCGCTATCAACGGAATTGGCAAGACTGATTTGAGTATCCGGGCAACGCGACATCACTCTATCCACGCCGATTTGCAATTCATCGACATATCCGAGGATGGCCGTTGCTTGGGCTTTGATCTTAACCGCCGAAGTGTCGCCATTGAACGTGCCAAACCCTGCCGAAATAGCCATAGCCAAGACGGCCAGAATGGCCACCACCCACAGAATTGGCCCGATGGCTATGCCCGATTCAGGCCCTAATTCAGAGCCGATACCCGAAGCGGAAGGGATTTTAGCGTACACATAGAGCCTCTGTCGTGACCGGATTCGATTGGAGGTATTGAATCTACCGTACAAAAATCGGCTTTGTCCATCCAGGCGATTAACCCTGTATGGGAGTGACGCATAAAGAGAGAGAGGCTCACAACAAGCCATGCCGTATTTATATGAAAACCACCCTCTCGACGAGTCATGCTCGCGCATGCGGGCATCCATCACCTGTCATTCGCGCCTGTGCTGAATCGCAGACCCTTCAACCTGTATGGAATGGACCGAATCCCCTTGACGGTATCGCGTGACTGTATGTGTTGCCGCATGCGGCCATGTCACATAGTCTGACAAGGCTTGGTGGATAAGGGGCCGGATGGATAGGTGTGATGCGGTATGATGTGATTGTCATTGGTGGAGGGCATGCGGGATGCGAGGCTGCCGCCGCCGCCGCGCGTATGGGCGCGCGGACGCTGTTATTGACTCATAAACGCGAAACTTTGGGCGAAATGTCGTGCAACCCGGCCATTGGCGGGGTGGGCAAGGGGCATTTGGTGCGTGAGATCGACGCGCTGGACGGGTTGATGGGCCGCGCCGCCGATTTGGCGGGCATCCACTTTCGAGTCCTCAATGCCAGCCGCGGTCCCGCCGTGCATGGTCCCCGCGCTCAGGCGGATCGCAAGCTCTATCGCGAGGCCATTCAGGCTTTGTTGGCCGAGCAAGACGGTTTGGAGATTAAAGCAGAGGCCGCCGAGGATTTGGTGGCGGGAGAGGATGGCGGCGTCACGGGCGTGGTGACATCGGGCGGAAATACTTATTCCGCCGGAGCTATTGTCCTGACAACAGGAACATTCCTAAGAGGACTCATTCATCAAGGAGATGCCCAAACCCCTGCCGGGCGTATCGGAGAGGCCCCTTGCTTGGGATTGTCACCGGCTTTGGAGCGTTTGGGGTTCAAGCTGGGACGCTTAAAGACCGGCACCCCCGCGCGTCTGGATGGTCGCAGCATCGATACTTCGGTTCTAGAGCCGCAGCCGGGGGATGATCCGCCCCAGCCTTTTTCGCGCCTGACGGCCAGCATCACGAACCCGCAGCGCCTGTGCTGGATCACCCATACCACGCAGCAGGGGCATGAGCTGATCCGCGCCAATCTGCACCGTGCGCCCATGTATTCGGGACAGATCAAAGGCACCGGGCCACGTTATTGCCCCTCGATCGAGGATAAAGTGGTGCGCTTTGCTCAGCGCGACCAGCATCAAGTTTTCCTGGAGCCGGAAGGGCTGGATGACGACACCGTCTATCCCAACGGCATTTCCACCTCGCTGCCCATTGACGTGCAAGACGGCTTCATCCGCGCCATGCCGGGCTTGGCCCATGTAAAGGTCATTCGCTATGGCTATGCCATCGAATATGACCATATCGATCCGCGCGACTTGCGCCCCAGTTTGGAATCTCGCCAAGTCCCGCGCCTGTTCATGGCCGGACAAATCAACGGCACCACAGGCTATGAAGAGGCGGGCGGTCAGGGCCTGATGGCCGGAATCAACGCCGCGCGATGCGCCGGCGGGGGTGCGCCCTTGGTGCTGGATCGCAGCCAAGCCTATATCGGCGTGATGATCGATGATTTGGTCACGCGCGGGGTCACGGAACCCTATCGCATGTTCACCTCGCGCGCCGAATACCGCCTGAGTTTGCGCGCCGATAATGCCGATAAGCGTTTGACCGCTTTGGGCGAAGAGGCGGGCTGCATCGGTTCTGTGCGCCGCGCCGCCTTTGCCCAGCGTGAGGCGGCCTTGGCGGATGCCCAGCTTCGTTTGGATTCATGCATCGCCACGCCGCCCGTGATACAGGCGGCGGGTATTCCGGTGAATCAAGACGGCATGCGCCGCTGCGCGCGTGAATTGCTGACGCGCGAAGATGTGGGGCTGGCCGATCTGACGCGACTATGGCCGGAATTGGGCGGCCTGGCCCCCGATATCGCCGCCCAGATCGAGGCCGATGCGCGTTATGCCGGCTATATGACTCGCCAACAAGCCGATATTCACGCCTTCCAGCGTGACGAGGCCTTGAAGCTTCCCGATGACCTGGACTTGGATCAAGTCGGCGGTTTGTCCACGGAAATTCGCCAAAAGCTGCGCCATGTGCAGCCCGAAACCCTGGGCGCAGCCGCGCGTATCCCCGGAGTCACGCCCGCCGCCGTCATTGCCTTGTTGCGCCATGTGAAAAGAGCGACCACTGATGTCTGATGATGAAGCCACTGGCGGCGGACCATCTCACCCGTTTGTCAGTTTCGGACTAGACCTCAATCTATCTTCCAATCTTGCACGCGATGGCGCGTTGTCCGCTTTGATAAGGTCAGGGTTGAAGTAACGCGCCGCATCGACAATTCCCTGAGCGACCCTTTGTGTAAAGGGATCGGTAAAGACGCCCTGATCGAGTAGCTTATGAACCGCAGAAAAGATGGGGGCGGGGTTTTTGCCTCTAACGCTGGATACGGAATCGCATGCTTGGCAGAAGAAGCTATGTATCAAGGCGCTTTGTTCGCTTAGTGGTCTTCCTTGATTCGATTCTTGATCCCAGATTTTAATATCGTGTTGCAAGCCTTCGGAATTGAGTGAACGAGGCGCTTGTCCAAGAAGGCTTTCACCAAGACGTACTTTAACTTCGTAGACCGCTCCAAGTGCTTTATAAAAGTTTTCCGGCTCTTTCTTCGCCCACAAATCCTGCATGGCAGGGGCAAACCAATATTGGGGCAGGGTAAACAACATACCCATATATCTGCTATGTTGCTTGGCAAGAACGGCTTCTTCTCCAATTCCGGCTTTTTGCAAGCTGGCAATTGCCGCCATATCCGCGTCCATCTCTGCATAGTAACCGGCTATAACTGAGGGGGATTCGATCCCTATTTGATGAAGATGCCTCTTTTCATGAAGCTGGCCTACGAGAAAACAGGTGTTATCTGTAGGAAATTCTTCGAGAAGCTCAGGGGCCATTCTTGATAGATTTGCCCAATAGTTTTTCGGGGAAGTGTCCCGATCAAGTAGCGCAAAGGCCGCTACCTTAAGCCGATAGGACGTGACGGGGATTTTTTCGTTCCAAACCCCAGGAAACACATTTTTGCCGGCTCTTCCAATGTCATCATCACCAATATCAATCCACATGTACTCTTGGTTATGGGCATCAGTGAACCCATGATGCTTAATCAGCCAATAATGCCTCGCCAATGGCGGGCCGTTTGCATCTAAAAAATTGGTTTCTACGTGCCGATTTTGCAGAACAGAAGCACTGCGGTTTGCCACTATCTCAGCATCTTCATAGACGAAGACCCGTGAAGATTGAATGGAAAAGTTGCTGCCGTTATGGATTAAACCACGCTCGCGCATGGCTTTATATATGGCACCGGCCCTAACCTTGATTTGCTCTGGCGAGAGTTTTCCGGCTTTCAGAAGCTCTTCCGAATGAGGAAAAGATCTCAAATCAAAAATGGGTACGCGGTAGCGTAGGCCAGATGAGAACTCCTCTTCGCTTAATTTGCCATCGCGGATATTTTGCGCGGTCAGTTCGTATAGCATGTGGTGATCCCTATTTTTGTTATGATCTGGCTATGATATGCGACTTCCGTATGAAACCATATTCATTGGGCTCCGCAGATGCGCCAGATGATCCCTTGAATTCTTCTTCCTGAGCTGCCTAGAGTGTGGGCCGCTACATGTATGTGATGGAATGCTCTCGTGGATGATGATGCAGAAAAATCAGCCCGGCAATGGCTGCAATCCCGTCCCGATGTTTCACGTGAAACATGGGAGCGGCTGGAAGCCTATATCGCGCTGCTCCGTCAGTGGCAGCCGCGCATCAATTTGGTGGGGGCGTCCACTTTGCCGCATCTGTGGCATCGGCATGTGATGGACAGCGCCCAGCTTTACGACCTTTTGCCGCCCAAGACCCGCAGCCTGGCCGATATCGGCAGCGGGGCGGGGTTCCCGGGCATGGTCTTGGCCATCATGGGCGTGCCCAATGTCAATTTGATCGAGTCCGATCAGCGCAAGGGGGCGTTCTTGGCCGCCGTGGCCGCCGAGACTGGGGTTAAGATACACCTGCATATGCAACGGCTTGAGGAGATGCATCCCGATTTCCTGCCCGATGTGGTAACGGCGCGTGCATTGGCGCCTTTGCCCCGATTATTGGGCTGGTTGCCCGAGCCGTGGCGGCGGTCCTCGGTCCTTATATTGCCAAAGGGGCGGGATGCTGATAGAGAAATTGAGGAGGCAGGCCGGGAATGGCGCTTTGATCTGGGACGGACTCCCAGTCTGAGCGATCCGGATGCGACGATCTTGCGATTAACGGGGGTGCGACATGCCTGACAATAGGGAATCCGAGGCATTCGTCTCTTCACCCGTCTCTGTTCGCGTGATGGCCATTGCCAACCAGAAGGGGGGCGTGGGTAAGACCACCACCGCCATCAATCTGGCCACCGCTTTGGCCTCGACCGGGCAGCGCGTGTTGTTGATCGATCTGGACCCGCAGGGCAATGCCTCGACCGGCCTTGGCATCGAACGCGCCGCGCGCGGCACGGGCAGTTACGAAGTGTTGGCCCAGACGGCCAGTTTCGCCGATGCGGCCTTGGCCAGCCTGGTGCCGGGCTTGGACGTGATCGCCGCCAGCCCAGATTTGGCCGGGGCCGAGATCGAATTGGCAACCGAAGACCGCCGCGAATTCCGCTTGCGCGATGCCATCCAGGCCCAAGATTTGCCCTATGACGTGGTGCTGATCGATTGCCCGCCTTCCTTGGGATTGCTGACCTTGAACGCCTTGGTGGCGGCCAAGGACGTGTTGGTGCCTCTGCAATGCGAGTTCTATGCGCTGGAAGGTCTATCGGCCCTTACGCGCACCATTGAACGTGTCCGCGTCGCGTTTAATCCCGATCTGGATATCCAAGGCATCGTGCTGACCATGTTCGATCGCCGCAATATGCTCAGCGACAAGGTGGCCGCCGATGTGCGGGAGTTCTTTGGCGATAAGGTGTATGAGACGGTCATCCCGCGCAATGTGCGCGTCTCGGAGGCACCCTCGCATGGCAAGCCGGTGCTGATCTATGACCACCGATGCCCTGGCTCGATGGCCTATATGCTTTTGGCGCGTGAGATGCTGTCGCGCTCGGGGATAAAGCAGGCAGCGTAAGCATCGTTTCGTCTTAGTTATCAAATCAGGGGTCAAGAATGAGCGGCAGCGCAACAGCCAAATCGCCCAAAATAACCAAACCAGAAGGCGGCAGCGGACGCGCACCTTTGGGGCGCGGTCTATCGGCTTTGTTTGGCGAAGAGGGGGCGGCGGCTCCCGCTACGGCCGGGCGCGCCGGATCGCCGATTCAGGTGAACCTGACCAGGCTCAAACCCTCGCATGTGCAGCCACGGCATCATTTTGACGAGAAAGCCCTGGGCGAGCTGGCCGATTCCATCCGCGAGCGCGGCATCTTGCAGCCGCTGTTGGTGCGTCCCGCGCCGGGGGCTGTGGGGCATTACGAGATTTTGGCGGGCGAGCGTCGTTGGCGCGCGGCGCAATTGGCCGGACTGCACGAAGTCCCCGTGGTGGTGCGCGCCATGGAGGATGTGGCGGCGCTGGAAGCGGCGCTGATCGAGAATATCCAGCGCGAAGACCTGGAGCCTTTGGAAGAGGCCGAAGGCTATCGCCGCTTGATGCAGGAATATCAGCACACGCAAGAGACCATGGCCAAAGTGGTGGGCAAAAGCCGTCCACATATCGCCAATATGTTGCGCCTGTTGAACCTGCCCGAAGCCGTCAAGACCTATATGCGCGCGGGGTTGCTCAGCGCCGGTCACGCGCGCGCGCTGTTGGCGGCGGCGGATCCGGCGGCACTTGCCAAGCAGGTGGTCGATAAGGGCCTGAGCGTCCGGCAAACGGAAAGCCTGGCCCGTCGCTCGGCCGAGGGCAAAGGCGGCAAAGCCACCGGCAAAACCAAATCCACAAATAATGTGGATACGCAAGCCATCGAGAAGGAACTGGCAGGCTATCTGGGCCTGAAGGTCGAGATTAAAGGCCAAGGCGCGACCGGAAGCCTGACCTTGCACTACAAAACCCTGGATCAATTGGACGACGTCCTCAACCGCCTCAGCCGCCCTTTGCCTGCTGGTGGACCGGGGCGGAGGTAAGGGATAGCAGTGCGGTGAAAATCACCCCCGCCAATGCCGAATCCTTTCTTGCCAAGCCCAGTGTACCGGTGGTGGTGCTGTATGGCGTCGATCGTGGGCAGGTGATCGAACGCGCCACGCGCTTGGCGCGGCTTGTGGTCGAGGATATCGACGATCCGTTTTGTGTCAGTCGCTTTCCGGCCGAAGGGCTGGCCGATTCTCCGGCGCGGTTGATCGAGGAAGTCTCTAGCACGCCGATGATGGGCGGGCGGCGCTTGGTCTGGGTGCGCGATGCCGATGATAAGGCGGAGGTGCCTTTACGCCTGCTGCTCGATAAACCGCCCGGCGGCGATTGGATGCTGATTATCGAGGCGGGAAATCTGGAGGCCAAATCGCGCCTGCGCAAATTGGCCGAAACCGCGCCGATGGCGGCGGCGGTGGCTTGTTATGTCAGCGAAGGGGCCGATTTGCAGCGCCTGGTGGCAGGATGGCTGCGCGAGGCGGGACGCACCGCCAGCCGTGACGCGCTGGATTTGTTGATCCAGCGTCTGCCGCCCGACCGTCTGGCCCAGCGTCAGGAACTGGATAAAGTCCTGACATATATCGGCCCCGCGCCGCGTCTGGAGGCCGAGGATGTCGAAGCCTGTTTGCAAGACCAGGGAACGGCGCGATTGGACGAAGCCTGTCTGCTGGCCGCATCGGGACAGGTGGCGGCTTTGGATGCCGCCTTGCAGCGTCTGTTGACCAGTGAAGACAATCTTCCGACTTCTTTATTGCGCGCGGCGCAACGTCATCTGATCCGCTTACGCCAAGCGCAATTCGCCGTGCAATCGGGCGAGCCGGTCGATATGGCCATGAAGGCGTTAAGGCCCGAGGTGTTCTTTCGCCACAAGACGGCGTTCGCCGCGCAATTGCGCCTGTGGCCGACGCGTTTATTGGATGAGGCTCTGGCGCGTATGGTTCAGGCCGAGGCCGCGACGCGCTCAACCGGCGCGCCCGCCGATCTGATCGCCTGTCGCGCCCTGATGGATATCGCCCGCCGCGCCGCCGCTTTGAACACGCGTGCGATCTGAAGGAAGCGGTAAAATCGGCCTATTTTACGATGCAAATGCCGTTGCATGTGGTTTCGGTTGCTGCTGTTACAGGAAAAACGTCCAGGGCCCGCCCGCTCCGTTAGTGCGTAGCCCACCTTCGGTTATCCCATAGGACAGACGCGATCCTCGGGGGTCATCGGTGGTTCCCTGACACAGGTTCGTTGTGCTTCGTACACTGCATGCGCCACAACCTCCTGCATCCCCAGCGGTGGCAATAATATACGGCATAGGGTGTAATCACGCAGGTTTTTGCCGTCTCTTTCCTTGCGCTCGGCACGGGGGTGAAAGCAAGAGATTGCCATTCCGGTATGCCAAACCTGTCTACATACAACTGATGGGGGGGCGCTTCTTCGGTTTCTAGGAGGGCGAAGTTGCTTTGCTTGTCATCGGCCAATTTAGTCGTGCCGATTTGCTCTTTTTGACCGGGTTGCCCTGGCGTTTCAGCATAAGCGGCCAAAGGCCCTGTGAACAGTGCCAGCATAAAACCGATGATCGTCATCTTCAGCATAGCACCCGTTCCTTGTTAAGGCAGGAAGCAGAGCAGTTGGACATAACTCTATCTTCCACATCTTAGCAACCGCCTAAAAGCGAAAGCGCGGCCCCCTTTAAGAGCCGCGCTCTAGAGGCGTTCATAGCCCTTAGGTCCATAAAAGATGGCCATGAAAGAAAACTGGTCGGGGCGCCCGGATTCGAACCGGGGGCCTCCAGTACCCAAAACTGGCGCGCTAGCCAGACTGCGCCACGCCCCGACACGGCCACAATATACACACTGCATTCTCTCGCAACATCCTTTCCTTCTGGTGAAAGGGAAGCTTTGCATGAGCTTGGGTGAAAACGCGCCGAATCGTTGCTGTTGCACGACATTCCGAGCCATGTTATATCGCAATCGCACCATTAAGGAGTTGTGCAATGTCAGGAAATATAAGCGATGAGGATATGCGTTCGGCCGTTACGGTCCTACTGAAACCTAAAGTGATCCGCGATACATATGAGAACGGATATGAAAGAGAATCGGCCAGCGATCGGATGACTCGGGTTGTTCAGTTCCCTGGTCAGTTTGACCGGGCCACAACGCATCTGGCCCAAGTCGCGGAGGATATCCGCCAGCGTGAGATTCCTAGCAAGGCTTACCGTGACATGGATAAGCGTGACGACACATTGGTGTGTTGCCAACAACTCCTGAGGGACTGGATAAGAGCGGGCTCGGCTTATGGGATACCCCCATCCGCTTTGCATTTGGCCCTGGCCTATGCGGATTATCGGCACGCATGCCGGAATTTTGCAGAGAAAAATTATACAGATGAGGTCGCTGGCAGGAATGCCGAAGATATCCTTCGCCTCAATCCAAAACTTGGAGAAACGCTTCCCGAAGCGACCGCACGGCGATTGATCGCCGCGCATTTAAGCTATCGCGCCAATGAGTTAGGTCCCTTGACCTTACGCGCCATGGTCTGGGCCGAGCCCACGGCAATCTATGCCGTTGATCTGGCGCAAACGCATTGGAGAAAAGTTCAAGAAAAGGGAGATAGCACCATCATGTATTTCGGCGGCATGCGCATAACGTCTGTTCTTAACGCCGTGGCCGACAAATGGCCCGAGCTGGTCTCGCCCGATCAGGCACCCGATGCCGCCCAAGCCCGACAGAACGCGCGTCTGCGCATGGCAGAGCTTGCGCCGCAGATGCGCAGACACTGCGGTCTATAAATCCCGCGCGCGATCAGGGTTTGATCGGGGCTAAATTGGCTAGGGATTCGGGGGTTAGCCTGTCGCCTTCTTGAATGCCGAGTTTAGCGGCCAGGCCGCCTTTGATCTCCAGCACCGCCCGCACGGCGGGACCGCCGGAAGGACCGCGCGGATTAAGAGTTTCGGGCGCAGCTTCGCGTTCGATATAGATGATCGTGCCATTGGCATCGAAGAACAGCATATCCAGGGGAATCAAGGTGTTCTTCATCCACATCACCACCGATTGCGGCGGATCGTAGGTGAAAAGCATCCCCGCATCCTGTGCCAATTCAGTGCGGAACATCAGGCCGCGCGCTTTTTCCTCATCCGTGCGGACGATTTCGACCCGCAAGCTGTGCCGGCGCGTGCCGTCGGGGCTTTCCACGGTCAAAGACGGCATGGGCATAGAGGTATTTAAGGCGGTGGCCGGAACAGCCGTCACGGATCGCACCAAATTGGGCAAAAACAGGATCATGGCCATGCCTGCCACGGCGATGATCCAAAAAGCCCAGCGCGCCATATGCGAATCCGGGCGCGGCTTGATGCCGGTGGCGGATGCCTGTTCGGGTTTCATGCGGCCCTTTCCTCCTTGTTGTGTTTGGTTGATGTCTTCGATGCTGGAGGATCCACAAGTGCAACCATCCGGTCATAGTGATTTCTGTCTTCGTGCTTTATCAGCTCCAACACCAGCCTCATGATCTGAGGAGTTTCAGCAAGGATTGAGCTGTCATGCTCATCATAACCAATTTGGCTTTTGTGTGAATAAAGGTTGAGAAACCTCTCAATAATCGACTTTTTTCTCGTGTCAAAACCAGAGGATTTTATCCTGCTGTATAAAGCATTCCATTTTAAGTCATTTATATCCGGCATCCTGAATGCAAGAAAGTTTTCGAGTAAACGACGCGCTATATTCGGCATATGATAATTTGTTTCAAGATTTCCAACAGAATTATCAGCATGGGACATTATATATGTCTGTTTAAATAAGTAATGATATTCGGAATTATATTCTTTCAATAAGTTATCAAGCTCGTTTATTTTACTGATGCGAATACCATTCTCGATAGAGGCATCTATTTTATAGAATCCTACCTCTTTTTTATGCTTTTCTGCATACCGGAACCAGTCCTTAACACACTGAAAGAACTTGAAATTATGGGTTAATATAAAAAGCTGTTTTGCATCCTTCGTCCTGTTCTTGATATAGCCGAACGCGCTAAACATGGAAGCGTCATCCATGCTGCAGACTGGATCATCGATTACAACAATTCCTTCGGACAACTTGAATTTCTGGTCTTCCAGCGTTTTCAAAAAATGCAACAATGCGATGGCGGTCCTTTCCCCTTCGCTAAGGGCCGCTGCTGGCTTGTCACCGCGCATGATGGCATAGCCCGTTTCACCGTCACTGGTAGCAAAGCGGATTTCACTGTGGCCAAGATAATCTTTCAAGTCCGTGTTGATATCTTCCGCGGGCTTTTTGTGGTTGATGATTCCTTGCTCCAGCTCATTGATGGCCGTGCTGTCGACCTTGATTTTATCAGTTTGCGCCTTGTGTTCCTTCTCCATAACGTCAAGGGCGTCTTTTAATGTCTGGTACTCCGTAATGGCTCCGGCGACGAGAGCGGATTTTATGGCCTCCTTTGCAGCCATAATCTCTTGGCTAAAATTTCTGGTTTTATTGTTGTGCTTTGCAATGACGGCGTTCACGTCTTTGAGTTGTGCCGCACCATCATCTGTGGGGCTGATATCAAATGTACATGCCATGAATAGAGAGCCCTTTTTGTTTCCGAGGGCCTCCGTCAACTGACCAAGAAACGTGACACAAGCACCCTTCCATTCATTCAGCTTTTGACACGCCACATTATATTCGGTCTTCAAATCCTCATAGAATTTTTCCGGCGCAGGCAATTGCAATGCGCCCAACGTGTTGGCTATTTGCTCAATCGCCGCGCTCTTTGATGTAAGGGCGGAATCAAGCGCTTTGAACTCATCGTTGAAATGCCCCTCTAGGGCCGCAAGACGAGCGGCGGGTATAACTTGTTCACAAAATTTACATTTTTCTGACTTGTGGTCTTTGTGAAGCTGCAGACCTTCCTTGACCCATGCTGATGTTACGGAGTCATTCGCCAGAGATGCGATGGCCTGGGAAACAACCGTCGTTTGTAACAGCGTCTTTATCTCGGCTGTCAGCGCGTTCAGATCAGGCAATTCCAGAGAGACTGGAGAAATTTTTTCCTTTGCGGGAAGCGCGATAGTGGCTCTAAGCTCGCTAAGCTCTTTATCAGTTTTTATGCTTCGATTGGCCTGACCTACAGAGATAAG